>JAGTVB010000210.1 GCA_018224385.1 Gammaproteobacteria bacterium
ATCTGCATCGCATTGCATCCTGGCACGGTTGCTACGGCACTTTCTGCTCCCTTTGCAGCGACCGGGTTGGACGTCCACACGCCCGCTGAAGCGTCCCGCCACATCTTGGCCGTCGTCGATAAACTCAACGTTGAGGCCAACGGCGGCTTCTTCGACTGGCGCGGCCAGCCCGTGCCTTGGTAGCGCTATGGCAAGGATGGGTTCTAAGTCGGAGCTTCCGACCAAGCCACGCGCACATTTTGGTCGGCCCTTCGCTTGGCGCAAGAAGTGGGCGCGGAACTGGGAGAAAGTCAAGTATTGCTCACGACGCTGGCGAGGCGCTACGATCCCGAACCTTCCTACGCTGCGGCTGGAAACGTTATGAGCGTCCTGAGGATCATTCTAGGCGATCAGCTTTCGTTCGACATATCCGCGCTCGCAGGTGTCGATGCCGCGCGTGACATCGTGCTGATGATGGAGGTGATGGAAGAAAACACCTACGTCCGGCATCACAAGCAGAAGATCGTGTTGGTATTGTCCGCGATGCGCCATTTCGCCGATCAACTGCGCCGACGTGGCGTATCAGTCGATTATGTGCAGCTCGATGCCCCGAACAATGGCGGCAATCTGACAACGGAGATTCAACGTGCGGTAGCTAGGCACGCGCCCGACTGCTTGGTTGTGACCGAGCCTGGAGAGTGGCGTGTGCAAGCGATGGTCGAAAGCTGGGAAGCCATGACGGGCCGGCCGGTCGAGGTGCGCGCTGATAACCGCTTCTTCGCAAGTCGCTCCCGCTTCGCCCAGTGGGCACGGGGGCGTCGAACATGGCGGATGGAGCATTTCTATCGCGAGATGCGTCGAGAGCACGCAATACTGATGGAGGGCGATCAGCCCGCAGGCGGTGAATGGAATTTCGATTCGGAAAACCGCAAGCCACTGCCAGCGTCCATCCTTCCTCCCGACCGGCTCCGGTTCGCGCCGGACGAAACGACGCGTGAGGTGATGGCGCTGGTCGAGCAGCGCTTCAGCGATCATTTCGGCGGGCTTGAGGAATTTGGCTGGCCAGTAAATCGCCCCGATGCGTTGCGTGCGTTGGAAAATTTCATAGCCGTTGGCCTGCCGCGTTTCGGCGATTACCAGGACGCCATGAAGGCACGCGCGCCGTTCTTGTTCCACTCGCTTGTGGCACCGGCATTAAACCTTGGGCTAGTTTCTCCCAGAGAGGTCTGCAGGGCGGCCGAAGCCGCCTGGCGTTCCGGAGCCGCGCCGCTTAACGCTGTCGAGGGTTTTGTGCGTCAGATATTGGGTTGGCGCGAGTATGTGCGCGGAGTCTACTGGACCTTGATGCCGGAATACGAGGGACGGAACGCCCTCCAGGCAACGCGGAAGCTGCCGGCCTTCTATTGGACCGGCGACACTCCCATGCGCTGTCTGCGCGAGGCGATCGGCGGAACGGCGCGATATGCCTATTCGCATCACATTCAACGCCTGATGGTGACGGGGAACTTTGCCCTGTTGGCCGGCGTCGCGCCACGAGAAATCGAGCGCTGGTATCTCGCCGTCTATGCCGACGCGTTCGAATGGGTTGAGATGCCGAACACGTTGGGCATGGCCGTTTACGCGGACGGCGGTCAAATGGCATCCAAGCCATATGCCGCTTCAGGGGCCTACATCGACCGAATGTCGGACTTTTGTTCGGAATGCGTGTACGACGTGAAGCAGAAGATGGGTCCGAAGGCATGCCCGTTCAACTATCTCTACTGGGCTTTCCTGATCCGTCAGAAAGACCGGCTGGCAAGTAACCCTCGGCTTGCCATGCCTTATCGTACACTTGCGGGTTGGCCGCCGGAGCGCCTGACAGCGATCCTCGCGGAGGCTGATGGCTTTCTCGACGGGATGTAACGATGTCGTTGTGGCAGCGGTCCAGCCGTTTGACGACACCGCAGCGCGTGTGAACTTGGTTCGGTCAGTCCTTTGTCCCGTGTGAACGGTCCTATGGCATTGCCAGTACAAGTTCATGTGGATGTACCCTAAACGGAGGGGAGAACGTGGGAGACCGGACGAGAGGGCACAGACGGTGCTTTCCGTCTTCATCACCATAACGGCCTTCCTGCTCATCCTGTTTCCCATCCTGCCCGTACGAAAGGGCCGTGTCCTGCTCCGCGGCACCTGTATGGATGCGATGGACGAACTGGCCGAAGTTACCGCGAGCGCCGACAAGGTGCTGGTTTTCTGAACGTGTCGCAGGGAGGCGACCATGATGGACGGAATGGAAGACATGGCTGTGACCTGCTCTGGTGATTTCGGACCAAGGATTCCTTGAGAGACTGCCCTCCTTGGACGGAGCGAAGCATGCGCAAGTCGAGGTTTTCAGACGAGCAGGTTGTGGCGATCCGCTTCAAGACCCCGCCCTGGGGCTGTAGCGGTCGCCGATCGGCCTCAAGTCGTCCATACCTTCCTTCATCGCGCTCAAAACCAGACGTTCAATAGTCATGTGGGACTCTCCTGTTGCAGTTGGAATGGCTGTGTCACGGGTTAGAGCACAGTCTTCGATGGCTCTTCACACACTTCAATTGGGGAAAAATTGCCCCAATTGCCCTGAGCAG
>JAGTVB010000211.1 GCA_018224385.1 Gammaproteobacteria bacterium
AGCCCGCATTGGCAGTGTTTCAGGCGGGTCAAAATTCAGTGCAAATGCCGGATCAGTTTTCGGCGCAAATATACATAACGGCGCCCGCTCGGAGAGCGGGCCTCGATGAGCCGCTGGCTGTGACGCTGATCCCATGGGAATCCGCGCCCGAGAAAGAGCTTCTGATGGGAGAAGGGAATTGCCTCAGCGTCCAGCACATACCGAGGCAGGCGCTTCAGCTGCCGGCGGTAGCGGAGGATTTGGCAGCCCTGGTAGAACCGCCAGCCGGCAAGCGCCATGAAAACCGCCGCAACAAGTGTGGCGAGCCCCGGCATCAGCGGGAAGAACGGACCGGGCGCGGTGCCGAGCACAACGCCGCCCGCGCCCAGCACCGCCGCCGGCAGAAACTCGATGGCGGGACGCAGCCGATTGTCGAACACCTCGCTCGCCACTAGATGGCCTCCTCCGGGCGCGCCAGATGGGGATTGGGTGGCGGCAGCGCCTCGATGCCGAGGCTCTCGCCCGGATTCGGGATGACAAAGCCCTTGATGAGGCTCTGCTTTCGCTTGCCGTTGACGGCATAGGTCCACACGTTGGTATCCTCGGGCGTTTTGCGGTGCAGCTTCAGCTTCTGGAAACGCTTCTGCACGCTATGCCATTCCGTCGGATTGAAGTCCTTGAAAATACCGGGGCTCACCAGCAAGACACCCTCATCGACCGTATGAATCCGCGCGTTGACGGTATTGACCGGCAGGTGGCCTGCGGTAAGACCGTCCTTGAGCCAGCGAAGGAATCGCTGACCGGCATCATCCGTATTGATGCCGTGCGTGCCCGGGTCGGCGTTTGTCTCCAGCTTATGCGCCAACCCTGCGCCGTGGAGCCCTCGTCCCGAGTCGATAGTGGAGGCGATGCTCACACCGTCCGTTTGGCATCCGTTGTCCTCCTCGTCCCGAGTGGAAAGCGCAGACGTGTCCTCTGTCCTCGGCGCCCCCGGGCCGGCCACGTCGATCCCCGAAACGTGCCGTGCTGCATCCCTATCGAGCGGGCGTGCGACGCGTGAGGCTTCAGTCGTGCTGTCGTCCATGCGATCCCTCGCGTCGCAGGGGGATGACCGCTCAAGCACCGGGGTTACACGGCCCTCGAAGGTCGCAGGCCGTGTATCCGCAGCGGGCCACACGGTCCGCACCGGAAAACGAAGCAGCGTGAGCTGCTGACACCAGTCGCCGAGCTTCACCTCGGCCACCCATACCGCGCGATCACCGTTTGGCACCAGCAGACCATACTGCTGCAGCTCACCCATCAAGCGATCGTTCGCGGTCGGGATACCGGTTTGGCCCTCCCCGGTGAGGTGCTCCCGCAAGCTATCGAGCACCCGCTTGCTGACGAGCCAGAGATCATCATCCACAAGCCAGCCGGCGGCCCCTCGGCGGTTAAGCGGGAGGCGCTCTTGGTCGAGCAGGTAGCGCAGGCCCGTCAACAGCCGCTCCGCCAGGGGCTTTCGAGTCGCGGTGGGCATCTGGGACTGGGTACCCGCTAAGTTCCCCGCAACGGACAGGCGATCCGCTTGGCTCACGAGCTCGCCCAGGATCCCGGCGTGCTCGTCGTCGCCGCTCAGGGTGGCAAGCCAAGCCTCCAGCACAGGGGGATCACTTCCAAGCCAGCTCAGGGCCTGATCGGGGAGCACAAACCGGGCAAGCAGCGGTGAAATGCGCTCATGGCGGCGATACGAACGGCTACGAAGGAACTCCACCCGGTACCCATGGGCATCGCCACCTATTGGCCCCGCCCATGGATCCCAGTCGCCGAGGGCACGGCCGTGTCGGTCATAGAGCAGGACACGCTGGTCCGCGACCGGTTTTCCAAGGTCGTGCAGCAGAGCCGCCGTGGCGGTGGCATAGGTCCAAAGATCCTGTGTGGCAGCGAGCGCTTCGGCCGAAGCGCCCGCGGGAATCAGCCGCCCGCGCCGCAGTTTCAGCGCCTCGTAAACCACTTCGAGACCATGGGCCAGAAGACCGCCGGGGCCCGCATGGTGATGGGCCTCGGAGGCCGGGAGTTGCTGCACGAAGCGGGCATAAGCCTCGAAGGCTGAGAAATAAAACGCCTGCCAGTGGGCTTTCGGGACACCGGCGAGCTTGCGGATGGCAGTGAGCTTTGATTGGTGCGGGGCGAGCAGCGCCTCCGGCTCGAGCACGGGCAAGGTGCCCGCCACCGGTAGGGTATCAGAAGAGCGTCTCGTCCAAAAGCGCATGCACCCTCGTTTTCGGCCAGCGGTGCGCGAGCTTGACGCAAACAATCGATCAATCGGGGGGATACAATTGACCCGCTCCCGAACGCGGTTATCGCCGGCGAGCCCATGGGGATGGGGAGCCCTTGTGCAGCCCTTTGTGGCTAGGCCCCTTGCCGTTAATCGGCCCCTTCCGTTGCTTGGCCCTTGTCACAGCCCTTTTTTATGCCCTTTATGCTGATGCCAGGACGAGCCACCTCGGCGCGGTTACCCATTTGAACGCGAAGATGACGTTCACAAGCAACTTACGGTAAGGAGAACAGTGCGTGGGCAACGATCGTTGTTCGCCGGTGGCGCCGCAGGCAAGCGCCCAGGCACTGCGTTCTTATCTCGCGCAGCACCGGATGAAGAACGACACGCCATCGCGCTCCGTCGAAAACGCTGTCAGTGGCTATTTGCACTTACAGTGCAAAACGTCAAGGGATATCGAACCTCTTGTCCTTCCGGTTGGCTTGTTTTGCGTCGAGACGGACCTGGTCCGTCGCCAGCAACAGACGCCGAGACGCCGTCAAGGCGTAGCTTCATGCTTCACAGATGCGAACAGATAATGGCATGCTACTCCCGTGAGTCGCTCCAGGCTAACCAGCCTACGTGGTGTCTGGGGGCTAACCGCCGGGTTTGCTTTGAGTCTTGCTCCGCCTATCCTACAACAGCCTGTGCTGATAGCGCGTGATTTTCGGCCCGATGGCCATTCCTGGGCTTTAAAGACAATCGATGCGCTCCAGAGCATTTCGCGCCAGTTGAAGTCCAGGAAACGGGCTATGTTCAGACTTTGTGTTGCTGCAGAAGCTCCAAGCCTTGTCTTATGCGCCCCAGAGAATCGAGGGAAGCCACCGCAAAGCCTTATGGCGTAAGGCTATCAACACGTAGCCTGAACACAGCCAGGAAACGCCCTTTGGGCATCGGCCGTGGGCCGACAACACAATCGCGTGTCAGCTGGTGGGCAATGGCAGCCAAGGTCCAATTGTGAACGCCCGCCAGACAGCTCAGGGACCGAATGGGTACGAGGCATCAATGAGCGTTGCTTCAGACTTTCCCGAACACGTCCTCAAACGGGACACGGCGTGGGGCCGTTGGATCCCAGTGGCGCTCTATGGGGTGCATGTCGTGGGGTGGGCGGCCACAGCGGGTGCTGCTGGCGCCAGCGAATTGCTGTACCTTGCTCTGTTCACGCTGCCGGCGATCGTGCTCTACGTGTGGCGCACCGGGAAGGCGCGGCCGTGATACCGAGCTTCGAGCTGTTGATGGCCTCTGGCGTGACTTTCGCCGCGGTCGTGCTCGCCTATTTAATCTGGCGCTTCGGGGCCGCCGATGCCATCAGCTTCGCCATCCTCTCCGGGGGCTTTTGCGCCATGCTGGATTTTCTCTCCTCCTTCGGCTCCGAAAACTATGTGTATCCCGGCCAATCCCGGCTTTGGGTTTTCACCTACATCTTCTTCGGCTGGATCGCAATGGGTGGGCTGTCGCTACTGATTGCCGAAGGGATCCTCTGCCGTCGCGGTGAGGACATGCTGACACAACGCCGCTATCTTTGGCAGGTCCCATTGCTGACCGCGATCGTTGCGGTGTCTTTTGATCTCTTCATCGATCCCGTGGCCGTCGCGGCTGGCTACTGGATCTGGCTAAAAGAGGCGAACGTCTACTATGGCATTCCGCTGCTCAACTTCGTGGGCTGGTTTGTGCTGATGGGGCTCGCCCCGTTCGGGTGGATTCTAATCGCCCGACAACGCACATGGGGGGCAGCCAAGAAAGCTTTGACGTCAATGTTAGCCATGGTGCCGCTGGCGATCATGGCTGTAGGCCTGTCGGTCATCATGAATAGCGCCGTGGCTGTTTCCGGTCTGAAATAACAACACCGCGACCCTGAGTGTCCTGAGGAGCGGGGTCGCGGTAAGCGGCCGGGAATGGGCCCGAGCGGCGGTGTGTGGTGGCTGGATGACCGTCTGCCGAGCGCTTCGCTCACACGCCCGTCAATGAAGTCGTTCGTCTTCCGGCCAGGTGCCGAACGGGGCGTTCTGGCATGCCGGCGCACGTCGGTTAACGTTTTGGATGCCGACGCGTCCAAGGCAGGTGCGGTGGCAGCGACGGCGCACGCGGCCACTCAATACCACTCTCCGGGAGCTTTACCTTGCGAGGCAGACTCACGCAGCAGATCGAAGCGCTCGACCCAGAGCGCGACTATCGGCAAATCGTCTTTCTGTTGACGGCGTACGCCTTTCCGTGGGACATCGAGCGAGCACTCGAATTCGCGCTGTTTCGCACCTATGCGGTGCCTGCCATCTCAGG
>JAGTVB010000212.1 GCA_018224385.1 Gammaproteobacteria bacterium
TCTGAGGAGGAAAACGAAAGAATGTCAGGTTGTTTGGATTGCCGCATCCGCACGGTTAAGAACTGGCACGGCAGTGGCATCCGAAAAGCGGCGCACTTTCCAGGCGCTTATCCAAGCAGTCCCGAAGGGATTAGAAAAATCAATCGCTGCACGGTAAATGAGCGATCGAGCGAATCCTCAATTGCCATTTGCAAGAAGCTGTTTTAGGGCGGTCGCGAGCGCCGGAGTCGCGGCGCGCAGGGTGGCGAACAACCGGAGTGTACAAGGGAGTACATCAGGATAGTCGCCGCGGCGCAACGCCGCCATGCCGAGTTTAGTCGTTCTTAACGCAGCTTCTAAGAGCAGTGCTGGTAGGAGAAAACAACGTGTTAAAGCATCCCCGTACGCTCCCGCTCACCGCCGTGCTGGCGTTGAGCCTGCCGGCCGCGGCATTTGCCACCAACGGCTACTTCTCCCATGGCTACGGCACCAAGGCAAAAGGAATGGCCGGTGCCAGTGGAGCCGCTCTGCCACAAGAGACCATGACCGCATTTACCAATCCCGCGGGCATCGTCAAGCTCGGCGGACGCGCCGACGCGGGGCTGGCGTTTTTCATGCCGGAGCGCGGCTATACGGCGAACAATGATTTTATTCCGGATCCCAATGATCCGCTGGGTGCCGCTCCGATCACTCCAGGTACCGTGGAGAGCGACAACTCGGTTTTTTTCATTCCGCACTTGGGCATCAGCTGGGTGCTCGATGACAAGAGCGCGCTTGCCGTAACAGTTGCCGGGCAGGGGGGCTTGAATAGCGAATACCCCACCGCGACCTTTGAAAACTTTGCGTTTGAGCCGAATACGGCATTGGTTTTCGGTCCGGGAGGACAGCCCGTCGTAGGTCCAGGCGGGCTGCAGTTTGAGCCGGTCGCTTCCGATGACCCCCGCAATCTCAACCGTAACGGGCAGTTCAACGCCAGCAAGCCGACCGGGGTCGATTTGATCCAAATGGCCATCGCGCTCACCTATTCACGGCAGCTGACCGAAAGACATGCGATCGGCATTACACCCATCTTCGCCATCCAGCGCTTTAAGGCGGAGGGCCTGCAGCCGTTTACCCAGATCGGCCCAGACGGGCAGCCGTTATTTTCCGTCTCGCCGGAGCATGTCACCAACAACGGTTTCGACTACTCCTATGGAGGCGGCGTGCGCGTGGGCTGGCTTGGCACGGTCGTAGACGGCCTGGATCTCGGGGTCTCGTACCAGACCAAGCTGTACATGACGGATTTTGACGATTACAAAGGCCTGTTTGCCGAGGGTGGTGGGTTCGATATTCCGGCGGTGCTCAACGTCGGCGCCGCCTACAAGCTGACCCCGAAAATCACCCTGGCTTTCGAGTATGACCGCATCTTCTACAGCGATGTCGCGTCATTGAATAACAGCAATGCGCTAAAGCCGCTGGGCAACAATCGCTTGGGCGCGGACGACGGGCTCGGGTTTGGCTGGGAAGATATCAATGTCTACAAGTTTGGCGCGCAGTATGACTACAGTGATGACTGGTCCTTTCGTCTAGGTTACAGCCACGGCGACGAGCCCTTCGAGGGCGCGCAGGCGTTGTTTAATATCTTGGCGCCGGCAACGATCACCGATCATTTCACGGCGGGCTTGACCTATCGTTTCGGCGGTGGTCATGAAGTCAATCTCGCCTACATGCATGCGTTCGAGAACGAGATCGAAGGCCAGAATCAGCCCAATACCGGCAGCCAGACGGGCAATGTCTTCATGAGCCAAAACGAGTTAGAAATAAGCTGGGGCTATCGGTTCTAGGGATCCATTTGCGACGCAGTTTCACGCATGTCGCAAACGCCGGAGCCGCAACGTACACGGCGGAGCCCGACCGGGCTACCGCCGTCTCAGGCTTGCGAGTCTAATATCAAGCAACGTCCCCTGTTGCGAACAGCGACCGCCGTAGGAGGCGGCTCATTGCGCCTTGTAGCCCACGAGCGCTTCGTAATCCGCCGCACAGGAAAGCACACTGCCCCTGCCGCGGGCAAGCAGGATACGATCGGCAAACTCGCGGAATGCACCGCCACCGCCAGGAGTGGTTAACACAACGTCCGCTGCCGCGCGTATGTATTCCGGGGCATCGGCCACCGTGACGGCCATTCCACACGCCTCGAACGCCGGTAGGTCCATCGTATCATCACCTAAGAATGCGGTTTCTTTGGGTGACACATGGACCTGCGCCATCATCGCCTGGCAGGCGGCCCGCTTATCCTTCACCCCGAGCGCCTGCAATTCGATTTTCAGATCCGCCAATCGCTTTCGAAGTGCCGCCGAATCTCTGCCCGAAACGACGCCGACGTGAATGCCGCACAGCTCCAGGAGGTGCATACCAAGCCCATCTCGGGCATGGAAGACTTTGCTGTGTTCCCCCGCATCCGAGTATACCAGGGAGGCGTTGGTCAGCACGCCATCCACGTCGGTAATCACCAGGCGTACATCTGCCAGCGTCGTCTTGACCGGCTGCGGCGGACCGCTCATTGCAGCGCGCACGCGTTCCAGGCATTCCGGCGTATCCACACCCGGGCCGGTGGGGGCCACTTGAAAGGCCCTGATGCGGTAACCCGCGTGCAGCAATCGCAGCTGTTCCAGCTTTTCCGCTGTTTCGAGCAGGGGCTGTTGCAGGCGGCCGTACTGCTCCAGCACCGCCCGGCGGTAGGCGTAAACGCCCACGTGCTTGAGGTAGGTGGCTTCCGCGTCATCGTCGCGATGATACGGAATCGGGGCGCGGCTGAAGTAAAGCGCGTCGCCATTGGCCGCCAGCACCACCTTTACGGTATTGGGGTTGTGCGCCTCCGCGGTTGGAAGCGGGTGGCACAGGGTGCCGGCAGCAACGGACTCGTCTGCGAGCATGCCGGCAATGAGCAGTTCGATGTCTTCAGGACGCACCAGCGGCTCGTCGCCTTGGAGGTTTACATAGATATCGCCGGGCACGCTATCCATGACTTCCACCAGCCGATCGGTGCCGGAGGCATGATCGCGAGAGGTCAGCAAGGCATCGGCGCCAAACGCGCCCACAACCTGCACGATGCGCTCGTCATCGGTAGCCACCACCACTCGCTGCGCGGTACGCACTTTGTGGGCGCGTTCCACGACGTGCTGAATCATCGGTTTGCCAAGAATGTCGATCAGTGGCTTGCCCGGTAGACGAGAAGAACCAAAGCGCGCCGGGATTACGATCACCACCTGCATGTTCAGCCACCCTTTACCAGCTGATGGATACCTTTTAGCTGGGCCAGCAGCTTGGGTAAATCGTCGAACGCCACCATGTTCGGTCCGTCACAGGGCGCCCGATTCGGATTGGGGTGGGCTTCCACGAACACCCCGGACGCGGCGCCCGTGGCCACCGCGGCGCGGGCCAGATGGGGCACGAACTCGCGCTGCCCGCCGCTGCAGCTTCCCTGGGCGCCGGGTAGCTGTACCGAGTGCGTGGCATCGAACACCACCGGGCACCGGGTAGTCTCGGCCAGGATCGGCAGAGCGCGCATGTCCACTATGAGGTTGCTATAGCCAAAACTGGTGCCGCGCTCACACACGGTAATGTATTCGTTGCCGGTGGCACGGGCCTTTTCCGCGACGTTTTGCATATCCCAGGGCGCCAAGAACTGGCCCTTCTTGATGTTCACGGGTTTTCCGGCCGAGGCGACGGCAACGATGAAATCGGTTTGACGGCACAAAAAGGCGGGTGTTTGCAGCATATCGACCACATCGGCCACCGGCTCGGCTTGCCAAGATTCATGTACATCCGTCAATACGGGAACGCCTATTTCCTCCCGCACGTCAGCCAGGATCGACAATCCTTCGTTCATGCCGACGCCGCGAAAGCTCCTGTAAGAACTGCGGTTGGCCTTGTCGAACGACGACTTATAGATGAAGGGCAAGCCAGCCGATGCAAAGATACCTTTGAGCTCCGCGGCCGTTTCTAGGGCGAAGCTACGGCTTTCGATAACGCAAGGTCCGGTAATAAAGAATAGGCTGGTGCGAGATTGCAGATACTCGATGACTTTGTTCATAAGACCTGTCAAAAAAAGCGATGGTTGACGGCGATGGCGGAGCGTTATCCCGTTTCGGCCTGGAAGTCACAACGGCCCCTCGAGATCCGAGCAGGCCGTTTCGGACATGCATACGGATCTATTGAAGCGCAACAGACGCTTGCTTGCCACTCGTCACTTCGCGCGCGCGTTGCCTGTGCTGCAATTTCTGCTTTTGCTTAACCCTTGGCGCGCTTGTTTGTTGTCGTGCAACGTCGCTAGGGCAAGCGCAGCGGGTTTTTAATCATATTCTTAGACCGCTTCCGGGCGATCCTGGCATGCGGAGTGCTGCACCAAACCGCAGCAGAACGGCGCCCGGCAAGCCGCGCATAATTCCCACTGTGCCGGGCGCGGTCCATTTTGTGCTGCGAGGGCTGTCTGCGGCGAGTGGAGGTAATGAGCGGCAAGAGAACGAAATCCAATAGCGCGACAGATCTGCGTCCCTCCGCGTCAATTGCCTATTCGGTGGGAAAGGCGTTGTTTCTTCGCGAGGCGGTTTCGCGCCTGGCGGCCGGGCGCGCGGCATGGCTCTGGATGCTGCTCGAGCCCGTCGTGCATGTGGCGTTTATTATGGCTCTATTTACGTTCGTGCGCGTGCGCGTTGTTCCAGGTGCGGAGTTTGCCATATGGCTGCTTACGGGTCTGGTGACTTTCTTTACGGCACGCGATGCGGCTACCCGCAGCATGGAGGCGATCAAGGCCAACAAGTCCCTCTTTGCCTACCGTCAGGTGTTGCCCGTGGATACGGTGCTCACGCGCAGCGCCGTGGAAGGGTTCCTGGGGACCATTGTCGCCTTGCTGCTCCTGTGCGCATCCGGTTTGGTCGGCTTTGAGGTAATCCCCCATGACGGTCTTCGAGTCATACTGGCATTCGCCGGCGTGTGGCTCTGCGGCCTCGGGTTGGGCCTCAATCCTGATAACACCCCCAAGGTGGCACTGGCCAGCGGCAGCACGCGCTTGGCGTGCAGACCATCGCCAAACACCGATTGCACAAAACCCAAAACCCGTCGCAGGTAGAATATCGGTCGCTTTGCCACGATTGCTCTCCAGTTGTCTTTATCAACCGCCTAGCAGCCTGTCGGAGAAATCCGCAGGGGCGGTAATTGGCCGTTGGTGAGCGTATGCAGGCGCTTGAGATTGAAA
>JAGTVB010000213.1 GCA_018224385.1 Gammaproteobacteria bacterium
ATCCGCTCACGGGCTACATGAATCTCGCCGACGCCATGAGCGTCGCTGAGAAGATGCAAACCACTGCGGGCCTCTTCTGGCCGGTCCCGGTGCTCAATCTGACCGGCGATATCAGCGGCATCAAGAACGCGAAACGCATCGCGCTGCGTGATCCGAACGTCGAAGGCAATCCAGTCATGGCCATCCAGGATGTCGAGGCCATAGAAACGCTTTCCGGCGAGCAACAGAAGTTCATCGCCGAAAAGGTGTTTCGCACCCTCGATCCCGCACACCCTGGTGTGGCGACCTTTAACTCGCTTGGCAAGCATGTTGTGTCCGGGCCCCTGACGGTGCTGAGCTTCAGCTACTTCCAACAGGACTTCCCAGATACCTTCCGTACGGCGGTGGAGATTCGCAACGAGATTAAAGAGCATGGTTGGAACAAGGTTGTGGCTTTCCAGACGCGCAACCCCATGCATCGGGCCCACGAAGAGCTTTGCAAGATGGCCAAAGCGGCGGTGGGTGCCGAGGGCGTCCTTATCCACATGCTGCTTGGTGCCTTGAAGAAAGGTGATATTCCGGCACCGGTGCGCGACGCTGCCATCCGTAAGATGGTCGAGGTTTACTTCCCGCCGAACACGGTGATGATCACCGGCTATGGCTTCGATATGCTCTATGCCGGCCCGCGCGAGGCGGTGCTGCATGCCGTCTTTCGGCAAAACGCAGGCTGCACCCATTTTATCATCGGCCGCGACCACGCCGGAGTGGGCGACTACTATGGGCCTTTCGACGCCCAAACCATCTTCGATGAAGAGGTACCTCCCGGCGCACTGGAAATCGAGATCTTCCGCGCTGACCACACCGCCTGGTCGAAAAAGCTCAATAAAGTAGTGATGATGCGCGATGTGCCCGATCACAAAAAGGAGGATTTCGTCCTCTTATCCGGCACTAAGGTGCGCGAGATGCTGGCGGCCGGCGAAGCCCTACCTCCAGAGTTCAGCCGGCCGGAGGTCGCTGAGATCCTGATGGGCCACTACCAAAATGAGGCCGCCTCCGGCGGGGCCTAGAACTGCGTGCTAACGGCTCCGGATCGAAGGGGCGATCCTCCTCGGCCCCGGTAGCTGACGCGCTTCAATCCGGGGGGTGCTGCGGCGTATCAGAGAGACGCCGCAGCACCGAACCCCCCTGCGGACAGTGCGATCTCACGTCCGCTCCAAGCCGCCCGAACGTCCGCTAGAGTCGGTTGACACCGATTTTAACGATATGTTATATCGTATCCTATATTCCGCACATCATTCGAGAATCCAAGATTGCCGTATGCCTGCGGGCTCTCGGGGGGATATTGTAATTTCCTGCGGTTCTTGATCTGCAGCATCGAGGGAAGCGAATGCCGAAACTGCCGTTGCCTATCTTTACCTTGGGGCTTGTTCTCGCCGCTGCTGCTCCACTGATGGCGGCGTCCGCAGCTGACTCGGCGGAGCTCGATGAGCTGCAACGCCAAATTGAAGAAATGAAGAAGGACTACGAGCAGCGCATCCGCTCTTTGGAGCGACAGCTGAATGCCGGCGAAACGAGCCCACCGGGGGCTGCGTCCGCGCTCGATCGGGCACTGGCCGAAACCGAGCCCGAAGGGCTGGAGGAGAAACCCGTAGCGACCCCCGGCCCGGGCGATCTGTGGTCGCGACAGTTGGGGGGCAGCACCGTAAGATTAATGGACTTTGGTGCCGTGCTCGATGTCTCGGCCGGCTGGTCGTCGACAAACAACGACAACATCGAGCGCCTCCAAGGTGGCGCCCATGATCCCAAGCGGCGGGGCTTTACCCTGCAGCAGTTAGAGCTCGCCATGAAAGGGGCCATCGACCCCTACTTTACCGGTGCGGCCCATATTGTCTTTTCTGAGGAAGGTGCCGAGCTGGAAGAGGCGTTTTTTACCACCACCTCGCTCCCCTATAGCCTGCAGCTCGAAGGTGGCTACTTCTTGACTGAGTTCGGGCGCAACAATCCTCGGCACCTTGACCAGTGGTACTGGATCGATCAGCCGGTCATCAACACCCGCCTCTTCGGTGGCGAGGGCACCCGTGCGGCGGGATTTCGGCTAAGTGGCTTGCTTCCGACGCCTTGGTACTCCGCACTGCATTTTGGTATGCAAGATCCAACCAGCGAGACAGCGGTCAGCTTCAAGGGTGAACCGCCCGGCCACGCCCATGGGGAGGGGTATGATCATGAAGGCGAAGGCGAGGCCGGAGAGGAAGGACTTGGCGGGTTCGCTCGCATCGGTGAAAACGCGATCCAGAGCCCATCCGACCTGCTCTATCTAGGTCGCTGGGTCAACGGGGGGGATATTACCTCGGCATGGAGTACACAGCTCGGGCTATCGGTACTTTATGGTCCCAACACCACCGGCCCGGATGGCGAGACCTGGATCTACGGCGCCGATCTAATCGCAAAATGGCGGCCAGCCCAGAACTTTCGCGGATGGCCTTTCCTCATCTGGCAATCCGAGATTATGAAGCGGGATTACAAGGTGGATCAAAACAATCCGAGCTTTGAGCCAGGGGAAAGCGACGACAGCCTCCAAGATTGGGGGCTGTACACAGAGCTCCTCTACGGGTTTAAGTATCAGTGGTCAGCGGGCTTGCGGTTTGAATACGCCACCGCGAGCGGCAACGGCGAGGAGCCTCGCGACCAGGATCCCTTTCGCAGCGATCGCTATCGAGTTTCCCCCCTGCTTACCTTTCACCCGAGCGAGTTCTCGCGGATACGCCTGCAATACAACTACGACAACGCCGAGTACTTGAAGGCACGAGACCGCGATGAGAACGTGCACTCGGTCTGGTTGGGTTTCGAATATATCTTGGGTTCCCATCCGCCTCACGAATATTGAAGACAAAAATTGATAGCAATCTCGCGTGAAGGAGAACGAAGATGCAAAAGAGGCTCATCGGGCATTCTGCGCACCGCGCGCCGTTGTGGATGCTGTTGGTGTTTGTGGTCATGCTGCCGAGCGCCTACGTACAGCCGGCCGAACCGGTTGTCCAAGCCTGTGCTACGGTGCCAGAGCTCGGAAGTCTGCTGCGCGAGGTGGGCGCAGACCGAGTGTCGGTGACGGTGTTCGCCAAGCCTACCGAGGATCCCCATTTTGTCGAAGCCAAGCCGAGCTTTGTCAAGGCGATGAACCGGTGCGATCTCTATGTTCAGATGGGCATGGATCTCGAGGTTGGCTGGGCGCCCGTGCTCTTAGAGAATGCGCGCAATGCCCGAATTCAACCGGGCGCACTGGGCTATGTGGATGCCTCGGAAGCGATCACGCCTTTAGAGGTGCCGACGGCACCGGTCACTCGCGGCCTAGGGGATGTGCATGCCCGCGGCAATCCCCATTACTTGACAGACCCGATCAACGGACTACGGGTCGCAGGGCTGCTGCGGGATCGCTTAGCTCGGCTTCAACCCGCAGCGCGCACAACCTTCGAGAACCGCTACAGTCAGTTCGCCGCCAAGCTGGTGCGGGCGCTCATCGGCAACGAACTCGCTGAGCGCTATGCTGTCGGTGATGTCGAGAAGCTGGCTGTGCTCTATGAGCGCGGCAAGCTCGAGAGCTTCTTGAAAAGCCGCGGCGAGCTCGAACAGTTGGGGGGCTGGCTCGGAAAAATGCAGCCGCACCGCGGTGCCAAGGTGGTGGCCGACCACAACATGTGGCCCTACTTTACGGAGCGCTTTGCGATTGAAGTCGTTGGCTACATGGAACCGAAACCCGGCATTCCGCCTACCACCAAGCATCTGGGAGCTCTGGTTGAGCAGATGCGGGCCGAAGGTGTTACGGTGGTCGTGACATCCGCCTACTATGATCCCCGTCATGCCCAATTCCTGGCGAGCAACACCGAAGCGAGCGTGGTGCCGCTTGCCAACCAGGTCGGCGCCCGCCCCGGAACCGGGGACTATCTCAGGATGGTCGATTATAATGTGCGAGCGCTCAGCACCGCGCTCGCTGCCGACTAGCCCCGCTGGCATGCTCAATGGCTTAAGGTTAAAGACCAGCGATCTCAATCACAAGGATGCGCAGCGAGGTCATGTAGTGCGTGTTTGAAATGCATGGATAGCCGTCGGCCTGGTCAATTGCCGCCCTCAGATTCGGCCTTCCTCATTCGCGCACGCGGCGTGCGACTCGATTACGGGGCGCAGACCGTGCTCGACTCGGTCGACCTTCAGGTCGGAGCGGGGGAGTTCTGGTTTCTGCTGGGCCGGAACGGCACCGGTAAGAGCACCTTCTTGAAAGCCCTTCTCGGCCTGGTAAAGCCCCGCTCTGGATGCATCGTCGTACACCCTGCCCTTGCCCAGCGTGAGCGGTTCGGATTCGTGCCGCAGAACTCAGTCTTTAACCCTGCCCTGCCCACCACCGTTCGGGAGTTTGTGCTGCTCGCAATGGCAGGCCTTTCAATGGGCCGCAAGGAAGAGTCTCGGCGGCTGGGCGCGGCGCTGGCAAGCGTCGGATTGCAGGGTACGGAGCGGCGTGATTACTGGTCGCTCTCGGACGGTCAGCGCCAACGGGTACTGGTGGCCCGGGCGCTTGCTCGCAATCCGCGATTACTTATCATGGATGAGCCGACTAACGGACTCGATGTGGCGTGCGAAGCGGCGCTGCTCGAGCACCTGGCGACGCTCAATCGTGAGGAAGCGTTAAGCCTCCTGTTCGTATCCCACAACCTAGCGACGGCAACGCGTTATGCCACCCACGTGGCTCTTTTTCATGAGCGGCGCGTCACCGCAGGCCGCGCATCACACATCTTGACCTCAGCCAACCTGAAACACGTTTATGGCTTTAGCCTGGATGAGACATAGCTCCCCTAAATCAACCCAGCCCCCTGCATCATCGGGTCATACCCCATGATTCAATCGTTTCTTGACTCCTGGGCATTGTTTCACAACACCTACCTTGCCGGCTGGCTCAGCGGTATCTTGCTTGCCATGGTTGGCGTGCTGGTGCTGGCACGCGAGCAAATATTCTTGAGCGCGGCGGTGGCCCAAGCCTCGAGTCTCGGCATCGCCCTTGGCATGTGGGCAGGGGGGCAGGAGCCGTTGGCGCGTCTTGACTGGCTCCACTCGGATGCTTTTCTCTCGGCAATGGCAGTGGGTCTTGCGGTCGCGACCGCTTTGACCGCCAGATCAACGAATGGTGGCAATCGACTGGGTGCTGAGGCCATTACCGGCTGGATATTTCTGGCGGCTGCGAGCAGTTCCACCCTACTGCTTGCCCATAGCCCCCACGGGACTGAAGAGATCAATCGGCTGCTCTCGTCGAGCCTGATTGGCGCCAGCGCGGCCGATGTGTGGCTATTTGGGGGGCTTGCTGGGGCCACCGCGTTAACCCTGATCCGTTATCATCGGGCGATCTTACTCATGGCGATGGATCCGCCCATGGCCGCCGCCATCGGTTTGAGACTGCGGCCGTGGAGCATTCTCACCGCAGCCTGGCTGGGGCTGGTCATCGGGCTTGCCATGCGCTCCACCGGCATGCTCTTTACGTTCGGGTGCTTGGTACTACCGGCCCTGGTGGCCGGGCTGGTGTGCCGCGAGCTACGCGCGATGTTCGTGATCGCCCCACTTGCCGCATGCCTGGCGGCAGGTTTGGGGTTCGTCATCGCCAATGAATACGATTATCCGCCGGCGCAGATGACTGTCGCCCTCCTTTGCGCCGGCGTGATTGTGATAGGGCTCATGCGCCGACTCCTGGAACGCATCTGAAATGGCAAGTGTCGGCGCAACCAAGAGACGACTCTCTCGCCGGCTCGATCAATCCAGGGAACCTTGGGGGACGTGGTCCGAACGCTCGGGGCCGGTCGCTGCCCCAGGTTCGTCACCAACGTCTCCGGCGCAGCAAGCGGGCACGTTGCGGTCGCCAAACCTTGGGGCGCCAAGTGAGCGGTACCGGATCATAGCCGCTGGTACCCCAGGGATGGCAGCGCAGCAAACGACGCAGGGCGAGCCAACCGCCCCGTAGCGGGCCGTGCCGCTCAATCGCTTCGATGGCATAGTGGGAGCAAGTGGGCGCGTGCCGGCAATGGGAGCCAAGTACCGGGGAGATGATCCACTGATAGAGCCGAATGCCACCGATGGCGAGCATGGTTAAGCGGCCGCGCTCCGGGAACCCGGTGGTTGCGTCGCCGTTGCTCAACCCGGCCGCCTTCTCAACCGCGGCGGGCGAGCGATCCGGCGCGTCAGCGGGCGATGAATGGTCGGCTCGCGCTTTCACTGAGGCTCCAGTGGCGTCGCCTCTCGTCTGGCTGGAATAGCTTCGATCACCAATGCTGGATCCAGGCGCTTCGCAAAGAGATTGACGCGCCAATCGAGGTGCGCACCCGTGGCCCGACCGCTCGCCCCAACCTCGGCGATGGTTTCCCCCTGCTTGACCGTCTGCCCCAGGCGAACCAAGATGCGGCGCAAGTGAAGAAAGGATGAAGAGAGCCCGTGGCCGTGGTCCAGGATGAGCGTACCGCCCGAGAAAAACATATCCTCATGAGCCAGGGTAACCACCCCATCGGCGGGCGCCACTACCGCTGTCCCCTCTGAAGCCGCGATGTCGATGCCATAGTGAGGACTTCTCGCGACACCATTCAAGATGCGCTGGCTGCCATAGACACCGCTGATCCGGCCGCGCACCGGCCACATGAATCCACTCAGAAAGTCCGGCCGTGAGTCGTCGCGCCGCCGCGCTTGCTGCACCAACTGTGCTTCTTCACGGATGCGCTGTTGGTCTGATGGGGTTGGCTCGACCTTGCGCGGCGGCACTGCGTCGATTGACTGAATTCGATAGTCGCGTTTGGCAACCGCCAGCAGGCGTTTCGTCTCGGTGCCGTCCGGATAGCTTATCAAAAGACCCGCGTGGCCGCCCGCATCGCGACCGAACCCAATCAGAAAAACACCCTGATCGGATACTCGCACCGGGCGATCGTCGAAAACAACCCGTGCGCCCGAGTCTGTGCGTCCTAGCACCAGTGCGCCCTGGGTAATGGCTCCTTCGAGAGTCAAAGCAGCCGCGGTTGCAACGCTGGCCGCAACAAACGCCATCAGTCCCAGCCATGTTGTTTTGCAACGCATCACCACCTGCGATGCTCCTCTGCGCCCGGATCTCGTCCCGAAAGGCAAGCGGAGAGAAGCGCCGTCGCGGTAGCGGCGGAGGCGTGATTGCCCTTGGCCGAAATGAGCGGCTTCACGTCGCTGCGCCCGACAGGTAGAGTATGCCACTGGTTTGAACCGAAGGTCCCTCGGCTGATGTCACATACCGATGTTCTGTGTCTCATTCTTGGAGGCGGGCGAGGTAATCGCCTGTGGCCCTTGACCAAAGCGCGGGCCAAGCCCGCGGTCCCCATCGGGGGCAAATATCGATTAGTGGATGTGCCTTTGAGCAATTCGCTTAACTCCGGCATCGACCGCATTGCGGTGTTGACCCAATTCAATTCAGTGTCTCTCAACAGGCATATCGCTCAGACCTATCACTTCGACCTGTTTCATAAAGGCTGGGTGCAGATCCTCGCCGCCGAGCAGCGTTCGACCGTCTCAGACTGGTATCAGGGTACTGCTGATGCGGTGCGCAAGCACTTGGCGGAAATTCAGGCGGCCGATGTCAAGGATGTCTTGGTGCTCGCCGGAGACCAGCTCTACCGCATGGATTATTCCGAGATGATCGAGTACCACCGCGCGCAAGCCGCCGATGTATCGGTGGCGGTGCTGCCCGTTGCACGTGCTGACACCGGTCGTTTTGGAATCCTCCAGCAGGCGAGCGACGGGCGCATCACGGCCTTTGTGGAAAAACCACAGGATGAGCGCGTCCTGGCCAATCTCGCCAGTGATATCGGCTCCGAGCGGGGCTGGCTCGGTTCCATGGGTATTTATTTATTTCGGATCGACGCGCTGATAGCGCTGCTCGATTCACGGTACGCCGACTTTGGCACCCATCTTATCCCCGCAGCGATCACCTCCCATCGGGTCTACGGCTATACCTTCCAGGGTTATTGGGAGGACATTGGAACCATTCGGGCGTTCTTTGATGCTAACTTGGCCCTCGCCCAGCCTGAGCCTGTTTTCAGCTTCCACGATCCGGTACGCCCCGTTTATACCCACCCTCGTTTTCTTCCGGGTTGCCGCATCTACGATGTACGCTTCGACCGGGTCTTAGTCGCCGATGGGTGCATCGTGGAGCAGGCCCAAATCAGCAACAGCTTGCTCGGTAACCGCAGCGTCATCGGCCGGGAGGTGGTGGTCGAGGACACCGTGCTGATGGGAGCAGATCATTACGACACTGAACTGGGTTCCAGGCCGCCCATCACGCCTGCTATCGGCATTGGTCCCGGCTCTCAGATTAAGGGCGCTATTATTGATAAGAACGCACGCATTGGCGCGTCCGTTCGCATCCAGCCGTTTCCGAGCGGCACCGATCTCGACCAGGAACAATGGGCGGTTCGAGACGGCATCGTGGTCATTCCCAAAGACGCGATCTTACCCAACGGCACAATCATTGCCCCGGACTGAACCCTCTTAGAGCAGTTTCTCGGGCAAGGCCATGGGGCCCTTGCCCGAGAAACTGCAGCGATGCGCTGCAACTTATCCGCGCGCCTCGTCGGAGGACAATTGCCGAGCTTCGTCTTCGAGCATGACCGGAATGTCGTCGCGGATGGGGTAAGCAAGGCGGCAGGCCCGGCACATCAGCTCCTTTTCGGCAGCGCGATAGACGAGAGATCCTTTACACACGGGACACACCAAGATCTCGAGCAGCTTCTTATCCATGGGGCTTGCTTCCTTCCAACAGCCGTAACACACGCTCTCCAAATAAGGAATGCGGTTCGGCCTCAACTGGGACGTACCAATGTCGAGGTTCCGCGAAAGAGCGGCATTTTACCGCATCTTTCTCCGTCATCATGACCGGCAAGCGGTCGTTGAAGGCGATATCATCGGGTCGGTATTCGTGATGATCGGCGAATGCATGGGGGACCACGTGAATACCCGATCGCCTTAGCTCTTCAAAAAAACGCTCTGGATGGCCGAGCCCGGCGACCGCATGTACGGGCGTTTTCCGAAACCTGTCGAGCGGTCGCTCTTGGCGCTCATCGCAAACATTTCGCGCCGGGCCAGAAATGAGTGTCATGGGGTACTCGCCGCGGCCGGCAAGGCCATTGGTGACAATAAGGTCAACCTCTTGCAGACGCGCGACAGGCTCGCGTAAAGGTCCGGCGGGTAGACAGCGACCGTTACCGTTGCGTCGAATGCCGTCGATTACCGCAATCTCGATCTGCCGCCCCAGAGCGAGGTGCTGCATACCGTCATCACTTATCACGACGTTGCAGTCGGCGTAGCTTATCAACGCTTCCACTGCGGCAACGCGCTTGGGATCTGCCGCCACCGGGCAGCCGGCGCGACGTGCGAGCACCACCGCCTCATCGCCGACGGTTCTCGGATCCGCATCCGATCGTACCTGCTGGGGCCAGTGCAGCGCCTTTCCTCGATAGCCGCGACAGACGATGCCGGGACGATAGCCTTGCGCAGTGAGGAACTTCGCCAGCCAAACCACCAGGGGGGTTTTTCCGGTCCCCCCTACCGTAATGTTTCCGACGACAATGACCGGTATCGGAAACCCCGTTACCGTTCGCAGCCCGAACCGGTAGGCAAAACGGCGCACAGCCACCGCAAGACAAAACAGCCACCCTAGCGGAGCCAAACACAGACTCAGCGGATGCTTCTTGTACCATAGGGCATCCAGCGTCGGAATTATGACGTCCAACCCGCTAGTGACGAACCGTTGTGCCGGCCGCTTGCTCCGGTGTCAGGCGCGTGGCAAAGCTGAGATGATCGATCCCGAGCCGCTGTGCTGCGTCCATCACTGTTATCACGGCCTGATGAGGAGTCGCCGCATCGGCACTGATAACCAACGAGGGTGAGGCCGGTTTTCCATCGCGAGCCCTGGAAATTGCTTCCTTGAGGGTCTCGGGCTCCACATTAATCAACGATCGCCCGTCCACCTGGTACCGCCCACTGGCGTCGATAGTAACGACTATCGGTAGATCTTCCGCGCCTTGAGGTATTGCCGTTGCCTCCGGCAACTCGATTTGCAGCGCGGAATCGTGCTCAAAGGTGGTCGAAACCATAAAAAAAATGAGCAGCAAAAACACCACATCGATAAGTGGTGTGATGTTGAGTTCTATGCGTTGCTCCTGCCTTGGGCCTGCGAACCGCATCACGCTGCCTCTTGCTGTCCACGATCGAGGCGATCCAGGTTGCGCAGACCTTGCAGCGCCTCGACCATTTTTAGCGCTTCCTGTTCCATAGTGAGCACCAGACTGTCTATTCGTCCCCGAAAATAGCGATAGAACATGAGGCTTGGGATGGCAACGATCAGCCCTGCCGCGGTGGTGATGAGTGCCTCTGAAATGCCCCCGGCAAGGGCACCGGCATCACCAACCCCTTGCGTGGAAATCACCGTAAATACCTTGATCATGCCGAGCACGGTGCCCAGCAACCCCAGTAAGGGTGTGATGGACGCGATGGTTCCGAGGGTATTGAGGTAACGCTCGAGGCCATGGACGACATGCCGTCCCACCTCTTCGATGCGCTCTTTCATGATTTCCCGGTCCTGCCTACGATTGGCAAGGCCCGCCGCGAGGACGCGACCTAGGGGCGATCCGGTTCGAAGCGCTCGCAAACGCTCTTCAGTGAGATGGCCTGCCTTGGCCCATTGCCACACCTGTACCACCAGATTGCTTGGCGCGACGCGCGTTCGGCGCAGAGTCCAGAAGCGCTCGGCCACGATCGCCATGGCAACAATCGAACAGAGCAATATCGGCACCATCAGCCAACCGCCAGCCTTGACAAGCTCAAACACGAGATAGCATCCTCCAAAGTGATTCTAAGAAATGTAACAGACCCTGCGTACCCGGCAAAGACCATGCCCAGGACTAAATGCGACGCACGCGCAGTTGACCTGTGTCGGAATTCTAGTCGAGTTCCTCCGCTTGTGCCTTACTGCTGAGTATCTTCATGCACCCACACCTCTTGGTCGAAATTTCAGCCCATGGTTTTGGGCATCTGGCACAGACTGCGCCGCTTATCAATGCGCTTTTCCGGCGGCTTCCGGATCTGCAGCTCACCGTGCGTGGCGGCTTATCAGAGGCTGTGTTGCGCGCTCGCGTCACTGCGCCATTCCGATGGCTGCCCCATGACGCGGACATCGGTATGCGAATGGCCTCCGCGCTGACGGTGCGGATCCGAGCAAGTCAGTCAGCCTATCGGGCGTTTCATGCCGACTGGACGGACAAGGTAGCACGGGAAACACGAGTGCTGCAGGAGCTGGCGCCCGACCTTATCCTTAGCAACATCCCTTATCTGGTATTGGCCGCCGCCGCCCGCGCGCAGATACCCACGGTCGCTCTGTCCTCGCTCAATTGGGCGGCAATCTACCACCACTATTGCGGTCGCCTACCGGGTGCTGAGGTAATCCACGGCCAAATAGTGAGCGCTTACCGCACCGTCCAATCGTTCCTGTGCATTGAACCGGGCTTGCCAATGCCCAATCTCGAGCAATGCCGTAGGGTAGGCCCCATTGCCGCGCGCGGCTGTGATCGACGAGGCGAGTTATGCCAGGTACTACAGGTCGACCCAGCGGAGCGCCTCGTGCTGGTGGCCCTGGGGGGAGTCGATACTGCGCTTCCTCTTGACCAGTGGCCCACCACCCCCGGCGTGCGATGGCTCGCGCCCAACGGTTGGGGCTCGCGGCGCGCCGACATCAAAGCGCTCCATGACCTGTCCATGCCCTTCCTTGATGTGCTGGCATCAAGTGATGCGGTATTAACCAAGCCAGGCTATGGGACCTTCGTGGAGGCGGCCTGCAATGGTATCCCTGTGCTTTCGATCAAGCGCCCCGATTGGCCAGAAACGCCCTACCTCAACCACTGGCTGCAAACCCATGGAATTTTGGTGGAGATTGACCCGAAACAGATTTTGGCAGGCGAGATCGCGCAACCATTGGCGAACGTTTTGAGTCGGCCGTGCCCTGCTCGCGTCATTCCCTCGGGGGTGGAGGAAGCGGCGCAATTGCTGGCATCAATGTTGAGCCCTTAGCAGCGCCACGTTTCCTCGCATCGATCGCACGGCACCCTGCGCGACTGAGCGAGTAGGCGCCCTCTTGCATGCCCTAGAGATTCCCCTTATTGAGCAACCAAGCTCGGCTTCAAAATGGGTTCATCGGCGCCCATAGTGGGAATATCGGCGGCCGGGAGATGCCAGAACCTAGCGCCATCCAAGCGGTACAGGCGCGGCTCAATTACGCCCTTCGTCCCAAGATCGAACCGGATAGCACCCGAGGTTGCCGATGCATACAGCTTAACGCCCTGCTGTTGGTAGCGTGCAATAATCGGCCGATGGGGAAATCCGAATCGATTACGGTACCCGCTGGAAAAAAGCGCATATTTGGGCTGCACGGCCTGCACAAACGCCTCGGTGGAAGAGGTTTTGCTGCCATGGTGAGGCGCCACCAAGATATCGGCTTTGAGCAAGGTCGCAGGCAAGCGGAGCAACACCTGCTCCGCTTGCTCTTCGATGTCTCCGGTGAGGAGAATGCTCCCCTTCGCGCTGCTAATCCGCACCACGCAGGATTCATTGTTACGCCCGGTAGTGCCCGCCAGTGGCGGATGGAGCACCTGAAAATCAATGCCGTTCCAGCGCCAGGATTGCCCGCGCCAACAGGGGTCCAGTGGTGTTTTACCGATGATGCCGTTACCGAGGATTGTCCCAATTGAGACCGCGCTGCGCAGACTCTCGAACCCTCCGGAGTGATCGCTGTCTTCATGGCTGACAATGAGGTGGTCGACGCGGCGAATCCCGTAATAGCGCAAGAAGGGAACGAGTATGTTCCTTCCGGCATCAAAATCGGCACTCAACCGCGGGCCGGTATCATAAACCAGCACGTGTTCTCGCGTCTGCGCAACGATTGAAAGGCCCTGGCCGACGTCAAGCAAGGTGAGCCATACGTGCCCTTCGGCCGGTCGCGGCGGGGCCAGAAAACCGAGGGGAAGCAACCATGCGACCCCGAGCCAGCGCCCTGGGAACCCCCTGGGGGCGAGCAGAAGTGCGACCCCAACGCAACCTGCCGCCACCGCCCAGGTGGGTGGAATAAGCGGCGGCCCAGCCATCAAATCGAAGGAAGCAAGTGCACCGAGCAACCACCAAAGGCGATCGATGCCGTGTGCGGCCACGGTGAGCAGGAGTTCGCCAATGGCCGGGAGCGGAATCAAAAGCACCGTGCCGAAAAGAATTAACGGCAGGATGGCAATTCCGACCCACGGTACCGCAACAAGGTTGGCAATGGGCGCAATCAAAGATTGCTCTTGGAAAAACAGCAAGGTGAGCGGTGCGAGCCCGGCGGCAACGAGCACTTGTACGCGCCCCCACTTCCACCAAATGCCGCGGTGCGACAGATGCCCCCGCATGCCGAATAAAATGACGCCTACGGCACCAAAGGACAACCAGAATCCTATTGAAAGAACAGAGAACGGATCGATGATCAGCACCACAAGCAGCGCCCAGGCGAGCGCAAGGCCTGGCGACAAATTACGCTGTAGTATGATTCCGAGCATGACCACCGAAACCATGATCAGCGCGCGGCGGGTAGGGATTGAGAACCCCGCCAGCAGGGCATAGGAGAATGCGGTGGCGATTGCGGCTACGCCTGCCATACGCGGGGCGGCGATGAGCACTGCGGCGGCGCCGGACAGTGCCCACAGACGCTTCACCAGCGCGAAAGCCATACCGGCTACCAGGCCAATATGCAGCCCCGAAATTGCCATCAGATGATTGGTTCCCGTCGCCCGCAGCAGCCTCCACGCTTCCTCGGAAATCAGGCCGCGTTCGCCGATGGCGAGCGCCTGGATAAGGCCAAGGCTGGGGGCATCGCCAAGCACCCGCTCAATCGCGTGGGCGAGTCGCTGGCGAAACCGTGTCAACGGGTAATTGGGGCTGCTGCCAAGCCGGCGTTGCGTTGCTTTCGGGCGCACATAACCCGTCGCGCCGATCCGTTGTTGGAACAACCACCCTTCATAGTCGAACGTCCCAGGATTCATGAATCCACGGGGCTGCTTGAGGCGCACCGTAAGCTGCCACCGATCCCCGGGTATGAGCTCTGGGGCGTCGCCAAACCAGTTGAGCCGAACCTGCATGGGCCATTTTTGGTGGGCCTCCCGTTCCAGTATGTTTGCCACCTCAAATACGAATTGTGTTTTATCAGTCTTTCGTGACGGCAACGACGCTACTGTTCCTTGCACGACCAGATCCGTCGCCTCAAGCTCGAAGGGCAGCCTGCCGCAGAGAATGAGGTCGGCTCGAAACAATGCCCATAGGCAACCCAGAAGAAACAGTGCAAGCAGGCGCAGCCGACGGACGATCAGCAGCAACACAAGCAGCGGGATAAACTGCACAAGGAACGGATCGGGCAAGACGGGAAGCTCGACAACGGCGAGTATCCCAAGGAAAAAGGCGATTACGCCTACACCCACTGTTTCTCGAAGGCTGTCGGATGGGAGATAATAATTAACACCGTCGTCAGTAGAGCCACCTCAAGGGGCGTGACCACTGAATCGCCGTAAAAATATGTCGCCCTTTTCCGGATGATTTGCTCTTTCCCCGGCGGAGAGGGGTAACGGCATGGTGCACCGCAACCCGATGCAGCAATGCATCACGCGCAGCCGGCAAGCCTATGCCTAGACGATTCTTAAGGCGATTCCTGCCGAAACCTCATGAACTTCATCGCGAGAAATTTTTGCACCTGTTCGGCAAGGCGTTACAAAATCCCGACTTGTGGCACTTGAACCGCAACTCGGTTGCCGGCGGCGTTTCCATAGGACTTTTTATCGCCTTCGTCCCAGTGCCCTTTCAGATGTTGCTGGCAGCCGCAGCCGCTATGGCGTCCGGCTGCAACCTTCCAATCGCCGTGCTCATGGTTTGGGTCACCAATCCGCTGACTATTCCGCCGCTATTCTTTGCAGCCTATAAGCTTGGTGCTTGGTTGCTCGATGAAACACCTCGCGCAATCGAATTCAGCATCTCTTTCCATTGGCTGGCAACCAAGCTCGCTACCGTGTGGAAACCCTTACTGTTAGGCTGCCTGGTGATTGGAACAAGTAGCGCCGCTTTTGGTAACGCGACAGTACGCCTCGTTTGGCGACTCCATGTATTGCATCGCTGGAATGCCCGGCGACAGCAACGCGGAAGACAGGAATCGACCCTATAGCGCCGCCGTGTCGGCGCGTTCAAGGACACCATCGACTAAACGCAGTACCCGGTCCATACGCCGCGCGAGGTGCAAATCGTGAGTTGCCACGACTAAGCTGGTGCGCAGCTCTCGGTTCAGCTCCAGCATCAACTGGTAGACACCCTCGGCAGTACGTCGGTCGAGATTTCCGGTCGGTTCATCAGCCAGTACACACTGCGGCTGCGTAACCAGCGCCCGAGCAATCGCCGCTCGTTGTCGCTCACCGCCCGAGAGCTCGCCTGGCTTGTGATTCAGCCGCTCCCCCAGCCCTACGCGTTCCAGCATGTTGCGGGCATGCGCATAGGCCGTCTTGCCTGCAGTCCTACCGATGAGCAACGGCATGCACACGTTCTCCAGGGCGGTAAATTCTGGCAGCAAGTGGTGAAATTGATAGACGAATCCCAGCGCCCGATTGCGCAATTCGCCCCGCGCCCTCTCCCCCAGAGCGGATAGGTTCTGGCCAGCGATCCAGACATCACCCTGGGTAGGCTGATCCAGCCCACCTAATAGATGCAGAAGGGTGCTCTTTCCTGAGCCGGAGGCTCCAACTACCGCAACGCGCTCGCCCACTTCAACGCACAGATCGACTCCTTTGAGGACTTCGACACAAAGCCCGCCCTCCTTAAACGTTCGCCCCAGGGTGCGGCTTTCAACCGCGGGCGGGCTATTCATAGCGCAAGGCCTCTGCCGGTTGGGTGCGGGAAGCGCGCCAAGCGGGATAGAGCGTAGCCAAAATGCACATCACGAAGGCCACAGTGCTAATCAATGCCACGTCTGGCCAGCGCATATCGGACGGGACTTCGCTGATGTAATACACGTCCGGGGACAGAAATTTGACGCCGAAAAAGTGCTCGATGACAGGAACCAGGGTTTCCACGTTGGTCGCCAGGCCGATCCCGCCGAGGGCCCCGACCAGGGTGCCCACCAGCCCGATCAGCGTACCCTGCACCATAAAGATGAGCATGATGCTCATGGGCGAGGCGCCAAGGGTCCGCAAAATAGCGATATCCGATTGTTTATCCGTGACCACCATGATCAATGTCGACACAATATTGAACGCCGCCACGGCAACAATCAGTGTGAGAATGATGAACATGACCGTCTTCTCGGTCTTCAAGGCGCGGAAAAAGTTGACATGATATTGGGTCCAGTCGCGGACCCAGAAGCGGTTTCCAAACGCGTTGGACAGTTGGCGGCTGACGGCAGGCGCGGCATAGATATCGTCCAGCTTCAGACGCAGCCCGGTAACCTGATCGTCCAACCGAAAAAGCCGCGCGGCATCGTCAATATGGATTAAGGCAAAAGCCATGTCGTATTCCGCATGGCCGACTTCAAACAGGCCGACCAGCGTAAAGCGTCGCAGGCGCGGCAGGATACCCGCTGGCGTCACATTGGCTTGTGGCGCCACCATGGTGATCTTGTCCCCCACGCTTACACCGAGCCCTTGTGCCAAGGTTTTTCCAATAACGATACCGTATGCCCCTGACCGAAGATCGGACAGTTGACCTATCACCATGTACTCATCGATGTCTGCGACGGACAGTTCTTTCTTTGGCAACACACCGCGTACGATAGTCCCGGTAACATTTCCTCCGCGTGCTAACATCGCTTGACCCTCCACATAGGGTGCTGCGCCGAGTACGTGTGGGTGCTGCATGGCCGCGGGTACGAGGCTTTCCCAATGCGTCAGCTTGCCGCCGTAACCGGTAATTGTGGCGTGCGATGCCATACCGAGGATTCGTTGCCGTAGCTCTTTCTCGAATCCGTTCATTACCGACAGCACCGTGATCAACGCCGTCACACCAAGAGCAATCCCCAGCATGGACGTAAGGCTGATAAAAGAGATGAAATGATTGCGCCGCTTGGCTCGCGTGTAACGCAGCCCAATGGCAACTTCTAGGGGTCTGAGCATGAGCGGTCAGAAGACAAACGAGGTGGAAAGCACTGTGTGTGAGCGCAGCACGCTGGCGCTTGCTCGCCGTTCACGGGCGGTTGGCGCGTTCATTAGCCACTCGATTGCGCAGATAGATCGGTAGCGCCTGTTCCGCAGGGACGCCCTCGCCCGCCGCGATGGTATCGGCCGCGAGCAGCGCGACGTCTTGCGCCTGTGGGAAACGTTGTCCCTCCTGACCCCAAACAGCCTTACCGATGCGTTCGCTGAGCGTTCGGCCGTCGCTGGCCCATCCGCTTCCGGTCCCAAACCACCACCCGTCTTCAGGCACCGGCACCTGATCGGCAGCGGCAATACAGTCGCTTACCATCGCAGTCATTCGCTGGCGCTCATCTACACCATATGCGCCCCAGTAGATCTCGCCCATGCGCGCATCAAGGGCGGCCAGCACCTGGACTGCGCCATGGGCGCGGTAGGCGCCCTGAGCCAACGCCTGGAGCGTGGAAATCGGCGCCACCGGCAAGTCCGCCCCAAAGGCCAGGCCCTGGGCGACACCGGCCGCAATGCGCACGCCGGTAAAGGTACCCGGGCCGCGGCCAAAGGCAATCCCGTCAAGTTGTTGCACGACCAGCTCTGCCGCGGCGAGCAATTGTGACACCATCGGCAAAATCAGCTCGGCATGGCGTCGCGGCGCGAGGTCGTAGATCTGCTCGCAGACGCCGTCGACAAAGAGCGCACACGAGCAAGCCTCCGTGGCGGTTTCAACGGCGAGCAGTTTCAACAGTGGTAGCGCCGATGAAGCGGATCGATCTCGGGTTTAGAACGATTCTCTGCATCTTTGATCCCTCCGTGATCGTGAGCGATGGCAGCCAACAGTGCTCCTACAGAACTGGTCTATAAGCTATCCGGATTGCGGCGTGCGCCAAGCCGGCGAAGACGAACCCGCAACTCCCGCAATCGGTCAGCCTCCACCATGTCGGGAAGCAGCACTAACGCGCGCCGACGCCACGGCCCAAGCCGCAAGCGCAGTACCTTAAGCATTGGATGCGAATATCCTCCCAGCAGTACAGCCTCCATTGACTGCCCACGCCCCGTGATGAGCGTAATTTGAGTTTTGTCCACCAAGACAAACTCGGTGATCGCTGTACCGGTACAGCGAAACGCGTGCTGGCCAAGAACATACAGGAGGTGCCATGCCATCGCCAGTAGGGCAAGCCAGGTCATCCATGCGGGCAGCGCTGTTTTCAGAAGGCAGATTGCCGCGCCTGCATGCATGATGAGCAGCGCACTTGCCAATCGCCATGAGGGCCGCAGCCATAGGTGCAGGGGTACCGCAAAGTCCCACTGGTTTGTGATGGCTTCTCTTGCTACAGGCACGTTGGATTTTGCGCGACCGCTATGCTGTCGTTTTGCCGCTTCGGCGGCGCGCACCACTCAGCGTATCGAACATCGAGAATTCCCGAGGCGCCGTCACTTGACCAGGATCAAATGATACCGTTGAACTTAAGCACATTCGAGCGCATACTGCTATGGTGCAGCGCACAACTTCTGCTACCTAAGAGCAAAAAAAACCAATAATCCGTGGTACGAAAGGTAATTATCTATGGTAAAGCCCGCAAACCCCGGTACAAAGGGGGCATCGGACGGCATCGGCACTCCTGAGCTTGAGGACAATCAACCCCATCATGATGAGACGGCCGAGCCTCAAGCAGAACCCTATCGAGGGCCTATCAGGGAGATTGGCGGCCCGGCGGGGCCGGAGCCAACCCGTTACGGCGATTGGGAACGCAAAGGACGGTGCATTGACTTTTGACCTCGACCCGCAACGTGCGCGTCCCCAGTGCTGGCGGTCGAGATCAGCGGGAGCATAGCAAAACCAAGTGAGGTACTTCTATGGAGATCACCAATCGGCCCCTTTCTCCTCATCTCCAGATTTATAAACCCCAGCTAACATCCGTCCTGTCGATCTTGCATCGACTCACTGGGGTGGCGCTGGTCGTGGGTACGATACCCTTCGTCTATTGGCTAGGGGCCCTTGCGGCAGGCCCCGAGAGCTTTGCTAATGCCCAGGCCTTGTTCGGTTCCGTGGTGGGTCAAATCATCCTGATCCCGTGGGTGTTCGCGCTTTTTTACCATCTGTGCAATGGCGTTCGTCACCTGTTTTGGGATGTGGGGCTTGGCTTTGAGCTCAAATCAATCTACACCTCGGGAACCATCGTACTGGTGGCTGCCTTGGGCTTAACACTACTGGCTTACATTGCCGCCTATACAATGCGTGGAGGTGCTGGATGAGATTACGAACCCCGCTTGCCCAGGCTCGTGGCCTGGGGGCAGCTCGGGAAGGCATACACCATTGGTGGACACAAAGACTCACTGCGCTCGCTTTGATCCCGTTGTCGCTGTGGCTAGTCGCTTCCATCATCACCATCACCGGCGCCGATTACGCCACGGCAGTGGAATGGGTGCAGTCGCCCGTGGTTGCCGTATTGCTGCTTCTCTTTATTGCCGTTGCCTTCTACCACGCGCAATTGGGCATGCAAGTGGTGCTTGAGGACTATGTCCACGGGGGATGGGCAAAAGTAGCGACCATCATTCTGTCTAAGTTCCTGATGATTGCCCTAGCGTTTGTCGCGGGCTTTGCGGTGCTTAGGGTCGCTTTGGGAGGATAAGAGCTTATGTCAGCTTATGAAATTATCGATCACGCTTATGATGTCGTCGTGGTCGGTGCGGGTGGTGCTGGGTTGCGAGCAACCCTCGGCCTGGCTGCGGAAGGACTGTCCACAGCCTGCATCACGAAAGTTTTTCCCACGCGAAGCCACACGGTGGCGGCCCAGGGTGGAATGAGTGCATCGCTTGGCAATATGGGTGAAGACGACTGGCGCTGGCACATGTATGACACGGTTAAGGGTTCCGACTGGCTAGGAGATCAGGACGCCATCGAATACATGTGCAGTGAGGCCGTACCAGCTGTCATCGAACTCGAGCATTTGGGGGTCCCCTTTTCCCGTACCGAGGAAGGAAAGATCTATCAACGGCCTTTTGGTGGCATGACCACCCACTTTGGGCAAGGGACGGCGCATCGCACCTGTGCGGCCGCCGACCGCACCGGTCACGCAATTCTGCACACGCTCTATCAGCAGTCGTTGAAGCATCAAGCAGAGTTCTTTATCGAATATTTCTCCCTTGACCTGCTCATGGATCCTGAGGGCGTTTGCCGAGGAGTGCTCGCGTGGAACCTTGACGATGGCACCCTGCACCGCTTTCGCAGCCATGCGGTGGTACTGGCCACCGGCGGATACGGGCGCGCCTATTTTTCGTGCACCTCCGCGCATACGTGCACGGGGGACGGCAATGCCATGGTGTTACGGGCGGGACTTCCGCTACAGGACATGGAGTTCGTCCAGTTTCATCCCACGGGTATCTATGGGTCGGGGTGTCTCATCACGGAAGGTTCTCGCGGCGAGGGTGGGTATCTAACGAATTCGAAAGGCGAGAGGTTTATGGAGCGTTACGCCCCGAACGCCAAAGATCTCGCTTCGCGGGACGTGGTTAGCCGGTCGATGACGGTGGAGATCCGTGAAGGGCGTGGGGTGGGGCCAGAGCGCGACCATATTCACCTGCATCTAGAGCATCTTGGCCCGGAGGTTCTGGCGGAGCGCCTGCCAGGGATCTCCGAATCGGCCAGAATCTTTGCCGGCGTGGATGTCACCAAGGAGCCGATTCCCGTGCTCCCGACCGTACACTACAACATGGGCGGGATCCCGACGAATTACCATGGCGAAGTGGTAAACCTCAAGAATGGGGAGGGCGAGGTCATCGTTCCCGGTCTGCTGGCGATTGGCGAATGTGCCTGCGTTTCCGTTCACGGGGCCAATCGGCTCGGTTCGAACTCCTTGCTCGATCTCATCGTGTTTGGCAGAGCCGCTGCCAAACGGTGTGCGGAAATCATCAAACCCGGCCAGAAACATAAGTCCTTGCATGCGGGTGCCGACGATGCGGCATTGCAGCACTTCGACCGCCACCGGCACGCGAAAGGTTCAACGCCCACAGCGACGATTCGCCTCAACATGCAACGCACCATGCAAAGCAATGCGGCGGTGTTTCGCACGGGGGAGGTTTTGGATGAAGGGACGAAGCTGATTGGTAAAGTCTGGGCATCGTTTGAGGATGTATCGGTAGCCGATCGCTCCCTCATCTGGAACTCTGACCTCGTGGAAACCCTCGAACTTGACAACCTGCTTCGGCAGGCCGTAGTCACGATGCACTGCGCGCGCAATCGCCGCGAAAGCCGAGGGGCGCACGCGCGTGAAGATTATCCGGAGCGCGACGATGAAAATTGGCTTAAGCACACCCTGGCTTGGTTCCAGGAACACGGCGAGCCACGCATCGATTATCGGCCCGTGCACCTGCGCACCCTCACCGATGAGGCCCAGGTCATTCCCCCCAAACCCCGTGTCTACTAAGGAATAGAGCGCATGGCTCAGTTTCAACTCCCACCCAACTCCAAGGTTCAATCGGGAAAGCACCACCCCTTGTCTAACGGCGCGAAGAATGCGAGGCGTTTCGTTGTGTACCGCTGGGATCCCGATGCCGGCCAGAACCCGCGCACCGATACCTACGAGGTTGATCTGGACACCTGTAGTCCCATGGTGCTCGATGCGCTGATCAAGATAAAAAATGAGATGGATCCAACACTTACCTTCCGGCGCTCATGTCGGGAGGGGGTGTGTGGCTCTTGCGCCATGAATATTGATGGCACCAATACGCTTGCCTGCACGAAGGCGATCGAAGACATCAAGGGCGATGTACGGATCTATCCCCTTCCCCACATGCCGGTGGTGAAAGATCTGGTTCCGGATCTGACGCATTTCTATGCGCAATATGCCTCTGTGGAGCCCTGGCTCCAGGCGCAGACAGCGGCACCTCCTGACCGCGAGCGGCTGCAATCGAAGGAGGACCGAGCCCGGCTCGATGGGCTTTATGAGTGCATCCTCTGTGCCTGTTGTTCCACCAGTTGCCCAAGCTATTGGTGGAATGGTGATCGCTACTTGGGACCGGCTAGCTTGTTACAGGCCTATCGCTGGATCGCCGACAGCCGAGATGAATTCACGGGCGAGCGCCTCGACGAGCTAGCGGATCCCTTCCGCTTGTATCGCTGCCATACGATAATGAACTGCACTCGAGCGTGTCCTAAAGGTCTCAACCCCGGGAAGGCTATCGGGGAAATCAAGCAATTGCTTGCCACGCGAACTCTGTAGACGGGCGATGAGCAATCGCTCAAAGCTCAAGTGGCAGTGCCGACGGGGGATGCGTGAGTTGGATCTCGTGCTCGAGGCTTTCCTTGAATCGCACTATGACCGGCTCACGCCCGAGGCACAGGCAGACTTTGCACATTTGTTAGCCCAGTCAAACCAGAACCTGATGGATTGGCTGGTAGGCGGGGTAGAACCCGAGAGCGAGCCGCTTGCCCGTATCGCAAGCCAGATTCGTGAAGTGTGCGGTGGTACGACTCGGGCGCTACTGGCTCCCTAACTTGAGCTTTTTCTTGTCAAAGTAAACCTTGCCCTGGCCGGTCGTCGCTTTACCTGACCTTCAGAGGCGAAAAGCACGCCTATGGACGCTGATTGGCAGTCGTTTCTCATTGGCGCGGGCGCGGTGTTCACAGGCGCGCGACTAAGCCACTTCCGCGACTTGCACGAAGAGTCGGAAGCCGCAATCGCGGGTGACGTCTTGGTCGATCTTTCCCATCTTGGGCTCATTACGGTAGGTGGTAAGGACGCCACGACCTTCCTGCAAGGGCAGTTGACCAACGATATACGTGAGGTCTCCGAGACCCGTGCGCAGCTCAGTGCTTGCTGCAGTCTTAAGGGTCGCATGCTTGCCAATTTCCTGATTTTTTCCAGCAGTGACCGCTATTTTCTTCAACTACCCCAAGAACTCCTCGAGTCTATCCTTAAGCGATTGCGCATGTTCGTACTGCGCTCTCAGGTGGCTTTGACAGATGCCAGTGATACCCTTGTCCGCATCGGTCTGTCCGGTTGGAAGGCGCACGCTAAACTGCAACAAACGCTGGGCGCGCTCCCCAGCACAGAGCATGACGTTGTGCAGCCAGCCCCATTGACCGTGATTCGAATGCGCGGCGAACGGCCCCGTTATGAAATTCTTGGACCCGCTGCCACCATGAGGCGGCTTTGGACGGCGTTGGCAGAGGTAACCTGCCCAGTCGGGCCCGGAGCCTGGTCGCTCCTCGATATTCATTACGGCATTCCCGCCCTGTCTCATGAGACCACCGATGCGTTTGTGCCGCAAATGATCAACTGGGAGCTGCTCTCCGGCGTCAGCTTTACCAAGGGTTGCTATACGGGCCAGGAAATCGTCGCACGCACCCAGTATTTGGGGAAAATAAAGCGCCGCCTGTATCGCGCCCGTGTACACGCCACCGCCGCTGTTCGCCCTGGAATGGCACTGGTCGTGATGGATGAACAGGGCGCCCGCAGCGTTGGTCAAGTGGTGAATGCAGAGCTCCAACCAGGCGATCAGTGGGATTTGCTTGCGGTAATTTCCACTCAAGAGGCCGAGCGCGCGACCATCCATTTGCACGATCCTCAGGGGCCAGCGCTGCAGATTGCATCCCTACCCTACGCACTCGAGTCCAGGATATCGGTCTGAAGAGCGTTCCTTCGAGGGATTTCCGCTCGGCCTGGTGGCTTCCCTCAGGCCACTGCCAAACATTATGGGCCGCCTTAGCTCGCCGTGAACCTTTGCTGGCGCTGCACCGAGAGCGGTTCGAGCTGGCAGACGGGGACTTCCTTGATTTGGATTGGACCGATAACAACGGCACGGCGGTGGTGCTCGTTCTTCATGGCTTGGAAGGATCGGCTCGCTCGCCTTATGTGCGCGCGCTCACGCGCGCCGTGTACCGACGGGGCTGGCGCGCCGCCTGCCTCCATTTCCGCAGCTGCAGCGGGGAGCCTAACCGTTGCTCTCGTTTGTACCATTCTGGGGAAACCGGTGACCTGGATGCGGTCGTAACGAGTATCCGCCACCGCTATCCCGGCCTACCGCTGGCGGTGGTCGGTTATTCGCTCGGCGGCAATGTGCTTCTGAAATGGCTCGGTGAAAAACGTGGCGGAGCGCCGCTGGCGGCAGCCGTTGCGGTCTCCGTTCCGTTCCGTCTAGATTTGGCTGTCGCCCGCCTCAACACGGGGTTGTCAAGAATTTACCAGTGGTGGCTGCTGAGAAGTTTGCGCAAGAAAATAACCGCCAGGGTTCGAGCACATCCGGGGCTTGTGTCCGCGCGCGGCTTAAGGCGCTGGCAGACTTTGCGAGAGTTTGACGAGGAGGTGACGGCCCCGCTGTACGGGTTCAGCGGGGCGGATGACTACTACCGACAGGCGAGCAGCCTACCGTATCTTCGATGCATCGAAACGCCAACGCTTATCCTTCAGGCGACGGATGATCCGTTCATTCCTCCAACGGCAATACCTGCACCAGAAGATCTAGCTCATGCGATTACCCTGGAGATAAGCCACACAGGCGGGCACGTAGGCTTCGTTGCAGGATGCCTTCCTGGCAAAGCCCGTTACTGGCTTGATGAGCGAATACCGGAGTATCTCTCCCGCTATCTCTAATTGCTACCGAGCCCCTTCATACTCAGGCGAATACGCCCTTGCCGATCGACCTCGAGCACCTTGACCTTAACGTGATCTCCTTCCTTGAGCTTATCGCTCACGTGCTGCACGCGCTCTTCTGAAATCTGGGAGATGTGCACCAGCCCGTCCTTGCCAGGCAGGATATTTACGAATGCGCCAAAATCCATTAGCTTCGACACCCGGCCATCATAGATCATACCTACTTCGACATCGGCCGTGATCTGTTCAATTCGGCGCCGCGCTTCTTCGCCCGCGGCGAAGTCAACGGATGCAATTTTCACCGTGCCATCATCCAGAATGTCTACCGTCGCACCGGTCTCTTCAGTAATCGCTCGGATGGTAATACCGCCCTTCCCAATGACGTCGCGTATTTTCTCGGGATTAATGCGGAAGGTAATGATGCGCGGCGCGTAGGGGGACATCTCCAGACGAGGCTCGGCGATGGTCTCCGCCATCTTATCCAAGATGTGGAGTCTTCCCTCCTTGGCCTGGGCCAATGCCACTTCCATGATTTCACGGGTGATACCGTTGATCTTGATATCCATTTGCAAGGCAGTCACACCCTCACGCGTGCCGGCGACTTTGAAGTCCATATCCCCGAGGTGATCCTCGTCGCCCATGATATCCGAGAGCACCACGAACTGTTCACCTTCCTTTATGAGCCCCATGGCGATTCCCGCCACCGCCCCTTTTACCGGTACGCCTGCATCCATTAACGCAAGGCTGGTACCGCACACCGAGGCCATGGAACTCGATCCATTGGATTCGGTGATCTCCGCTACAATCCGAACCACGTAGGGAAATCCATCCATATCGGGCATAACAGCCTGTATGGCGCGCTTTGCCAATCGACCGTGACCGATCTCCCGGCGCTTGGGGGACCCCACCCGGCCCGTTTCTCCAACACAGTAGGGAGGGAAGTTGTAGTGCAGCATAAACGGCTCGCGGCGCTCGCCCTCAATTGCGTCAATCACTTGAGCATCCCGACCCGTACCGAGGGTTGCCACCACAAGCGCCTGAGTTTCGCCGCGGGTGAAAAGTGCCGAGCCGTGGGTGCGGGGGAGTATGCCAATACGACTCGATATAGGACGCACGGAGCGCGGCCCACGGCCGTCGATACGGGGCTGCCCATCAAGCACCCAACTGCGCACCGTGGTTTTTTCAAAGCGCTCGATGGCTTGCATGACTTGCTCAGGCCCCCACCCGCAGCCCTCATCCTCAGTAATGGCAGCGACGCTACGCGGTCGAACTGCAGCGAGCTGCTGCTGACGAGAGAGCTTCTCCGGGATACGATAAGCCTGGCGAATCTCCTCGCCGGCCAAGGCTTCAATGCGCTCTCGCAAGCGCACATCCTCCTGCGGGGCCTCCCAAACCATTGCCGAAACGCCGGCGTCACTGGAGAGCTCGCGAATAATTGCGATCACGGGACGCAGGTGCTCATGCCCGAAAAGCACCGCATCAAGCATGGTGTCCTCGGAGAGCTCCTTGGCCTCCGACTCGACCATCAGAACCGCTTCATCGGTCCCGGCGACAACCAAATCCAGCTGCGAATCAGCAAGCTCACTGACAGTAGGATTTAGCAAAAATTTTCCGTCGCGATACCCTACGCGGGCCGCACCAATCGGCCCCTGAAAGGGAAGGCCGGAAAGACACAATGCCGCGGAAGCTCCGATTAACGCAGGAACGTCAGGATCGATTTCCGGATCGAGCGAAACCACAGTAGCAATAACCTGCACTTCTTGCTTAAAGCCTTTTGGAAACAGGGGCCGGATCGGTCGATCAATAAGCCGAGATGTCAGTGTTTCCTTCTCCGTAGGGCGCCCCTCGCGTTTGAAAAATCCTCCGGGAATCTTGCCCGCCGCATAGGTTTTTTCCTGATAATCCACCGTCAGAGGGAAAAAGTCCCGCGCCACACCACTTTCTTGCTCCCCCACGATGGTCACCAAGACACACGTGTCGCCTAAACTTGCGAGCACCGCGGCCGAGGCTTGGCGGGCAATCTCACCGGTTTCGAGGCTAAGGGTATGATTGCCGTACGGCACAGCCTTCTTAATGTGAGTCAACGTCATCAGCTTTCCTTAAGCACTTATTCTGGTAGCGGGAGGAGGCGGAGCCTGAGGAAAGGGAGCAAGGACCACTATCGGCGCAGCCCGAGACGCTTTATCAGGTCGCGGTAACGAAGCACATCCATGCGCCTTAAGTAGTCGAGCAAGCGGCGCCGGTGGTTCACTTTTCGCAATAGGCCCTGGCGCGAGTGGTGATCATGCACGTGGACCTTGAAATGTTCGGTAAGACTCTGGATTTCGGCCGACAGTAACGCGACCTGAACCTCCGCTGATCCCGTGTCTCGAGGGGACCGCTGGTATTGCGCAATAATCTGCGCTGTTTCCGATGTACTAAGGGTCATTTCCCTGTCCTGAAACGTCCGGGCCTGGTATTGTACTCTCCTGCGACTGCTTGAACAAGCGAGGACATAGGCGCCAACTAATTGATTAAGTTACGTTTTATTTGCTTGCCATGCAGCGTTAACCAACCGGCGAGGCGCGATTCTGCCGTCATCCAGTACCTCGCCCAAACCGAGAAAGCTTTGACGATCGCCATAGATCTTTACCCACCCATGCGTAGGCGCATGGGGCACCAGCACGGCTTGGCCACGACGAACATAGTACGCCACATCTTCTGAAAGGCTCACGTCGGGCCAGTCAGAGACCGCCGCTTCCATGGGTATTAGGAGCGAATCTAAAGCGGCCAGTCCTTCTGCGGCCAAGACCTGCAGCTGCGGTAGAGTTACCAGACGACGGTCATCGAATGGTCCCGAGCCAATCCGCCGCAGGCTTTCCACGTGCGCGCCACAACCAAGCGCCTCCCCGATGTCCTCGGCCAGCGTACGTATATAAGTTCCTTTCGAGCAGTACACCTCGACTTCCAGCTTCTCCGGTTCCCGGCGTAACACCTGCAAATGGTGAATTGTCACTGTGCGGGGCTTGCGGTCCACTTCCAGACCCTGGTGTGCCAGCTTGTATAATCTCTGGCCCCGCAGCTTGATCGCCGAGTACATCGGAGGCACCTGCTCGATGGGCCCCTGGAAATCCTGGATGACCTTGCTCAGCTCGTGCTCGCCAAAGTTTGGCACGGGGCGCCGATCAACTATCTGGCCTTCCGCGTCGCCCGTGGTGGTCCTTTGACCGAATCGGAACACGGCCCGATAACGTTTGTCGGCTCCCAGCAGGAACCCAGAGATCTTCGTTGCCTCCCCAAAGCAAAACGGAAGCAATCCGCTGGCGAGCCGATCCAGACTCCCGGTATGTCCAGCTTTGCGTGCCTGGAACAGGCGCTTGACGCTTTGGAGCGCTTCATTGGACCCCATCCCGACCGGTTTATCAAACAGTAGAATCCCGTGCACGTCACGTCCCACCCTGCGGGCCCGGGTCATGTCATTCGTCCTCTTTTTCTTGCTTGGGCGTGGCCGCTGAAGCGGATTCTCGCGCCTCGCGACTGACCGTTGAGTCGATAAGCGTCACGACACGATTTGCTTGCTCAAGCTCCGCATCCCAGGCAAATTGCAGCTCAGGCAGCGCGCGTGCGCGAATTCGACGAGCCATTTCGCGACGAATAAATCCTCGCGCTTTCATTGCCGCACGCAGCGTTTCCTCGACATGCTGCGGAACGTGAACCTCGAGGTAGATAATGGCTCGTGCAAGATCTCTGGTCACCTCAACCCGAGAGACCGTAGTTCTGTGTAACCGCGGATCACCCACCCCCCGGGCGAAAAGCTCCGCCAACTCTCGATGGATCTGGGCTGCCATACGGCTGGCGCGGCTAAATTCCCTGGGCATTACACGCCGTGGGTTACCTGAACTTTCTCGAACACCTCAATTTGGTCACCCGCCTTCACATCATTGTAGTTCTTGACACCGATGCCACACTCCATGCCGGCCTTAACCTCACCGACGTCTTCCTTGAACCGACGCAACGATTCGAGCTCTCCCTCAAAGATCACAACGTTGTCACGCAGCACTCGAATCGGATTGTGCCGGCGCACTACCCCTTGCACCACCATGCAGCCGGCGACCGCGCCAAACCTGCGAACGCGGAACACATCACGTACTTCAGCGATTCCTACCACTTCCTCCTTGAACTCCGGCTTCAACATCCCCCTGATCGCTTGTTTAACGGTGTCCGTCACATCATAAATGACGCTGAAGTAATGTACGTCTACATTTTCTGCTTCGATGAGTTGGCGCGCGGCAGCGTCTGCGCGTACGTTGAATCCGATAATGATTGCCTTCGATGCAATCGCCAGGTTCACATCAGTTTCGCTAATGCCGCCGGTTCCGCTCCCGACGATACTCACGCGCACGTCATCTGTGGAAAGGGCGGTTAAGGCACCCTGCAGTGCCTCTACAGAGCCTTGAACATCGGCCTTGAGGACAAGATTGAGCGTATTGATCTCGCCTTCAGCCATCTGTTCAAAAACGTTTTCCAGCTTGGCTGCCTGTTGCCTGGCAAGTTTGATTTCTCGGAACTTGCCTTGGCGAAACAAGGCAATCTCCCGGGCCTTTCGCTCATCGGCGATGACGATGGCCTCATCGCCCGCATTTGGAGGTCCAGAGAGTCCCAAGACCTCCACAGGGATGGAAGGCCCTGCTTCTTCAACCGCGCGGCCGGTCTCATCGAACAAGCCACGCAAACGCCCAAACTCGCGGCCTGCGAGCAGCACGTCGCCCTTTCGTAAGGTACCGGCCTGCACGAGCACCGTCGCCACCGGACCACGCCCCCGATCGAGCCGCGACTCGATTACGACGCCGCTGGCGGCACCCTCTCGAGGCGCACGGAGCTCAAGAAGCTCGGCCTGAAGCAAGATGGACTCGAGAAGATCATCCACCCCTTCTCCAGTCTTGGCAGATACCTTCACAAATATTGTGTCACCGCCCCACGCTTCCGGAATGACGCCCCGTGTCGAAAGTTCCTGCTGCACGCGCTCAGGATCGGCGTCGGGCCGGTCGATCTTATTGATGGCCACGACCATGGGGACATTGCCTGCTTGCGAGTGTTGCACGGCCTCCAATGTTTGCGGCATGACCCCGTCGTCGGCGGCGACCACGAGGATGACCACGTCGGTCACCTTCGCGCCCCGGGCGCGCATCATCGTGAAGGCTTCGTGGCCCGGCGTGTCGAGGAAGACGACCTTGCGGCCGTTGACGTCTAC
>JAGTVB010000214.1 GCA_018224385.1 Gammaproteobacteria bacterium
ACGTACACACACTTTCCAGGCGTGCTCCTTCGACCGCTCGGACACCTCTCCGTAGGCGCAGAAGGGTAAACTAGAACGGCGGGCGCTGCAATTGACCTCGGTGCCTCACTTGCTTCAGTTCACCGAATCAAGTAGTTTGTTCCCTGTACTGCTTCCCCTGCGATTTGCTGCCGCACCGGGACAGCCACTTCCAGGAATGCCGTGCGGCAACTCGGCGGAAACCTACCCCGGGAGGGTGGCGTCGATAAGGACTTGATCGTTTTCAGTGGGCCCCTTATGGACCCGCAGGGTACCTGAAAGAGCGGCTCGAACTCCTGTCACCGATTCTGGGTAAAAGGTGGATTCTGAAAACCACGCGCGCCTATGGGCCGATGATCTCGCGTGCGAGCGCAGCGACCGGCTGCTATTTAGCGGTTTAAACCTAGAGGTCAATGAGGGCGAAGCGCTACAGGTGCATGGGCCGAACGGCAGCGGGAAAACGAGTCTCCTGCGGATACTGTGCGGCCTTGCGCTTCCCGCTGCCGGCGAAGTGCGTTGGCGGGGAGTCGACATATTCGCCAGTCCGATGGACTACCGGGCGGAGATACTCTATGTCGGCCACCACAATGGCGTGAAGCTGGAGCTTTCACCGATAGAGAACCTGCGAGTCGCCCAGGCGTTCACCGCCCGGCCGAGCGGCATCTCGCCACTGCACGCCCTGGAGCGTTTTGGTCTGGCCGGATTTGAGGACACCCCGGCGCGGGCGCTCTCGGCAGGACAAAGGCGGCGCATAGCTCTGGCGCGTTTGCTGACGAACCAGGCGCGCATTTGGGTGCTTGATGAACCCTTTACCGCACTCGACCGATCCGGCGTCAAAATCATGGAGTCGATCATACAGACGCAGCTTAGAGCCGGCGGTCTGGTGATCTTTACCACCCATCAACCGATCAGGCTGGCGGCAGGACCAGCGAAAGCGCTTCACCTATCGGCATGAGACCGAGGACTCAATGGCACCCGGCATACCGCACGCCTGCCTCACATTACTGAAGCGAGACCTCCTGCTGGCCGTGCGCCGGCGCAACGAAGTCATTAACCCGATTCTGTTCTTCATCGTCGTGGTGAGCCTGTTTCCCATGGGAATAAGTCCCGAGCGCGGCCTGTTGCAGGCCTTGGCTCCGGGCGTCATTTGGGTCGCCGCACTGCTGGCGACGTTGCTCTCCCTGGAGAGTATGTTTCGCTCCGACTTTGAAGACGGAGCCCTGGAACAAATGCTGCTCAGTCCCTATCCGGTGACTTTTCTGGTGCATGCCAAGGTACTCGCCCACTGGCTGGTGACGGGCTTGCCCTTGTTGCTGATAGCACCCCTGCTGGGCGTGTTAATGGCGCTTCCGGAGCAGGCAATGGGGACCCTGCTGGCGACGCTGGCGCTCGGCACCCCCGTGTTGAGCCTTGTTGGCGCCATAGGCGTTGCATTAACCGTAGGGCTGCGGCGAGGCGGCGCCCTGCTGTCACTGCTGGTGCTGCCACTCTACATTCCGGTGTTAATCTTTGGCGCCAACGCTGTGGATGCCTCCGCAGCGAACTTGCCCATTGCTGGGCAACTCTATATTTTGGGTGCGCTATTGCTCTTTGCCGTGACGCTGGCGCCCATTGCCACCGCGGCGGCTTTGAAAATCAGTACGGGTTAGAACGCAGGATGTGGCGGTTTTTTCACAAGCTCGCATCGCCAAGATATTTCTACGACATTGCTGGGCACCTCATTCCCTGGCTAGGCGGGCTTTTCGCCGTGCTGCTGATTGTAGGACTCTACGGCGGGCTTGTGCTTGCTCCTGCCGATTATCAGCAGGGCGACAGTTTCCGAATTATCTATATTCACGTTCCCAGCGCTTGGATGTCGCTCTTTATCTATGTGGTGATGGCTGGTGCCGGTGCCATAGGCCTCATTTGGCGGATCAAGCTCGCCGATGTGGTGGCGGCGAGCAGTGCTCCCATCGGCGCGTCGTTCACGTTTCTGGCCCTCGTCACTGGGTCACTCTGGGGCAAACCCATGTGGGGGACTTGGTGGGTATGGGATGCACGGCTGACCTCGGAGCTGATCCTGTTGTTTCTTTACCTCGGGGTCATCGGACTCTATGGGGCTATCGAGGATAAACGAAGCGCGAGCCGGGCGGCCGCGGTGCTGGCCCTGGTAGGTGTGGTTAACATCCCGATTATTCACTACTCGGTGGAATGGTGGAATACACTTCATCAAGGACCAACGGTAACCAAACTCGACGCCCCCTCGATACATATCAGCATGTTGTTGCCGTTGCTGGCGATGGCGCTGGCTTTCATGTTTTACTACGCAACAGCGTTGTTGCTGCGGGCGCGGTGCGAGGTCTTGGAGCGAGAGCGCCACGCCGCCTGGACCCAGGAACTGGCAAAGCAATGGGAACATCAATGAGCGAATTTCTTTACATGGGGGGCTACGCAGCCTACGTATGGCCCAGCTATCTTCTGGCCCTTTTGATCCTGGTGCTTAACCTCGTGGCACCGTTTTACTGCGCCCGGCGCGTCAAGCGGGCATTGGTGAGAAAAGCACGACTTTCCCGGAGGGCTACATGAGACGACGGCGTCAGCGCATGGTACTGGTCGCACTCATCTTGGCTGGCGTTACCGGTGCAACCGCGCTTGCGATTGCGGCCATCGGACAAAACATGCTGTATTTTTTCAGTCCAACTCAGATCAAGGCGGGCGAAGCACCCCAAGCGCACAACTTCCGTGTTGGGGGCTTAGTGGTAGCCAACAGCATCCAACGCGATCCCGATGGGCTCACGGTTCGATTCGATGTCACCGACAATCTAAATACGGTCACCGTGGCCTACCGGGGCATCCTGCCGGATCTGTTTCGCGAGGGACAAGGTATCGTGGCGCGGGGCCAATTAAGCCATGAGGGCCAGTTTGTTGCCGAAGAGGTTTTGGCAAAGCACGACGAGAATTACATGCCCCCCGAAGTCCACGAGGCGCTACAGACCGCCGAGTCGGGGGGGCGCATGAACGCCGTCGCGGAAGACAACCCATGATCCCAGAGCTCGGGCATTTCGCTCTCATCCTCGCCTTCTGCATGGCGCTGGTGCAGGGTATCTTACCACTCGTCGGCGCCCACCGAGGGCAGTTGGCCTGGATGGGCATCGCCTTTCCAGCGGCGCGGGCGCAGTTCCTGTTCGTCGCCATTGCCTTTGCCTGTCTTGCTTACGCTTTTCTGGCCAAAGACTTCTCGGTCGCCTATGTGGCGCAGAATGCCAACTCCCTGTTACCCGCGATCTATCGATTCTCGGCCGTTTGGGGCGCCCATGAGGGCTCACTTCTGCTGTGGGCCTTGATCCTTTGTGGCTGGACCGTTGCGGTTACCGTGTTTAGCCGCTCGCTACCGTTGGAGTTTTCGTCCCGCGTGGTCGGTGTCATGGGCCTGGTGAGCGTGGGTTTCTTGTTGTTTATGTTGGGCACCTCCAATCCCTTCGAACGCTTGCTTCCCATGCCTGCGGATGGGCGTGACCTGAATCCGCTGCTTCAGGATCCCGGCCTGGTAATACACCCTCCGATGTTGTACATGGGGTATGTGGGTCTTGCCGTGCCGTTCAGCTTTGCCATCGCCACCCTCTTAGAGGGCCGGCTTGATGCCGCCTGGACACGGTGGACTCGTCCCTGGACCTTGATCGCCTGGGTATTCCTGACGCTGGGCATCGCGCTGGGTAGCTGGTGGGCCTACTATGAGCTCGGTTGGGGTGGTTGGTGGTTCTGGGATCCGGTGGAGAATGCCTCATTCATGCCTTGGCTCATCGCAATGGCACTGATTCACTGTCTCGCTGTTACCGAAAAGCGCAATACCTTCAAGGGCTGGAGCGTACTGCTGGCTATTTTCGGTTTTTCCCTGAGCCTGCTGGGTACATTCCTGGTGCGCTCCGGAGTGTTGGTCTCGGTTCATGCGTTTGCCACCGATCCGGCCCGGGGTGTATTTATACTCACGTTCCTGGGGCTGACGGTGGGCAGCGCGCTCCTGCTGTACGCCTGGCGCGTGAGCAATGTGACCCGCCGGGGCGGATTTGACTTACTGTCGCGTGAGTCCTTACTCCTGACCAACAACGTGCTGCTCAGTGTGGCCGCCGCTACGATTCTGCTAGGTACGCTGTACCCGCTCCTCTTAGATTCGCTCAACCTTGGCAAAATCTCGGTCGGCCCGCCGTACTTCAACGCCGTTTTCATTCCCTTGATGATGCCGCTGGTATTCTTGTTGGGTATTGGGCCGCTGACGCGCTGGAAAAAGGAGCGCTTTAAAGTGCTTGGCAGCCGCCTGAAGCTGGCATTCTTGATCAGCGTCTTGCTCGCGGGCGCCCTCGTCGGACTGACCGCAATTCCCTCCTCCCTCATGGTTGCGATCGGACTGGGACTTGCCGTTTGGGTCACTTACACCGCGTTGCAAGCGATTGCCGCACGCTTTAGGTACGGACAAGACCGGTGGCGCACGTTGCGCGCTATTCCGCTCGAGTTCTTTGGAATGACCCTTGCCCACCTCGGAGTCGCTGTGTTTGTTGTGGGCGTCACTCTGGCGTCAAGCCAAAGTGTGGAGCAAGACGTTCGCCTGGAGCCGGGAGGTGCGCAAACGCTCGCAGGCTACGAGTTCAGATTTGACGGAGTTGCAGAAACAATGGGACCGAATTACCGCGCCCAGCAAGGTGAGATTCGGGTTTTTCGTTCCGGTGAGCTGGTTGCCACACTATTTCCGCAAAAACGCATTTATCCGGTTCAGCCACAGCCGATGACTGAGGCGGCAATTGATCCAGGCTTGACCCGGGATCTCTATGTTGCGCTCGGCGAGCCATTGGGCGATGGGGCATGGTCCGTGCGTTTATACTACAAGCCGTTCGTGCGCTGGATATGGCTTGGCCCTCTGCTTATGGCCATTGGCGGTCTGGTTGCGGCATCGGACCGGCGCTACCGATTGATAAAGCAGGCGCGGCGCGCGGCGGTTCTCGATAAGATGCCTAACGAGCTCGGTCTGGCTCGGGAAGGGGCCCAATGATCCGCTACGTCTTGCCGCTCGCGGTCTTTTTGGCGCTGGTAAGCTTATTGGCCATTGGGCTGACGCGCGATCCCCGGCTGGTGCCTTCGCCCCTGGTTGGCCAGCCAGCACCGGCATTCGCGCTGACCGATCTGCAACAGCCCGATCATACCGTCACGCGCGCTGATCTCTTGGGAAAGGTCTTCCTGCTCAACGTTTGGGCCACGTGGTGCGTTTCCTGCCGTGCAGAGCATGAAGTGCTGATGCAGATCGCCCGGCAAGGGGACGTGCCAATCTATGGCTTAAATTACAAAGACGACCGCCAAGAAGCGGTGCGATGGCTCCAGAGATTGGGCAACCCCTATGTACGTAACCTCTACGATCCTGAGGGACAGGTCGGTCTTGACCTCGGCGTTTACGGTACGCCCGAGAGTTTTTTGGTGGATCAAAAGGGGGTCATCGTACACAAACATGTCGGTCCAATCACTGCGGCGATTTGGCAACAGGAGCTTCGGCCGGTCATCAACGCGGTCAAAGCAAGGTGAGACGGTGAGCTGGTCGGTACCGGCGGTCGTGCTCGCTGCGGGTTTGCTGCTCGCGCAGAGCAGCGTAGCCGCTGTATTTCACCCGCGTGACTTCGCAACCGAGCAAGATGCGCTGCGCTACAAAGCGCTTACCGAAGAACTGCGCTGCCTTGTGTGCCAAAATCAATCGCTGGCCGATTCCAATGCCGAATTGGCGACAGACCTGCGCGAGCGCGTTTACACCATGATCACGCAGGAAGGTGCGAGCAATGAGGAAATCGTTGACTTCATGGTCGCCCGGTATGGGAATTTCGTCCTGTACCGACCGCCGCTGACCCCCTCAACACTTCTGCTCTGGTTTGGACCCTTTGCACTGGCGCTCGTTGGGATAACACTGCTTTTGATAAAGATACGCAGCCGCCGGGGGTTGCCCCGCCGG
>JAGTVB010000215.1 GCA_018224385.1 Gammaproteobacteria bacterium
CAGCGGTGCCGGCGCGGTGGCCGTCTACCTGGGGCGTTGCCTGGCCGAATCGCCGGTGGCTCCGGCGCGGCAGCGTGGAGCGGGTGATGGGAATCGAACCCACGTCATCAGCTTGGGAAGCTGAGGTTCTACCATTGAACTACACCCGCCGAGAAACAAAATTCTATCTGCTCGTGGCGACGAGTCAACGCTTTCTTCCGGGAATGTCCCCTGGCAGTCTGGAGATGGCCCCTTTGCGCGCGCGTCCGAGCCTTGCGTAGGCCGCCTAAAGTCCTCGGAAGCCATTGAATGTGATAGACTATTGACAGGTAGAGTAGCCATCCACTGAGAACTAATGATGCTCCAGATCTTTATTAACGGCGAGCAACAAGAGGTAAGCGCCGGCACCACATTGGCGAGGCTCATTGAGGGACGGCGGTTATCAGGCAAACGCCTGGCCGTTGAAGTCAACGAGGAGATCGTTCCGCGCAGCTACTTAAACGAATATCAGCTACAGCAAGGCGACCGAATAGAGATTGTCCAGGCCATCGGCGGTGGCTAAGAGGATATTTTAAAACCCGGCGAACGCAGGCAGAGCGAGCGCACACCGCCGCTCGGGCAAGCGCAGTAAGCTTTAAAACATTCTCTAACAAGTGGTCAAGAAATCGTAACGGCATTTGATTAAACCAGAGGCGCACTGAAATGAGTGACCCCCTCGTGATTGCAGGGGTTGAATACCGCTCCCGATTGCTGGTCGGCACGGGCAAGTACAAGGACCTGGAAGAAACCCGTCAAGCCATCGAGGCGAGCGGGGCGGAAATTATCACGGTCGCCATACGACGCACCAACATCGGACAGGATGCCAATGAGCCCAATTTGCTGGAGGTGCTTTCGCCCGAACGCTACACCATCTTGCCCAATACGGCCGGTTGTTATGACGTAAAGAGCGCAGTTCGTACCTGCCACTTGGCGAGAGAGCTGCTGGGCGGTCATGATTTGGTGAAGCTGGAGGTGCTCGGAGACGAACGAACGCTGTTTCCGGATGTTGTGCAAACCCTCGCGGCGGCCGAGCAACTGGTCAGGGAAGATTTCAAGGTCATGGTGTACACCAACGACGATCCGGTGATGGCTAAGCGTTTGGAGCGTATTGGCTGCATCGCGGTGATGCCGCTTGCTGCGCCCATCGGCTCGGGACTCGGCATCCGTAATCCCTATAATATATTGACTATCATTGAAAATGCGGAAGTCCCTATCTTGGTCGATGCTGGCGTGGGAACCGCGTCCGATGCGGCGGTGGCAATGGAGCTGGGCTGTGATGGCGTGTTGATGAACACTGCTATCGCGGCAGCTCGGCAGCCGATTCTGATGGCTTCGGCCATGAGCAAGGCGATAGCAGCAGGACGCGAGGCATACTTAGCGGGAAGAATGCCTCGCAAACGCTTTGCCAACGCGTCTTCCCCCATGGACGGCACATTTTTTTGAAGCTTGTTTTGAAGATTGAGCCGACTTCGAGCCATATGGCGCGGCGACTCGAGACAAGACGGTCGGCAGTCATTTTGGATAGCGGGAAGTTGGCCCCTTGTCTGATGACATTAGAAATCGCTATCGAGATCGATGCAATAACCCTCACGCGCAACCTTGCAAACAAGCCGGTGCCGGCGCGCCTTGATCAGGGTTAGGGCATGGCGATGCAGCAGGTCGATTCGATCATCGGGATAGGCAGGATCCAGGTGAAATAGAAACAGCTGGCCAACGTCTGCATCCATGGCCGCTTCGACCGTATCTACATAGCATGAGTGGCCCCAACCGCGCTTCTTCTCGTAATCGATTGGCGTGTATTGCGAATCATGTATGAGAATGTCGACGTGACGCATGAATTCAATGGAGCGAAGTCGTTCGTCCTCCTTCATTGCCTCCAGCAACCGCTGCTCGGGTTCGTCAAACTCCGCTTTGCGTTGTTCGATGAACCGATTGATGAAAGCGAGCTCATTGTCTGATGCATAGACGATGGTGCGGTTACCCACGCGAATACGGTAACCGTATGTGCTCCCGGGGTGGTGCACATGGAAACGCTCAATGCTGATCGGGCCGTACCGCAGACAACCTTCAGAAGCCTCCAAATATTCTATTTCCGCAAGCCATTTCTCCGTCTCCACCGGAAAATAAGGAGCTTTCATCTGCTCGGCGATGCGCTCCTCGATTTCTGCCTGATTCTGCCCCGGACCGAAAAACTTGACCCGCCAGCCGCGGGTAAATGCGGGTTCGAAAAAAGGTAATCCCGAGATATGATCCCAATGGTAATGAGTGAGCAACACCATGGCTTCTTGAATCCACGGCTGCTCTATCAATGCGTGACCAAGGGGAATAATCCCCGTGCCGGCATCACAAATAAGTACATGCTCTCCTGCGCGCACTTCCATACAAGAGGTATTGCCGCCGGTGCGCAAATGGGTTGCGAAAGGTGCGGGATAAGAACCCCTAACCCCCCAAAAACGTATGTAGTTGGCCGTCATATCCGAAGTTTTTTGGAATGTGCACGATCCGGCCTAACGTAGCGGGTGATAATTTCACGGATCTCCTGAGAACGCAGGGGTTTCAAGCGGTACTCCCGGGAACCGAGCTGCTTGGCTAGCCCCCGATCTTGCGCATAATCTTTTGAGGTTACAATAACCACGGCCGTATGTTGATGAAGATCCATATCGCGGAGCTTGCTCAACATCACGAGGCCATCCATATCACGCATGACGATCTCCAGGAACAGCAAGTCCGCCGGATGATTCGCAAGAAAAGCAAGAGACTCCGCAGGAGACGAAAAGGTCACCAGATCAATATCAAGCGATGCGGCGCTGCGTCTATAAAGGGATAGGGAGGCGGTACTGTGGTCAATCGCTACGACCGTGGGCGGCTTAGCGGTCATCCGGAGACAAGCGGTGCTGGAGTATAGCATCCGGTGTGTTGTCAAGTAATGTAGCAGTGGTGCAGCGTTTGGTTCAAAGAACCGGTTAGTTGGCGGGTCAGGGCAAGCACGGTGTGGCCCCCTTCGCGCCAGAGGCGGTCACCTTAGCTTTTTTGCTCATAACGTTCTGTGAATATTTCCCGAGACGAGATGTGACGAATTTCACTGCCCCCGATGTACCGGCACGTCCCATACGAAGCTTCGTCCGACGCTTCGGAAGAATGACTCATGCCCAGCGCTCAGCGCTCGATCGCCACTGGAGTCGCTACGGCATCGAAGCTACAG
>JAGTVB010000216.1 GCA_018224385.1 Gammaproteobacteria bacterium
AAGGTCCCGTGGAGAAGATGTAGCGTTTGCACGGGCGAGTCAATAAGCGACCGCTGAGCCCATGCCCCTGGGCTCAGCGTACGCTCTGATTTCATCCCCGAACGACCCCGTCGATTGGGCCGGGCGCTTGCCACTGCGCACCTTGCTCTGGTATCGCCTGCGACATTGTTAAAAGCGCTTCTCTACGTTTTTCTGTTCAGCAGCGCGGGGCGGCTACCGCCGGCAGGGCAGCGCGCGCGACAGCGCTTTCGGCGACCATTTTCCGTTACCGGACAGCTCGAAACCTGGCACCACTTCCACCGGCAGATCGCGCTTCAGAAGCCGCTGGATGTCCGTCAACAGCTTATGCTCGTCCGATGAAACCAGCGACAGCGCCAGGCCCTCCTCGCCGGCCCGCCCGGTGCGGCCAATGCGATGGATATAGTCCTCGGGAACGTTGGGCAGTTCAAAGTTGATCACGTGGGGCAGGCGGTTGATGTCCAGACCGCGGGCGGCGATGTCCGTCGCCACCAGGACCCGTATCTTTCCCGCCTTGAAATCCGCCAGGGCCCGGGTACGCGCACCCTGGCTTTTGTTGCCGTGGATGGCATCGGACCTGATGCCGTCACGGCCGAGCTGCTCGGCCAGCCGATTGGCGCCATGCTTGGTGCGGGTGAACACCAGCACCTGGCGCCAGTTGCCCGAGCCGATGAGATGGGACAGCAGCGCGCGTTTGCGGTCGCGATCCACGCGGTGCACCCGCTGAGTTACCTTCTCGGCCGCTTCGCCCTGACGCGTTACTCCCACCAGCGCCGGCCGGTGCAGCAGTCCGTCGGCCAGCCCTTTGATTTGCTCAGAATAAGTGGCGGAGAACATCAGGTTCTGACGCCGCTTGGGCAGCTCGGCCATCAGTTTGCGGATGTCGTGGATAAAGCCCATGTCGAGCATGCGGTCGGCCTCGTCCAGCACCAGGATCTCCACATGGGAGAGGTTCACCGTCCCCTGCCCGACATGATCGAGCAGCCGGCCTGGCGTCGCCACCAGCACGTCGATACCGCGGCGCAGGCGCTGTGCCTGGGGATTGAACCCTACGCCGCCGAACACCACGGCGTGGCGCAACGGGAGATGCCGGCCATAGGCGGCCACGCTCTCGCCCACCTGGGCGGCCAGCTCTCGCGTCGGGGTGAGAATCAGGGCCTGGGGATGGCGCCTCTGAGAGCAGGCGTCGCTGAGCCGCTGCAGCAGCGGCAGGGCGAACGCCGCGGTCTTGCCGGTGCCGGTCTGGGCGCCGGCGAGCACATCGCGGCCTTCGAGAATGAGGGGGATCGTCTTCGCCTGGATTGGCGTGGTGCGAGCATAACCACGTGCGCCGACTGCGCGCACCAGTTCGGCCTTGAGGCCGAGTTGTGCAAAAGGCATATGTATTCCTGATAAGCCGGACCGGTGATGAAATTACTGGTCCGGGCTGGGCGGAGCGTTTGAAAAGAAATCGAGGTAAGCCAGAAAGCAGGAGGAAGACCGCGAGTCACTTAGCGCCAGTTCCGCTTCGCGCTAGAGTGCGACGCATCTTAACCCATAGCCTGGCGGTTTGCACGACCAATATCCAGACCACCCTACCGAACATCGCCGCCACGTCGGTGACGAGGTGGAGACGGCGTTCGGCCGCGCGCTCCAACGATGCGCCGACATATGATCCGCGCAGCACGGACGGGCCGTGCCGGGGAACTCAATGAAAATCTCGCGACCGCAGCTGCAGCCGGCCCAGCAGAGCACTACGATCGAGGAGCTGGCTGGCGACCACATGGACTACGTTACCTTCGCGCTCGATCACGCCGGCCACTTCCAGCAACCGGGCGCTGAGCAACGCGCGGCGGTGGCGCTCCCCTGCCTGCGGCTTAACCACGATGTTGATAAACCCAGTTTCATCTTCCAGGGACAGAAACACCACGCCGCTTGCGGTAGCCGGACACTGGCGACAAATCACCAGCCCGACAACCCGCACCGCTGTCCCTTGATCCAAGCGCCCCATCTCTTCGGCACACGGCACGCCGTCAAGGTGGCAGCGCAGCAGAGCGAGCGGATGGCGCCCGAGGGTGAGCCCGAGGCTGGCGTAATCGGCCGCTACATCCTCACCCTCGCTCGGCACCGCCAGGTTCGCAGCGGTATCGGGAATGGTCACCCCCTTCAGTAGCGGCGGTCGCCCCTCCACTGCCGCAACTTGCCAAAAAGCCTGGTGACGGTGGCCCGCCAGTGCTCGCAGCGCCCCAGCCGCGGCCAGTTTCCCGAGCTCACTACGGCCGAGCCGTGCCCGAAGAGCAAGATCCTCCACATCGCGGTACGCGCCCGCGCTTCGTCCGGCGACAATCTGCCCCGCCCCCGCTTGACCGAGCCCCTTAATCAGCCGTAAACCGAGCCGAATCGCAGGCTCACCCCGTTGATCCCCTTCCAGAGTGCAGTCCCAGCAGCTTCGGCCAACGTCCACGGGCCGCACGTCAACCCCATGATGTCTTGCATCCTGCACCAGCTGCGCAGGTGCATAGAAACCCATCGGCTGGCTGTTCAGCAAGGCACAGGTAAAGGCGGCCGGGTAGTGGCACTTGAGCCAGGCGGACACATAGACCAACAAGGCGAAACTCGCGGCATGGGATTCGGGAAATCCATACTCGCCAAAACCCTGAATCTGGCGAAAAATCTGGCGCGCAAACCGCGATGAATACCCCCGTGCCTTCATGCCGGCGTAAAGCCGCTGCTCAAAGGGCCCGAGGCCACCTCGACGATGCCAGGCGGCCATGGCCCGGCGGAGCTGATCAGCCTCACCGGGACTAAAGCCCGCCGCCACCACCGCAAGCCGCATGACCTGCTCTTGGAAAATAGGCACGCCAAGGGTTCGCGCCAATACGGCGCGTACCGCCTCGGAAGGATAAACCACCGGCTCCCTACCCTGACGGCGGCGAAGATAAGGATGCACCATACCACCCTGAATGGGACCCGGACGGACGATGGCCACCTCGATAACCAGATCGTAGAAGATCTTGGGCTCGAGCCGCGGCAGCATCGCCATCTGAGCCCGGGACTCGATCTGAAATACGCCGATGGTATCGGCCCGCTGGATCATGGCATAGACCTTGGGATCCTCGGCCGGAATGTCCGCCATGGCCAGAGGCTTGCCGTGGTACTCGCCGATGAGGTCGAAGGTGCGGCGAACGGCGCTTAGCATCCCCAGCCCGAGCACATCGATCTTGAGGAAACCAAGCGCATCCAGATCATCCTTGTCCCACTGAAGCACAGTGCGCGCCGGCATTGCTGCATTCTCGATGGGAACGAGGCGGGAGAGCCGTTCCCGGGCGATCACGAACCCGCCCACGTGTTGAGAGAGGTGCCGGGGAAAGCCGATCAGCGTATTGACCAAGGCGCCAAGGCGGCGCACCGCCGGGCTTTGCGGCTCAAAGCCCAATTCCCGAAACCGCTCCGGCAGCACCCGGCGGCCATCCCACCAGGCAATCGATTTGGCGAGACGATCGACTTGGAGGCGATCGAGGCCGAGTGCCTTACCGATATCGCGGATGGCGCTGCGGGGGCGATAGCAGACCACGGTAGCGGCCAACGCCGCCCGCTCGCGGCCGTACTTTCCGTAGATGTATTGAATCACCTCCTCGCGCCGCTGATGCTCGAAGTCCACATCAATGTCCGGCGGCTCGTGGCGCTCCTTGGAGAGGAATCGCTCAAACAGCATCTCCATGCGCATCGGATCCACCTCGGTGATCCCCAGGCAATAACACACCGCCGAATTGGCCGCCGACCCCCGGCCCTGACAGAGGATGCCGCGGCTACGGGCAAAACGCACCAGATCGTGTACGGTGAGGAAATAGCGCTCATAGCCAAGCGCCTCGATGAGGCCGAGCTCGTGCTCGAGGAGCTCTCGCACCTTGCGCGAACCGCCTCGCGGCCAACGGATGTTCATGCCTTCCTCGGTCAAGCGGCGAAGATAGCCGATCGCCGTTTCCCCCGCCGGCACCAGCTCCTCGGGATACTCGTAAACGAGCGTATCCAACGAAAAGCGACAGCGTTGCGCCACCTTGGCGGTTTCGCGAAGGAGCGCCAGAGGATAGAGTGCGGCAAGCTCTGACCGGGGACGCAAATGCCGCTCCCCATTGGCATAGAGGGCATAACCGGCCTGAGCCACAGGCACCCCAAGGCGAATCGCCGTCAGCGTGTCCTGTACCATGCGCCGCGAACGTACGTGCATGTGCACCTCGCCCGCGGCAATCAGCGGCACTCGGGCATCCTTCCCCAGCCGCGCAAGCGCCTGCAGCCGGGCGCCATCTCCGGATCCCCGCAGCAGCTCCACCGCAATCCAGGTACACCCGGGAAAGCGCTCCGCCAGCCAATGGAGCGCTGAAGGATCGAGAACCGCCTCAGGTAACCAGAGCGCCAGGCAACCGGCCATCCCCGCTTGGAGATCCGAGCGCGCTAACCGATAATGTCCTTTCGCCGCGGCGCGCCGGCCGCAGCTGATGAGCTCACAGAGGTTGCCGTAGCCTTCCCCGTCGGCTGCCAGCAACACCAACCGCAGACCGTCCGTAAGCGCAAATTCACTGCCGACAATGAGCTTGAGCTGGTGCGCCTTGGCGGCCCCATGGGCTCGCACAATACCCGCCAGGGAACACTCATCGGTGATTGCCAACGCCGAGTAGCCAAACGCCGCAGCCTGCGCCACCAGCTCCTCGGGATGAGAGGCACCGCGCAGGAAAGTGAAATTGGAAACAGCGTGAAGCTCCGCATAGGGCGGCTGCTCCGCCTTTCCTCCAGCCATCGAAAAGCTTCCCGATTACTGTATATATACACAGTATATGTCGGAAAGCTGACGCGGGTCCAGTCCGGTTACACCCCTAGTTTACAACCCGACCTGCGGTCGCGTCTGCACCACATAGCAGTGGCCGCCTTGCACGGCGCCCTCGATATCCTGGGGCAAACCGCAGAGTTGTTCGGCGGCGATTCCGATGGTGGCGATCTTGGAAAAAAGCGCCTCACCGAACGCTCGGTCATGCAACAGCGGCTCGGCCGCGTAGTCGAGGAGTCGTTTGCACGGCGCCTCAGCGAGTAGACTGTCGTAAAGTCCGGCTCCGGCAAAATCATGCAGATCCTCACCGTTAGAGTCGGAGCGAAAAATCACGCCCTCCCCATAAAGGCCGACGCTTTTGCTCGGATAGGCCTGTACCTCGAAGCTCAAATCGTCCTTGCGAATAATGAGGCTTAGGGCGCGGCCAGGGTAGTTCCCCACCAAGGTCTCGCCCAGCCCCAACACCACTTCGGCATACAGCTCATCCCGATTTCCCGTCATCGGATTCACGGTGTGCAGAACGTACGCGTAGTCTGCCTCGACCACTTGCTGAATCAAGACGGCCATCATGAGATCATCATGGGGAATGCCTTTGGCCACGCGCGAATAGTAGGCGCGATCGGTCCATTTGGAAGCCCAGACCCGAGTCACCGCGCCCCAGGCGACGTCCCATGCCACGCGCGGCAGCTGCGAGCGATCCCAGGCCACGCCAACGGCAGCCCGCAACGCCTCGGGAGCACTCAGTCTTTCAATCGCCGCCCGCACTCGAGGGAGCGTCTGGCTGACAGAGCCCGGCGCCTCAGCCAGCAGATGCGCAATCTCGTCCCGCAGCTTGCGGTTTTCGGCGGCCCCCAGCACCGCCTCGAATACCCCGAACGGCAGCGCCATGGATGCCGGGAAACGGACCCAATCCGGCAGCTTACCACGCAGGGCATTGAGGTTGTTCGACTTGGCGCCGACCGCCAACTCATCGAAGTCCTCGCGGGTAATTGCCCACTGCGAAAAATTCCGGCGCCGCAACCGCAGCGCCGGTGGCCTCGCTGCCGCGTCATCGACCGTTGCCCCGGCAGCGCCTTCCTCGTATGTCACATCCCCGGCGGAGGTTACCCGTAGCGAAAGATTGCGCCCCTCCTGATGTTCAAGCGCGCCATACACCTTGTCGTCAAAGCACGTTGCAAATAGCAGCCGCGCATTTCTGGCGCGAACCGCCACATGGGAAACGAGATCCGGGGTGTCCGTGGTGAGGATTGCCCGCACACCCTCGGGAATTTCTTCCTCGCCACTGACCCGCGCAGTCACCAGCAGCGTTGCCTCCGGGAACCGTTCTCCCTGTACCGACATCAGGCTAGCCGCCTTGCGCACGCGACCCACCGCCGTGGCGGCACTTATGATCTGCCATCCGCCGACGCCGGCGCGAGCCCGCAACACCCGATCGAGGCGCCGCAAAAGCACGGACAGGGAAAAGGCCGGCCCGCCGCGTATGACTTCCTCGGCGAACAGCGGAATAGTCCAATCTTCTGCAGCAAAACGCTGCCCCAACAGTTCCGCTTTGGGCTGTAGCCGAGCGTAGAGCGCCTCGGTCCAATCGCCGAGCAAGCGCGCGGCACGGTCCGTGATTGCCTTGACCCGTAGCGCCCAATCGCGGCCGGGCCGCGGCCGCGCGGCTAGATCAGCAAAATATTTCGATGAGAGCTCGAGCTCCTCATGGGGTACGGAGAGGCAGAAGCTCGTCAGCGCAAGCTGGGTCAGACCAAGCAAATCCTCATCATTGAGGCGACTGGCCACTTGACCCTCGACGGTCACTCGCAGGGTATCTTCCAGGGCAAGATCCAAGTAGAGCAGCTCCCGAAGCACGCTGGTGTCAGTCTGCTGGGCGAGCCGTAGAGAGAGGCCATGCCGTGCGGCGACGATCTGTTGCGCCCGCTCCAGCAGTGTGCGCGGAGCCGGAAGCTCCGCTGCGGTGGCTTCATACGCGGTTCGTGGGCCCCGATCCGCCTTGCCCGGCTGGTAACGATCTCTCGGACGCACCCAATCGGGAAACGACGCCGGGATCGCGCCCAAAAGCCCCTGGAGCTTTGCCTGCAGCGGCCCGTCAAGCACTCCATGCGCGGCGGTCACCGCCGTCTCCAGATCGGTGCTGGCGTGAACCGACTTGAGCACCCGCAGGAAATTACGGAAATCTTCGATGAGACCGGCCTTCTTATCGGCAAAAAACAGCGGATCGGTGTTGATGGGGCGATCAAAGCTCTGCAGCCGTTCCCGGCTCACACCCTGCGCGGCCAGCACGGCGTAGAAGCGATCCAGTTCGCCGTCGCTTTTCAAGAAAGCCAGATAAGCCTCGCAGATCACGATATCGTCGGGGGTGGTATTGTTGTGGAGTTTCTGGTGCCACTCCTCCATGAAACGCTCGCCGCCGTGCTTGAGCTTGTGGCGGTGCATGATGTTGAGGATGTCGTCCCGCACCTGCTGGCCGCGACCGCCCCCCCGCCCGAGCGTGGTGAGCAGCAGGCGAATCCACACCCGACGCTGGGGAAATCGGCGGTACATCTCGGTGAGGCGAAATGTCAGCCGATTCTGCGCATGGGCCAGCTCGCGCGGCTTGGTGTTGTAGCGCCGCTGCCAGTCGAGCTGGCGGATGGAGGAGTAACGCAACCAGGCGAAAATGAGCGCCAGCAACTCCTCATCCTGCTCCACACCCTCCAGCAGGTCGTGGGCGAGATTGAAGCGGTGCATCAGGGTCCAGGAGCTCTTTCCCACCTCCGCCCCAATAATGGCCTCCGCCAGGCGCTGTTGCTCGGGTGACTGGATCGCCAACCCCTCATCGCGCATCGCCACTAACGTCAGGTGCATGTCTTGGCCACCGGCCTTGAGCCAACGTTGCGCCTGCGGTTGATAGAGGACAAAGTCCAGCCCCCGCCAAGGCACATTTTCCCGTGGCCCTTTGAGGGTGAGTTCCAGCCAGCGCACCCCGTCGCGTTCGCCGAAGGGCGTGCGCACGGCCTTTTGGTCGAACAGCATCGATGCGGCGGGGCACGCTTCCGCCGGTGGCAGACGCCACTCTTGAGGAAAGCGCTCAGCCAATCCCCAGTGCAACCACAACGGGCCTTCGACGTCACAAGCGAGCAGCACCTGCGCAGCCGTTCCCGGCTTCTCCGCAACCGCCGCCCACAGGAAATCACCGTTGCCGAGCTCGAAGCTCTCGCGACGCCAATCGCTGTCACCGCTGGCGGCTGCCAATACGGCCTGTGCCGAAGGCTGTCCCGGTGGCGGCGGCACCGCCACGCGAAAATCGCGCCGGCCGTTTTTTACCCAACGTCCCGCCTGCGGGAAATAAAGAACAAACGGTACCCCTCGCCAACCCTCGCGCAAGTCAAGCTCAAGCTCGAGGCGGCGCTCGCCCTGAGAGGCCGGCACGAACAGGGTTTGCACCGCGTGGTCATTGAACGGTTCGGTTTGCGCCGGCCAGCAAAGAGGGGGAGGTTGATGCCAACCTGCATCGCGGCGCTCCAAACCCCAGTGCAAGCGACACTCCTCATCGCTCTCCAAGCTAAAAATCAGGCGCAAGCGATCCGCCTCCATCTGCTTCGCGACTCGCAAGCGCACATCCTCCATCACGAGTTGTTGTTCTTCCAGGTACGCATTCATCTCCCGCGTCGCTCTCCTAATTCTTTATTCGTTAAATTTCTTTCCTGTGTGCGTTGTTGGGCCATGGTCATCGTTGCAACAAAAAATGCCCTGCCAAGCAATCAATTGACTTGCGCCGTGCCGGCATCAAGGCATGGTGAGCGGCGCTACGGGGAACGGATCAGGCTCACCGTGACGCCCGTCAGCAATATCAGCTTCAGCAGCTCGAGTCCTTCGTTCAGGCGGTGGAAGACATAAAACTGTCTCACCGGCTCAGACACCGGCTCTCGGGGGACAAAGTCGATCTGCCGACCGAGGTCGATGAGGGTCGGCGTCAGGTAAAGGACGCCAACCGCGGCAATGCCAAAGCAGAGCATGAGCGCCAGGGTGCGCCAGCGTGCTTTGCGCCCCGAGGTGCCCACCAGTACCAGCGCCACCGCTGCCAACCCGAGGTTGATCCAGCCATAGACGGAGAAAAAGTGGCGGTTGAGCTCGCTCGCGACATAGCGAAGCGTTCGTGCCTTGGCCTGCGCGTCGCCCATGGGCTCAAGCACCGACTCTGCTTGACGCAGCCGCTCCGGCTGCAGTTCACTGAAGTTGGCAGTGGCCACATAGCCAACGCAAACGGTCAGGAAAAACCAGCCGCCGCAGATCCAGAGCAAAAGTCTGTCTACCCAAGTCAAGCTACTCATCATGGCATTTTCCAATGACTGCAGGGGACCGCGCAACTGCGGCCTGATATTCGTCGCGGGCGCCTTGAGAGATAATGGAACAATGGCCAAGTACCGTGCACCCGATCTCTCCCGCCTGCCATCGCTGAGCACGTTCTTGCGCCAAGCGCTGGCAGGGCCGCTGCCCAGGGCCGCAGGGCACCTGTGTATGGCGCCTCACCCGCGTTCCGGCTGGCAACCTGATATCCTACCGAAAAACTGCCGCGACGCGGCCGCACTCCTTCTCCTTTATCCTAAAAACGGCGAGGCGCACACCTTGCTGACGGTAAGGACCAACCACCTTCCCACCCATCAAGGCCAGGTCAGCCTACCGGGCGGCGGTGTGCGAGCGGGCGAAAAATTGATCGACGCCGCGCTGCGCGAGGGCCAGGAGGAAGTCGGCATCGACCCGGAGCAGGTCGAGGTCATCGGCAAGCTGAGCGCCCTGCACATTCCGATAAGCCGATTTATTCTTCATCCCGTGGTCGCCGTTGCTCGCGAGCGCCCGCCGATTCACCTCCAAGAGGGCGAAGTGGCCCGCGTTCTGGAGGTTTCCCTGCGGGCACTGGGGGAGCCCGACCGGGTGCGTGTGGAGACGTGGGTCTACAAGGGAGATGTCTATCGCGTGCCTTTTTTTCAGGTCGAGAACAGCAAGGTTTGGGGGGCAACGGCCATGGTGCTCGCCGAATTCCTGTGCCTGCTCGAGACGCCGCCTTCGCCCGGTCCCGAGTGGCCCAGCCCGGCCGTTCATACGCGCTAGAGGGCTTTTTTCAACGGCTTCTCAAGGCGCATCGGTATCGCGGCCGGTCACCGGTTCAGGCCGACCTGGCCCATCGTTCGACGTCTGCCAATCGGCATCTCGGTGGGCGCCGAAAAAGACCTCATCCTTCTGCATCTGCTCCCTCAGGCGCACACGGGCGCTCATCGAGATGGCGGCACGAACCTCCAGGTCCTCCTGGAAGTGTTGATACAACTCGGCCAATAACTTCTCGTCGTGGGCGCGGAACTGGTGGACCGCTTGCTTGGCTTGCCAGGCGGTAAACCCAAGCCTTATCAGCGCCCGCTCACCCAATCTGAGCGCACCCTCAAAAGTCTCCCGTTCCACCTCCGCCACCCCCTGGTCCTGCATTTGAAAGACGTGAGCCACATCCCAAGCGCGACCCAACAGCAGTAAATTCGGGAAGTGCTCCCGCGCCAAACGGGCAATGCGTAGCGCTTGCTCTGGGTCATCCACCGCCACCACCAACAGCCGCGCCTGATCGGCACCGGCGGCGGACAACAGATCGAGACGCGTCCCATCGCCGAAGAACACCTTAAAACCAAACTTGCGCACCATCTCGATATGTTCCGGATCGTGGTCAAGCACGGTCGTGCCGACGCCGTTTGCGTGGAGCAATCGGCCGACAATCTGCCCAAAACGGCCAAAACCGGCGATGAGCACGGGATTGTGCTCGTGCGCAACCACATCCATGGCCGGCGGCGTTGGCGCCGCAAAGCGCGGCTCGATGAAGCGCTGATTAAGCGACAGCAGCAGCGGCGTGGTCATCATCGACAGAGCGACCACACCCACCAGCAGATCGCGTGCCGCGGGCAACATGGCGCCGGACGCCACTGCCACCGTGACCAGCACGAAGGCAAATTCCCCCCCGGGGGACAATACGATGGCGAACAACGCCTGCTGGCTCAGAGGCAATCCGGACCAGCGGCCCAGTCCATACAGAACAGCCGCCTTGATCGCCAGCAGCCCGAGCACCATCAGCAGTACCAGACCGGGGCGCTGCAGCAGCAGCCCAAAGTCGACGGACATTCCGACCGCGATAAAAAACAGGCCAAGCAGCAGGCCCTTGAACGGCTCAATGTCGGATTCCAACGCATGACGATACTCCGAGTCCGCCAACAGAACTCCGGCGAGAAACGTCCCGAGCGCCATCGATAGACCGATCACCTGCATGAGCAGCGCAATCGACACCACCAGAAGCAGGGAAAAGGCTGTAAACAGCTCCCGCAGGCGGGTCGCGGCAATGATGCGAAGCAGCAGGCGGGTGAGGAAACGTCCGCCGACAATGATGCCCCCGATAACCGCCGCCGCGGTAAAAAAGCTGATCCAATGGCTGTACATGGTCGTCTCAGGGTGCCTGCCGGCAAGCACGGGAATGATCGCCAGCATGGGGATAACGGCGATGTCCTGAAACAGCAATATGGAGAAACTGGCACTGCCCGCCGCCGTAGGCAGCAGATTTCGCTCCGTGAGTAACTGTAAGCCAATGGCCGTAGAAGACAGCGCCAGAGCCATTCCAGCCATCAGCGCGGCCCGCCATTCAAAGCCCAGCAGCAGCGCCGCACCACCCAGCGCGGCGGTTGTCCCGAGCACCTGCAACCCACCCATGCCGAGTATCGGTCGGCGCAGTGCCCAAAGCCGCTGCGGGTTCAGCTCTAGGCCGATTAGGAACAACAGCAACACGACCCCAAACTCTGCGAAATGCAAGATATCCCGAGGATCGGCAATGAGAGCAACACCCCACGGGCCAATGACGACGCCTGCCAGAAGATACCCGAGCACCGAGCCCAGCCCCAGCCGCGTGGACAGCGGAACGGCAATGACGGCCGCCAATAAGAAAATAAACACATTGAACAATGGCCCGTGGCCTTCCATTGGTTATTCCTTGTGCGCGCCTGTGGCTTTGCCGGGGCGATAGTCCTCCAGCCATTGGCGAAAGCGGCGCGCGTGGGCCGCGATCACCGCTTCGGGCAAATCGTGTCCCCCTTGCAATACCAGGGGCGGGAGATAACGCATGCCGCAAAAATGGGCCATCTGTTCGAACGGTCGCAGGAACACCTCCAGCGGATAACGGTGGATGCCGTCTGCCCGGTACGTGTCCGGCAGCCCTCCGGTGCTGACAGCGAGCGCGAACTGCTTGCCCTGCAGCGCGGTGCCGCCTTCGCCGTAAGCAAAGCCCCTAGTGAGCACAACATCCTGCCAATGCTTGAAAATGGCCGGCGCACCGTACCAGTAAATGGGGTGTTGGAAGACGATGAATGCAGCCCGGCGCAGGAGCGCCTGCTCCCGCTCGATGTCGATGTAGAAATCCGGATAAGTCTCCAGCAGATCGTGGAATACCACCCGCTCGAGACCACTGATCGCGTCTATCATGGCGCGGTTGATCTTCGATCGATGGATCGCCAAGTGGGCAAAGAGTACGAGGATATCGGGGCTAGCGAACACGGCCACATCGCCTCGCGCTAGCGGGCCTTTGGAACCCTTCCGCGCGCATGTGAAAAGTCAAGGATCTGTGGGTAGCGAAAGCAATCCGTGGTGTGATCATTGGCCATACCTACGGCCTGCATGAAGGCGTAACAAATGGTCGTGCCGACAAATTTAAAGCCGCGCCGGCGAAGATCCCGCGCCATGGCGTCCGAGCCTGGGGTCGAGGTGGGGACCTGCTCGGCGCGCGTCCAGGCATTTTGCGTCGGCTGGCCGCCGACAAACTCCCACAGGTATTGCGCAAAACCTCCCGGATGCTCATCAACCAACGCCACAAAACAACGCGCGTTGATAATCGCCGCCTCAATCTTCAGACGATTGCGAACGATGCTCGGATCAGTCAGCAGCTGCGATACCTTCTGTTGGTCGTAACAGGCAATCCGATAGGCATCGAAGCCGTCGAAGGCCCGGCGATAGCCGTCGCGCTTGTTCAGGATGGTCGACCATGAAAGACCGGCCTGGGCGCCTTCCAGGAGCAGCATTTCAAACAGATGGTGAGGATCATACGAAGGCACCCCCCACTCGTTATCATGGTAGGCCACTTCCTCGGCGGACCCCTTTCGAGCCCACTGGCAACGCTGTGGGGTGTTATCGATTGCGCTCGCCTCCCTGCCCTGGACACCGTCACGGTCGCGCGTATCTATTCTAATCGCGGGAATTATTATTCGAGACCGGGCCCGCCAGCGCCGGGTGGGCAGCGTCTAGGCCGCTGGTGGCTTGGGAAGGGCCGACGCAAGACCCGCGCGGGGCAGAGGCCACCCCGGGACCGTGTCGTCGAGGGGGCAACTCGTACCACACGGTGACATCGTCAGGGCCGCGGCGTTAAGCGCAGGCCTATCCCTCGTAGCGACGTCGGCTCGCGCGCTTAGCGGCCGTGCCCGCTAAGCCACTCGATCCTCCGATGGACCGAGCATTCGCCCCATCAACAGGATGTCTTGGTAGCCACCGTCGAGCTTTCGTGCATGCTTTTTCAGACCTTCGCGCACGAAGCCAAACTGGCCATAAAGCTCGATGGCCGGCGCGTTATCAGAAAAGACTTCGAGCTCCAGTTTCTCCAACGCGCGCATTTTCGCCCGTACCATACATTCGGCCATCAGCCGCCGCCCGATACCCTTGCGCCGATGATCGCTTACCACCCCCATGCCGAGCCTGCCCACATGCCGAAAACCGCGTATGCGGCCGGGCACGATGTCGCACCAACCGATGACGACCTCCGCATCAACCGCGATGACGTGGGGCCAGCCATTGGTGAGCACCTCGCGAAGGTAATCTCTGGAAGCCTCCAGGGAGAACCCCTCCAGGTGCGCCAGAAATCGCCGTTCTCTGCAGACCGCATTAACAGCCTGGTTAAAGCCCCGGAGATCGCGTTCCTGAAGTGAGCGAATCTGCAGACCCGGAGTCATCGCCCTGCTCGTAGCGGCGCCGGGCTGGCACGCGGACGCGGTCGATTGATCCCGTGCTTCGTTTGCTTCACACCGCCTGTTCGAGCTGCTTGACGAGGTCACGTTCCCGTAGCTCGTGCCCCTCGATGCGCTTTGCCAGATCGGCCACCTCTTGAGCCACCCCCGACGTGCTCTGCGGGTCGCCCAGACGAGCCCGCTCGAGCAAACCGCGAACCGTTGAAAGAATGAAATTATGATCGTCGACCAGCTCCCGTAACACCTCGTGGTGCTCGGGATGACGGGCTCCCAAATACTCGTAGAACCCGCCCGGATATTGCTCATGGGCAAAGTGACTCATCAGGGTCGAGTGGAGCTCGTTCAGAAGCAGTTGCAGGCGGTCGATGGGGCAGGCCTCTTTGAGGCGATCCATCAATGCCTCGATGTGCTGGTGCTCCTCCAAAATGTCCGCCAAGACATCTTTGATGTGGGGGTTCGCTGCGGTTTCCGTAATGCTCATCCAAAGTTTCCCGGTTTGCGCTAAGTTACCGAGAGAAGCTAGCCGTGAGGAAAACGGATGTCAAGACAGGGGACAAAGCGCACCCGAGCGCCGGGACATCGGCCAGCTTTCCAAGGGACCCAGCCGTACCCTTGGCGCGTTCCCGATAGCCGCCTTTTTGACACACTTGCGGATAGGTTCGCTAGGAGAGCCTCGGTAAAGATCGCAGCGCAAAATGACTTATTCAGGACACGCCGTAAATACGTCCGTGGCGTCCCGCGCCACCGTCCTGGCGGTAGCGGCAGCCTTTTTAGAAGCAGGCCGTGCCAAGATCCTGCAGGCCGGCAGATGGGCGGCCACACCGGCCTTAAGGACAAAAAGTGCCGCAACCATGATCCCGGCGGAGCATCGATCAAAAGGACACGTTGTTATCGAGCCAAGGAAGAACTGCTATAAGCTAAGCTAGGCAAGGAAGTAGCTTGATGGCATGCTACCGGCGAGCCCGGCGCGCCAGGATGAGAGACGGCGCTCGGGCAAAGTCTCACTTAGGGCGCCCCCGCGCGCGGCGCGCCCTATTCCGCTACCTCAGGAGCAAGCATGCGAATCGGTGTGCTTAGGGAAATCAAGGACAATGAATACCGCGTCGGTCTCGTGCCATCCAGCGTGCATGAGCTGGTCACCCACCATCATCAGGTGGTGGTCGAACACGCGGCCGGAGAGGGGGTTGGATGTCCTGACGAGGCGTATCGGGCAGCGGGGGCGAGTATTGCTGCCACCGCGGAGGCCGTTTTCGAGCAGGCGGAGATGCTGGTCAAGGTAAAGGAACCCCAGCCTAACGAGCGTCGACGCCTGCGACCGGGCCAGGTGCTGTTTACCTATCTCCACCTGGCGCCCGATCCGGTGCAGACCAAAGAGTTAATCCAGAGTGGGGCGGTTTGTATCGGTTACGAGACGGTGACCTCGCCTCGCGGGGGACTGCCGCTGTTGGCACCCATGTCCGAGATCGCGGGCCGCATGGCCATTCAGGCAGGCGCCTATTGCCTGGAGGAAGCGCACGGCGGTATGGGCATTCTGCTTGGCGGTGTGCCCGGGGTAGAGCCCGCCGAAGTGGTCATTCTCGGGGGCGGCGTGGTCGGCACCAATGCGGCGGAAATTGCCCTGGGCTTCGGTGCCGACGTGCTCTTGCTGGATCGTTCAACAGAGGTGCTGTCTTCCCTCTGGCGACAATTCGGTCCGCGCCTGAAGACGGTTTTCTCCACCCGGCATGCGGTAACGCAGCATCTGCTGAACGCAGATTTGGTGATCGGCGCCGTGCTCATTCCCGGTGCCGCCGCACCCAAGCTCGTCTCCGCGGAACTTATTCGCCGCATGAAGGCGGGTGCGGTCGTGGTTGACGTATCGATCGATCAGGGCGGTTGCTTCGAGACCTCACGACCCACCACGCACGCGTCACCCACCTATGTAGTGGACGGCGTGGTTCATTATTGCGTTGCCAATATGCCAGGCGGTGTGCCGCGCACGTCCACCGCGGCTCTGAACAACGCCACCCTTCCCCATGTCCTGACCTTGGCCGACAAGGGATATCGCGCCGCCATGCTCGACGATCCCCACCTACGGGCGGGATTGAACGTGCACCGCGGCGAAGTCACCTGCAAGGCCGTTGCCGAGGCCCTCGATTACCCTTACCGGGATCCGTTAGAAGTGCTGCAGCGCTGATATCAGTCAGGTGCAGCCCTCGGGTTCCGCTACGCTGCCAGAGAGCGGACACGCACATCGGTCAGGTGGGGGGGGCCCCTCGCGTCAGCTCGCCAGCCGCTCCTCGGCGCGCTCACGCGCCCAGACGAACCGTCGGCAGGCTCTCTGTCCTGCGCCACCGCACAGCGCGCACCGGCGACTGATCGGCACCGGCTGCTTTTCGGGCCATGGGAGCAGAGCACCGTCGCGGTACTTTCGTCTGCCTTTCCCCGCTTGGCCCATGACCGGGTATCCTAATCACAACTTGCCATAGCCTTTAGTCGTCCCGAACCATTGACACGAGCTTTGCGCATCGCGGGCTATCTCGCCCTGCCTTTATTCGCCCTGGCCGCTTTCTGGTACTTTTCGCGCGCGGAGCCCATTCCGGTGGTGCTGCGCGCCGTGGAGCGGGGGTTGGTGGAGGCGACTGTGGCCAACACCCGCGCCGGTACCGTGCTTGCGTGCCGTCGCTCCCGGCTGGCCCCGGCGGCGGGCGGTCAAGTTGCGGCGCTGGCGGTACGGGAAGGCGATCGCGTCCGCCAGGGCCAGGTCCTGATGAGCATTTGGAACGAGGACTTGAAAGCCGAGCTCGACCTCGCCCGCCGAGAAGCGGCGCAGTCTGAGGCGAAGGCGCTGGAGGCCTGTCTCACGGCGCAAGTGACCGCGAGAGAGGCAGCCCGTCTGAGCCGGCTGGAACAAAAAAATCTGGTGTCGGAAGAACGCGTCGACCGCGCAACCACCGATGCCCGGGCACGCCAAGCGGGCTGTGACGCCGCCGAGGCCGCGCTGGAGGTCAGCCGTGCGCAAATCAAGGTGGCGCAGACGGCCATAGAGAAAACCATCCTGCGCGCTCCCTTCGCCGGCATCGTCGCGGAGGTGACGCCGGAGCTTGGCGAATTCGTCACCCCGTCTCCCGTCGGCATCCCCACTCCACCCGCCGTCGATCTCATCGAAGACCGCTGTCTCTATGTCACGGCGCCCATCGACGAGGTCGACGCTCCTGCCATTCGCGTGGGGATGCCCGCATGCGTCTCCCTCGATGCATTTCCAGAGCGGTTCTGCACCACCCAGGTGCGGCGCATCGCGCCCTACGTGCTCGATCGCGAAAAGCAAGCCCGGACCGTCGAGGTGGAGGTGGCGTTCACCGAGGCCGCCGATACCAAGGCGCTCCTTCCCGGGTACAGCGCCGACGTGGAGATCGTGCTTTCACGGCGCAACCGCACCCTGCGGCTTCCAACCGAGGCGGTGTTGGAAGGGGATCAGGTGCTCGTCTTCCGCCCCGCGGACGGTCTTCTGGAAGCGCGTACGATTACGCCGGGTCTTGCCAATTGGCGCTACACCGAGGTGCTTGCCGGGGTTACCGAGGGGGAACAGGTGGTGGTTTCAGTGGATAGCGAAGGCGTCAAGGCCGGCGCTCATGCCGTACCGAAAGCCGACAGCGAACCGCGCGCTACCGCCCCGTGATCGAGATCGTCGAGGCACAGCGGCATTTTCAGGTGGGTGATCAAATCGTGCACGCCCTCAATGGCCTCAGCCTTGAGGTGGCTGCTGGGGAGTATGTCTCCATTATGGGGCCCTCCGGGTCAGGCAAATCGACCCTGCTCAATGTCATCGGACTGCTGGACCGTCTCTCCGCAGGCACCTATCGTCTTCGAGGTGAGGATGTCACCCGGCTTCCCGACCCGGTGCTCGCCGCATTGCGGCGCCAGACAATCGGTTTCGTCTTTCAATTTTTTCACCTCATTCCGCGGCTCAGTGCCGCCGAAAACATCGAGCTTCCCCTCACGTTGGCAGGGATCCCCGCCGAGGAACGAAGCCGGCGGGTCGAACAGGTGTTGACCGCTTATGGACTCACAGACCGGGCTCGGCATCGGCCCGACCAGCTTTCGGGCGGACAACGGCAGCGGGTCGCCATCGCGCGGGCAACGGTCACGCAACCGCAAGTACTGCTCGCCGATGAACCGACGGGAAATCTGGATCGGCACGCGGGCCGTGAGGTCATGGAGTTGTTGGAACACCTGCACAGGGGCGGCCTGACGCTGCTGCTGGTCACTCACGATCCAGAGCTCGCCGCGCGCGCCAACCGCCGGATCTATCTGGTCGATGGGAAAATCGAGCGCGACGAGCACCGCCGGAGGGTCTGATGTTCGCCACAGACGTGCTCCAGTTCGCCTACCGCTCCCTGCGCGCGTACGTGATGCGAACGCTGCTGATACTGTGCGCCATGGCCATTGGCGTGAGCGCCGTGATTTTCCTGACCACCCTCGGCGAGAGTGCCAGACGCTACGTCATCGGAGAATTTACGGCCCTGGGAAGCCATCTCCTGATCGTGCTGCCAGGTCGTTCGGAGACCGTCGGCGGACACCCGCCGACCCTGGGAGAGACACCCCGCGACCTGACTGTGGACGACGCGTTGGCGCTTTCCCGCAGCCGCCATGTGCGGCACATCGCACCCGTTGTGGTGGGCGCCGCCCCGGCCTCTTGGCGGGAACGTGAGCGGGAGGTCACTGTCATCGGCACCACCTCAGAGTTTTTCACCATCCGTCAGCTCCAGCTGGCGCAGGGCGGTGCGTTGGGCAAGTTTGATGCGCGCCGCGCCGCCGCCGTGGCGGTCATCGGGCCCAAGGTAAAGCACGAGCTGTTTGGTGCGCGATCGGCCCTCGGGGAGTGGTTGCGGGTCGGCAACCGGCGCTATCGCATCGCCGGCGTATTGGCCTCCGCCGGGCGCTCCCTCGGCCTGGATAGGGAGGAGTTGGTGATCATCGCTGTCGCCTCCGCGCAAGCGCTCTTCGACACACCCGCGCTGTTTCGCATCCTGGTTCAGGCACGCAGCGAGTCGGCTGTTCCATTGGCCAAAGCGGACGTCGAGTCCATTGTTCGCGAACGCCACGACGGCGAGAAAGACATCACCGTCATAACCCAGGATGCGCTCATTTCCACTTTCGGTCGAATTCTTTCTGCATTGACGCTAACGCTGGCGGGTATTGCCGCCATCAGCCTGGTGGTGGCGGGAGTCTTGATCATGAATGTCATGCTGGTTGCGGTCAGTCAGCGAACGCCGGAAATCGGGCTGTTGAAGGCACTGGGCGCCCCATCCCAGCGAATCGCCAGACTGTTCCTCACCGAGGCGGGATTGCTCGCGCTGGCCGGTGGGATGCTGGGGGCACTGCTGGGATTGGGGGCAGCTGCCCTGCTCGGACGTCTTTACCCAGCGCTGCCGGTGCATGTTCCCTTGTGGGCCATTGCCGCCGCCCTGCTGGTGGCATTGCTCACGGGTCTCCTGTTTGGCGCGTTACCGGCACGCCGAGCCGCGGCCCTGGATCCCGTGCAGGCGTTATCCAGACGCTAGGTGAGCGTGGGTTGATCGAGGCCCGGACCACTCCCTTACCCGCCAAGGGCAAAAAGTATCGAAGCTAAGCCCACGGGAACTTGCGAATGCAGACTTGGGATCTATTACGCTTTGCCGTCCAAGCGCTACTCGCGCACCGATTGCGCTCGCTCCTGACGCTGATCGGAATCGCCGTCGGGATAACCGCCGTGGTGCTTCTCACCGCCATCGGTGAGGGCATCCACCGCTTTGTGCTCGCTGAATTCACCCAGTTTGGCACCAACCTCATCAAGGTGCTTCCTGGTAAGACGCAAACATTCGGCGTTTCCAGTGCCGTTATCAGCAACATTCGTCCCTTGTCCTTGGACGATGCCGAAGCGTTAGAACATCTCGAGCCGATTGTGGCCGCGGTACCGCTCGTTCACGGAAACGCCGCGATTGAAACCCATGGACGCTCGCGGCGCGCCATTGTATTTGGTGTGGGACCCGGGGTGCCAACGGTATGGAGCATGACCGTGGGGCTCGGGCGGTTTCTTCCCCACGACCCGCCGCGTGCCGCGCGCGCGTACGCGGTATTAGGAGCCAAGGTGCGCCAAGAGCTCTTTCCGGTGGGCAGCCCCCTTGGCGAACGTATCCGCATCGGCGGCGATCGTTATCGCGTCATCGGCGTCATGGAGCCAAAAGGCCAGTTCCTGGGCCTTGACCTGGACGATGCCGTGTATATCCCGGCCAACAACGCCCTGGCGCTTTTTGATCGCGAGAGCCTGATGGAGATCGATGTCCTGTACGCGCCGGGACGTGCCATTGAGGAGGTCGTGGGCAGCGCCAAACGCCTGCTGGTAGCGCGCCATGGGGCCGAGGATTTCTCCCTGATCACGCAGCAGCAGATGCTCGACGTACTGGGGTCCGTTCTCGACGTGCTCACCTTCATCGTTGGCGCCTTAGGCGGTATCTCACTGCTGGTGGGCGGCGTCGGAATCGCCACCATCATGACCATCTCGGTGGCTGAACGCACCGCTGAGATCGGCCTGCTGCGTGCCCTCGGCGCGCAGCGCGCACACGTGAAAGCGCTGTTCATACTGGAGGCCTCACTGCTTGCCGCCGCCGGCGGGTTGGTGGGACTTGGCTTAGGCATCGGTATCGCGGGCCTGCTGGCCCTCCTGGTGCCGTCGCTTCCGGTGCACATCGCCTGGACTTACACGCTGCTCGCCGAGCTGCTGGCGGCCGGTACCGGCTTGCTGGCGGGACTGCTGCCGGCCCGGCGCGCCGCGGCGCTGGCGCCCCTGGAGGCCTTGCAAGCAGAATGAATCCTGAGCGCTTGTGAATAAACCCGCCACGCACAGGTATTCACGACCTCCCTTGAGGCAAGGCGACTGGCTGCCTCTAGGTGCTGGGCAGGGTCTTACCCTCGCAATGCTGATGCGCACGATACCCTGACCACCGCCGACAAACCGCAAGTCAGAGTCGTCCAGTTCACCGGCCCGCTTCTAAGAACCGGCCCCAGCCAGCAATTTCTCCACCGTAGCGACCACGTTCTCCGGGGTGAATCCGAAATGCTCGAACGCCACACTCCAAGGTGCGGACTCACCGAAGCGGTCAATCCCGATGATCTTCCCCGAAGCCCCCGCGTACCGACACCACCCTTCGGTCAGCCCGGCCTCCACCACCACGCGCGCCGTCACCGCGCTCGGCAATACCGCTTCCCGGTAGGCTCGGTCTTGTGCATCGAACACATGAGTACAGGGCATCGAAACCACCCGCACGCGCCGCCCACGCTCAGTGAGGGCGGTGGCCGCGTTGATCGCCAGAGGGACTTCGGAACCGGTGGCGATCACGATCGCCTCCGGCACGCCGTCGCAGTCGAGACGCACGTAACCGCCACGGCGAATGTCGTCGATGTTCGCCGTCCCGGCCGCCTTGTACTGGACCGTCTGCCGAGTGAATATCAGGCACGTCGGCCCGTCGGTGCGCTCGATGGCGGCGTTCCAGGCCACCGCAGACTCTAACGCATCGCAGGGACGCCAGAGTCGCATGTTCGGCATACGCCGAAGATTGGACACTTGCTCCACCGGTTGATGAGTGGGTCCGTCCTCCCCCACCCCGATGGAATCGTGCGTGTAGACGAAAATGTTGCGGATGCTCATGAGCGCGGCCATACGCAGTGCATTGAACGCGTACTCGCAGAACATGAGGAAGGTTCCGCCGTAGGGAATGAAACCACCGTGAAGTGCGATGCCGTTGTTGATGGCCGACATCGCAAACTCGCGCACCCCGTAGAAAATATAGTTGCCGCCGGGATTGTCGCGGCTCACGGGGCTCGAGCCGGAGCGACAGGTTAGATTGGAACCGGTCAAATCCGCGGAACCACCAATCAGCTCCGGCAGCTCCGCGCCGAGCCCATTGAGCGCCGCCAAGGAGGACTTGCGTGTGGCGACGGCCGGCGTGTCGCCCGCGGCCGTCGTTTCCAGGAAGGCCCGGGATTTTTTCGCCCAGCTCGCCGGCAACTGGCCTTCCATGCGGCGCTCGAATTGTTGCGCAAGATCGGGATGCGCCTGGCGATAGGCGTTCAACCGGTCCGTCCACTCGCGCTCCACGCGGGCGCCCTTTGAGCGTGCATTCCATGCCGCGTAAAGGGCCTCCGGAATGCTGAAGGGGGGGTGCTCCCAACCAATGGTCTGCCGTACCAAGGCGACCTCATCCTGGCCAAGGGCGGCGCCGTGACAGGTCTCGGTGCCCTGTTGGTTCGGCGACCCCCAGCCAATGACGGTTTTGCAGCAAATCAAGCTGGGCCGATCCGTCACCGCGCGGGCCTCGTCGATAGCCTGGCGCACCGCGGGTGCATCGTGACCGTCCACCGCTGGCACCACGTGCCAGCCGTAGGCTTCGAAGCGTTTTGGCGTATCGTCTCGAAACCAGCCGCTGACGCGCCCGTCGATGGAAATTCCATTGTCGTCATACAAGGCGATCAGCTTTCCAAGCTGCTGCATACCCGCAAACGAGCAGGCTTCGTGGGAAATGCCCTCCATCATGCAGCCGTCGCCCAGAATTACATAGGTGTAGTGATCCACGAGGATGTGGCCAGGGCGATTGAATTGCGCCGCGAGCGCCCGTTCAGCAACCGCCATACCCACCGCATTGGCGAGCCCCTGGCCGAGCGGACCGGTGGTGGTCTCCACTCCCGGCGCCTTGCCGTACTCAGGATGTCCTGGCGTCATCGAGTGCAGCTGCCGAAAGCGCTTGATCTCGCTCATGGGCAAGTCATAGCCGGTCAAGTGCAGCAAAGCGTAGAGGAGCATGGAGCTGTGCCCGTTCGATAACACGAAGCGGTCCCGATCCGGCCAACGCGGGTTCGCCGGGTTATGCTTGAGGTAGTCGTTCCACAGCACCTCAGCGACGTCGGCCATCCCCATGGGCGCACCGGGATGACCCGACTCGGCTTGTTGCACCGCATCCATAGCCAGCGCACGAATGGCGTTGGCGAGATCTCTACGGGTCAGGGACATAAGGCGATCTCCTTGCACTGCTCGTTGCAATCCATGGCGCCAGCACGCTACCACTGAGGCCACTGATAGCACCCCCAGCGACATGGCCACGGCGAAGATTACTGTTGGCCGGTGAGTATACTCGAGCGAGAAAGGAATAGGGTGCTTTTGCCACGCTGCCAGCGGCGCATCCCCCCTGAGAAGGGCACCTCCTTGCAGGGGGCTTTATCGCCTGGGTGTACGAGGGGAATTGAGCCGGATATCTTGCTGCTACGGCGCGACGCCGCTCGGCAGACCGTTCCCACAGCGGGGAACACTATTTGCGGAACAGTGCCTCCACCATCTGGTTCTCACGACGCTCATGGTCGTAGAGGCATTCGGCCACCTCCGCGACCTCCTTCAGCAGCTCGGGTTCGCTCGCATCGGACGCCAGCTTGGCGCGCGCCAGCAGTCCGCGGAAGCTGGACCTCAAGAGAATATGATCCCGCTCGAGCAGCTGCACTTCATTGCGGTGCTCAACGGCCTTGGCTCCGATCGCCTCATAGAAGCCGCCGGCTCGCATCTCGCGACTGAAATGATCGCCGAGCACGGTGTTGAGCTCTTCCAGCATCGGGACGAGATGCACGTGGTCGCATTCCTTGAGATCGCGCAGCAGGGTACGGATATGCTGATGTTGATTGGCGAGGTCGGCGTAGATCGAGTTGATATCGTATTCCATGGTTGAACAAGTTCTCTATAGCCAATAGCTTTTGACGGTAAAAGGGTACACCATTCGCCACACGCAAAGCCAGTATTCGAAAATGCCCGGACGCTGAGCGATAATGAGGCACATGTGTCAAAAGCCGTCCCAATGATTTAACAATCTCGCGAGCGCCGGCAGTGGACAAGGCGCACCGGGGCGAAAATCGGAGCGCTCTCCCTAATGAGTGCTGTTTGTCGGGCGTGCACAGAGCTAGGAGGCTCCCCATGCTACTAAAGCACACAGCAAATAACCATCTCGTTGAGATCTTGAGTTTGAATGACCTCTTCGATCCCGCCCATCAGGCATTGGTTGGCCGGTACAATTACGGCGAGGAGATGCCGGACCCGCAGTGGTTCGCCAAGTCCGAGCTGGTCTTCCCCTCCGGTGAAGCACTGCCCCGTTGCTGGCGGGAACCCAGCGCGGCCGCTGCCATTGGGGAAACGCTAACTGATTAGTGATCTCAAAGCGGGGCAACTTGTCTCCACAGAAAGAACAATAGCCATCAGACTATATTCTTTTCCTCTTCAAAGCGGCAGGCAGTTTCAGCGACGAAACGGACGCAACGCGTGCTATAGGATTTGAAAGACTTAGAAGGTAACCGGTCAGACCTGTCCCTACTAAAAACCTCGTACTAATTGATTTCCTTGACTTTTTCTGGTCGCCGGCCATAGCGTTCCTGGGATGAAGACAATACCCCCCCTGCTCGCCCCTTGCCAAAGCGAACGTTTCAAAACGACTCGAAAGTTTTTCGGGCATCCTTGATCAGTAGCATGAGCTGGCGTGAATCAATCGGGCATGGCTCGAAGTCGAACCGCTCGTAGAATACCTGAGCCTTGTCATCTTTCGCGGGAACAAGCATCGCTCGAATCCCCGCGTGCTCGGCCGCCTGTAAAGTGCGCCGGATGGCATCTTTGAGCAATCCACGGCCAATGTTTCGTCCCTGATAGCCGCGATCGACCGCAAGCCGAGCGAGCACCATAACGGGTATTGGGTGGCGCGCTAAACCCTTCTTAACGCGCCTGGGTGCCTCGGCATGGTCCACCGCCCCAACCGCGAGGCTGTAGTAGCCAACTACCCGATCACCTTCGCAGACCACAAATGTCCTGGCGGCATTGGCGCGCTGGTTCTGAAGTGCGTAGCGCCGCAACCAGTCATTCAGCGCTGGCGACCCTGAGTCAAACGCCTCGACAAGATGATGCGCCTCCAACTTAACGGGGGCTGAAAGGGGTGGTGTTGCAACACCCGTTTTGGGATTACTCACACTCCCATGGCACTGGTGTCTGCATCAGCTTACGAAGACGCGGCTTGGCCTCGGCTGGCCGGTCGAGCGCCTCCTGGAACGCTTCCCACTGGTCCTCATCCACCAGGAAGAGGCGTCGATCGAGCAGCGCGTGCTCGGCGGCTTCACAGGCACTATCGAGCACGAATTCCGTGACGCTTTTGTTGGTCACTTCGGCCGCGCGCCGGATAAGCGCTTCCTGCTGAGGCGTGGCGCGCAAACCCAACCGGGCACTCCGCTCTGCAGGGCCGTGTTTGGTATTCAAGTGGGCCATGATCTGTTCTCTTCACTCTCTCCAGCTCAACCCCATAGGTTAGAACAATGTACTAACATAGATCGGCTTTGTCACGACACAGGTGTCCCTACCAGAAACTCTATCCTGGTTGATTGTATTTGACTGTTTATCTTCGGGGGCTGTAGTGTCACCTCGATG
>JAGTVB010000217.1 GCA_018224385.1 Gammaproteobacteria bacterium
CGGGCCCTGCTTTGGATGCGGTTGATGCCAAACAGAAAATACAGAACCGGCCCGACAAAGGGAAAAAGCAAGCATACGGCCACCCACCCCAATGTTGCTCTGGGGTCCTCGCGTTTGTTGAGCAGCGCATGGGCGGCGGTGAGCCAGGCAAGAAAAATAATTAACCCGATGACCAGAGAGTGCAGCAGAGCCGCCGGCGCGTTCACAGATAGACTGCTCATCCGTTGAGAGTCTTGTGTCGTTCGGGTATGTCGGGTGAATAAACGGAAGGTTGGACCACACAAGTCACCTCCCGCCGCAGTTCCACCGTGGAGGATCTCACTATGTCGATCGGACATCCTATTGTTGCTGTTACCGGATCGTCAGGTGCTGGCACCAGCATGGTAAAGAGCGCCTTTGAACACATCTGTCGGCGTGAGCACGTCAATCCTGTGATCGTTGAGGGCGCGAGTTTCCACTGCTTCGACCGCTACGAAATGCCGGCGGAAATAAGTAAGGCGCGGGCGGAGGGCCGTAATTTAAGCCACTTCGGCCCCGAAGGAAATTTCTTCGATAAGTTGGAGGACCTCTTCAAGACCTATAGCGAGGCCGGCACTGGAATCCATCGGCACTACTTGCGTTCCTTCGAGGAAGCCCGAGCATGGCAACAGGAGCCGGGTACGTTCACTCCGTGGGAGGCGATCCCAGGGGGAAGCGACCTGCTGCTGTACGAGGGTCTGCATGGAGGCGTGGCCGCGGGGGGCATCGATATCGCTGGGTACGTTGACGTACTCATCGGTGTCGTACCTATTGTCAATCTTGAATGGATCCAGAAGATCCACCGAGATACTTCCGAGCGCGGCTATTCTGCCGAAGCCGTGACGGATACCATACTGCGCCGCATGCATGACTACGTACACTACATTGTGCCTCAATTCTCCCGCACCCATATCAACTTTCAGCGGGTCGCTACCGTGGATACGTCAAATCCGTTCATCGCGCGGGATATCCCCACGGCGGACGAGAGCTTTGTCGTTATTCGCGTGCGTGACCGTCAGCGCTTTGACTTTCCCTATCTGCTGAACATGGTTCACAATTCCTTTATGTCCCGCCCCAATACGATCGTCGTCCCTGCCGGTAAGATGGGCTTTGCTATGGAGTTGATGTTGACGCCGCTCATTCATGAGCTGATGCAACGTAAACGGCAGGCACAACCGATCTAGCGCCGCCACCAGGGCCGTCAATGGGCTTTTGGCCGCGGTGTGCGCTTTTGCGCGCGATGCTCGGCATGTCATCCATGGTGCTCAAGTCCCGGTTTCAATTGGAGACAACATGATCCACGGGTACCTGCCTCTAGGGGGAACCGCCCGCTAGAGGTTGATGCGGATGGGCTTGCATCCGCCGAAAAAAGGGGCTAGTTTACCCGCCTGCTGATTAGCGAGGAGTAGACAAGGAGAGCGCGCGCGAACGTATTGGGCGGTTTTTACCAAGAGGCAAGCACGCTGTCCGTGAGCTTTACCGTCCGCTTTGCGTTTGCCCGCTGTTGCACGGCGCATGCGCGACCTTGAGATAGCTGCAGCCTACTGACGTCCTCCTTGCCCAACAGAATAAATAACGATTCGGCGTATCGGCCGAAAAAGGCCAAGATGCTCATAAGAACAAAGAAAGGCCTCGATATTCCCATTCTTGGTGCCCCTGAGCAGGCGATCTACGACGGGCCTCGCGTTACCTCGGTCGGCTTACTCGGCAACGAGTATGTTGGTTTAAAGCCAACGATGATGGTGGCGGAGGGCGATCGGGTCACCCTTGGTCAGCCGCTTTTTGCCGACAAACGGGATGCGCGTATCCGCTACACTGCACCGGGAAGCGGCATCGTGCGCCGCATTCATCGCGGCGCAAAGCGTGTTCTCCAATCCGTTGTGATCCAGCTAGAGGGGGATGAGGAGGAAAGCTACAACTCCTACGCGCCGCACGAGCTCGTGGATCTCAATAGCGATCAAGTTCAGCAAAACCTGCTCGCTTCGGGTCTTTGGACCGCATTTCGAACGCGCCCATTGAGCAAGGTTCCAACGCCGGATACCGAGCCGCACTCCATCTTTGTCACGGCCATGGACAGCAATCCTCTGGCGGTGAGAGCCGACGTGGTGATTAACGCGCATGGGCCGGATTTTCTCCATGGCCTCACGGTGATCGCCAAGCTGACGTCTGGAAAGGTTTATGTCTGCAAATATCCAGACGCCGATATCCCCACCAGCGACGTTGCTTCGGTGGAGGTTGCAGAATTTGCTGGACCACACCCGGCGGGGCTGCCGGGAACCCATATCCACTTCCTGGATCCGGTATCTGCAATCAAAACCGTATGGCACCTGAATTATCAGGATGTCATCGCCATCGGTAAGCTTTTCACCACCGGTAGGCTGTGGGTGGAGCGTGTCATTGCTCTAGCCGGTCCCTGCGTCGTTCGGCCGCGGTTATTGCGCACCCGCCTGGGCGCCAATACTGAAGAACTCGTCGGCGGCGAACTGCGCCCCGGAGAAGTGCGTGTCATCTCGGGGTCGGTTTTGTCTGGGCACCGGGCCGCGGGTTGGGCGCGCTTTGTGGGGCGTTATCACACACAGCTCTCGGTCATTCGGGAGGAGCGGGAGCGGCACTTCTTAGGTTGGATTCACCCCGGGTCCGATCGATTTTCGGCGTTGAACGTTTTTGTGTCGAGCTTTTTTCGTGGCCGAAAGGCGTTTCCGCTTACCACCTCGCAGCAAGGCAGTCCCCGGGCGATGGTGCCGATAGGCTCCTACTCCATGGTCATGCCACTCGATATCTTGCCTACCCCGCTGCTGCGTTCTCTGATGGTCGGTGACACAGACAAGGCGCAGGGGCTTGGATGCCTTGAGCTCGACGAAGAAGACCTTGCACTGTGCACCTATGTGTGCCCTGGCAAGTATGAGTATGGGACCGTGCTTAGGCGCGCCCTGACGCAGATCGAAAAGGAAGGTTGATGAAGCAGACTATTCGTCGTTTCTTTGACCGCATCGAGCCGTCGTTTGCAAAAGGCGGACGGCTAGAGAAGTTTAATGCCGTGTATGAGGCGTTTGATACGTTCTTCTTCACGCCGGCGGATGTCACCGCGCGCGCCCCCCATGCACGCGACGGCATCGATCTGAAGCGGCTGATGGTGTATGTGGTGTTGGCGGCAATGCCCGCGGCCCTGTGGGGTATGTACAACGTCGGGTTGCACGCCAACGAGGCCATGGCAACGCTTGGTCTGCAGTCGGCCTCGGGTTGGCGGGGTGCGCTGACCGATGCGCTGGGCATCGGCTACGATCCGCAGAGTATATGGGCTTGCTTCTGGCACGGGCTGCTCTATTTTCTGCCCATCTACGTGGTCACGATGGTGGTGGGGCTTGGTTGGGAAATGCTGTTTGCCGCGGTGCGTAACCACGAGGTGAACGAAGGTTTTTTGGTCACCGCGATGTTGTACACGTTGACCCTTCCAGCGACGACACCCCTGTGGCAGGTGGCGCTCGGCATCAGTTTTGGCGTGGTCATTGGGAAGGAAGTGTTTGGTGGCACCGGTAAGAACTTTTTGAATCCCGCGCTTACCGGTCGCGCATTTCTTTATTTTGCCTATCCCATGTCGCAATCGGGAGATAACGTGTGGGTTCCCGTGGACGGGTACAGCGGTGCGACGGCTTTGAGTCTTGGTGCCGCAGGGGGAGAAGAGGCGATTCGTGACGCCGGGATCACTTGGATGGACGCCTTTGTGGGCACCATCGAGGGTTCACTTGGCGAAACCTCCACACTGGCTATCGCCATTGGCGCCGTCTTTTTGCTCTACACGCGGATCGCGTCATGGCGCATCATGCTGGGGGTGCTGGTGGGGATGATCGCCACCGCCGAATTATTTAACTTCTTCGGCAGCCAGACCAATCCCATGTTTTCCTTGCCGTGGTATTGGCACCTGGTATTGGGTGGTTACGCCTTCGGTCTCGTGTACATGGCGACCGACCCGGTGAGCGCGGCGATGACCAATGCGGGCCGGCTTATCTTTGGGATCCTTATTGGAATCATGGTGGTCTTGATAAGGGTGGTTAATCCGGGCTTTCCAGAAGGTATGATGTTAGCCATCTTGTTTGCTAACACGTTTGCACCGCTCATCGACCATTTTGTTGTCCAGGCCAATATTCGTAGAAGGTTACAACGCACCACGGTTCCCTAACGACATGTCGTCATTACAACCCGCCAGCTCTCTCGGATGGTTCGAGCGATTTCGAACCATGCCGAACGAAACGCCACAAAAAATGTTGATCGTGGCGCTGCTACTCTGTCTCGTGTGTTCGGTACTGGTGTCGAGCGCCGCCGTATTCCTGAAGCCGCTGCAGGAGCGGAATAAAGAACTCGACATGAAGAAGAATATTCTGGCGTCCGCGGACCTGCTGCAAGAAGGTGCGGATGTGGAGCAGCTTTTTCAGTCGGTGGAGCCGCGCGTGGTGGAATTTGCCACCGGTGAATACGCGGATTCCATCGATCCGGCGACCTTTGAGCAGCGAGCCGCTGCTAAGAATCCGCAGACGAGCACTGCAATTCCCCGTACGCAGGATATTGCACGGATCGGGCGGCGGGCGAAATACGGGCTCGTGTACCTGGTTCGCAACGAGCGGGGCGGCCTCAAATACATCATTCTGCCGGTTCACGGCAAGGGGCTGTGGTCAACCATGTATGGCTTCATTGCGCTCCAGGACGATGCCAACACGGTGGCAGGAATTACGTTCTATCAGCAGGGTGAGACGGCGGGCTTGGGGGCTGAGGTTTCAAACCCCGAATGGAATGCCAAGTGGCGCCAAAAGCAAGTGTACGGCGAGGAAGGTCAGCCGACGCTTCAGGTCGTCAAAGGGACGGTTGAACCGACTGCTCCCAATGCGGAGCACAAAGTGGATGGCATTGCCGGAGCGACCTTGACTTCCCGGGGGGTAACGAATCTGGTGCGCTATTGGCTTGGTTCCCATGGCTATGGCCCTTATCTCTCGCGTATTCGCGAGGGGGAGCTTAACGATCTAAACGTTGAAGGAGGTTAGCCGTGGCGAGTGAAGCGAGAGAAGTGCTTTTTGAGCCGCTAGTCGACAACAATCCGATTGCGCTGCAAATCCTTGGTATCTGCTCGGCGCTGGCAGTCACCACCAAGCTCGATACCTCCTTGGTGATGTGCTTGGCCGTCATTGTCGTATTGGCATTATCGAATGCCGCCATCAGCTTCATTCGGCAGCACATTCCCAGCAATGTCCGCATTATCGTGCAGATGACCATCATTGCGTCCTTGGTCATCATCGTTGATCAGTTTTTAAAGGCTTTTGCCTATGATCTGAGCAAACAGCTCTCGGTATTCGTCGGGCTGATTATCACCAATTGTATCGTGCTTGGCCGAGCCGAAGCGTTTGCCATGAAAAACCCGGTGTGGATCAGCTTCCTCGATGGCGTCGGCAATGGGCTCGGATACAGTTTAATCCTAATCGTCGTGGGCACCTTTCGAGAATTGTTTGGATCGGGTTCCTTGTTGGGCTATCAAATTCTTCCGCTAACCAGCGCGGGTGGCTGGTATGTGCCGAACGGCCTGATGCTGCTGGCACCAAGCGCTTTCATCATTATTGGGCTTTTTATTTGGGTGCTTCGGGTTTGGAAGACCGAGCAGGTTGAGAAACCTCAATACCAGATCCGTCAGGTGCATCGTACCGAGGTCGTGTGAATGGAGCACTATATCAGCCTGTTCGTCAAGTCCGTCTTCATCGAGAATATGGCATTGGCGTTTTTCCTTGGGATGTGCTCCTTTTTGGCCGTTTCCAAGAAAGTCGAGACTGCTATCGGCTTGGGGATAGCAGTGATCGTGGTGCAGACTTTAACTGTGCCGCTCAATAACTTGGTTTACGTGCACGTCTTGAAGGAGGGCGCTTGGGAGTGGGCTGGACTGCCAGACCTGGATCTGAGCTTTCTGGGTTTTTTAAGCTACATTGGCATCATCGCTGCCGCAGTTCAGATATTGGAGATGGTGCTCGATAAATTTTTCCCCGCTCTCTACAATGCGCTCGGCATTTTTCTGCCACTCATTACCGTGAATTGTGTGATATTGGCGGGCTCCCTATTTATGGTGGAGCGAGATTACCATTTTGCTGAGAGCGTCGTCTATGGTCTTGGTAGCGGCTTTGGATGGGCACTGGCTATTACCGCTCTCGCTGGAATTCGAGAACGGTTGCGCTACAGCGATGTGCCCGATGGTCTGCAGGGGCTTGGAATCGCCTTTATCATGACCGGGCTTATGGCTCTTGGGTTTATGGCCTTCTCGGGCGTTGAGCTGTGATGGGCAGCCGATCGGTGATAGGTGTTGAAAACGGATGCGTGGGATGTCCGGACAAACCATTTTTCAGTATGTGATTCTTTGGTCATAAGAAGCTGTTTTGTGCACTCGTACGCGAGTGGCGTATCGAACGCGTTGATCAGCGAGCACTGGATAACTTTCTCATCCCCGTCTTTGATTCGCAAATATTAAGGTCTCGAAATGCTCGAAATCGGTATTGGTGTAGGCATGTTCACGGCCATTGTTTTAGCTTTGGTATTTCTCATCGTCATCGCCCGGTCAAGGCTGGTGGCGAGCGGAAACGTGAATCTGACTATCAATGACGACAAGACCGTACAAGTGCCTGTTGGGGGCAAATTACTTAATACGCTGGCAGATTCGCAGCTGTTTGTGGCATCGGCCTGTGGTGGCGGTGGAACCTGCGGTCAGTGCCGCGTGAAGATTTTTGAGGGTGGCGGGTCAATCTTGCCCACGGAATCCTCGCTAATCACAAAGCGGGAAGCGGCTGAAGGGGAGCGGCTCTCCTGCCAGGTGACTGTTAAGCAGGATATGCGGATACAAGTCCCGAGCGAGGTCTTCGGCGTCAAAAAGTGGGAATGCAAGGTGCGCTCTAATAAAAATGTGGCGACCTTCATCAAGGAGTTGGTGCTTGAGTTACCGCCCGGTGAGGAGATGAACTTTCGTGCGGGAGGCTATATCCAGATCGAGTGTCCGCCTCATGAGGTGAAGTATACGGATTTTGATATCGATGCGCGCTTTAGGGACGACTGGGATCGCTACGATCTCTGGCGCTACCAATCAAAGGTAACGAAGCCGGTTTCCCGTGCCTACTCCATGGCGAATTATCCTGAAGAGAAGGGGGTAGTCATGTTAAACGTACGCATCGCGACCCCACCGCCGGGAGCCCCCGACGCGATACCCCCTGGTATCATGTCCTCTTATATATTCAGCCTCAAGGGCGGGGACAAGGTGACTATTTCAGGTCCCTTTGGCGAATTTTTTGCGCGGGAGACAAAGAACGAAATGGTGTTTGTTGGCGGCGGTGCGGGCATGGCGCCTATGCGCTCCCATATTTTCGATCAACTGGGGCGCATTCGCACGGATCGCACGCTGACCTTCTGGTATGGCGCCCGCAGCAAGCGCGAGATGTTTTACGTGGAAGATTTCGATCGATTGCAGTCACAGCACGAAAACTTTAAGTGGTTTGTCGCGTTGTCGGATCCCTTGCCTGAAGACAACTGGACGGGGCCTAAGGGATTTATCCATCAAGTACTTCACGATGCCTATCTTGCGGATCATCCGGCGCCAGAGGATTGCGAGTATTATCTCTGTGGTCCGCCCATGATGAATGTGGCCGTCATTCGAATGCTGGAAGATCTCGGAGTTGAACGTGAGAACATCATGCTTGACGATTTTGGCGGCTAAGAAGCTGTTTTAAGAATGTCGCGCGCGGCGCCGGCAAAGCAAGGCGTACGGCGGCGAGCACCGCAGTGTGGGTGGATGCGGCGTGTGCGAGCCGACGCGCCACGACGCCGCTAGGATAAGCCCAGGAGTGACTAAAACAGTTTCTAAGGGCTGGGGGCAAGGATTGCTCTGCGCCCCACGATTTCACATCGGTTTTTGCCGCGGCCCTGCTCTCTTAACTTTCCTTTTTGCGACGTTCCTGCTGACGGCCTGTGGCGGAAATGGCGGAGAGAATCCTGCTGTTTCCTTTTCGGGTGCCACCATGGGTACCAGCTACTCCGTGAAGGTCGTGCGCATTCCCCGAGACGTTGACGTCGGTCAACTCAAAGAGGATGTCGCTGCTGTTTTGCGGCAGGTCAACGACAGTATGTCGACCTACGATGGGAATTCGGAGCTGTCTCGCTTCAACCAAAACCGTTCCAGCGACTGGGTTAGCATATCAAACCAGTTGCTTACTGTTGTGCGGGAGGCGCTGCGCGTGAGTCATCTGAGCGCGGGTGCTTTTGACGTTACGGTTGGGCCGGTTGTCAACCTGTGGGGCTTTGGCCCGGGCCCCGGAAGGGGCGAGATTCCCAGTGATGCACAGATCCAAGCGGCCGTGGCGAAAGTAGGCTATGACCGGCTACGTGTTCGCTCTTCGCCGCCGGCAATTCGCAAGGACGATCCGGACATATATGTGGATTTGTCTGCCATTGCCAAAGGCTATGGTGTCGATCAAGTGGCGGCGCATTTAGAGGGCCGGGGAATTCAGAGTTACCTGGTCGAGGTGGGCGGTGAGCTGCGTGCCAAGGGTAACAAAGCTCCCGGAATGCCTTGGCGCGTCGGGATTGAGAAACCGACGCCGGCAGCTCGTACGGTGGAAGAGATCATACCTATCCGCGACGCAGCGGTAGCCACCTCCGGAGATTATCGGAACTTTTTCGAGCGAAGCGGTGAGCGCTTTACCCATGAAATTGATCCGCGTACTGGAAGGCCAGTAACTCATAATCTGGCCTCTGTGACAGTCATCAGCGCGTCGGCGATGCACGCGGATGCCATGGCTACGGCATTGATGATTTTGGGTCCGGAATCGGGGTTTCAGCTTGCCGAGCGGGAGAACCTCGCGGCCCTTTTCCTCGTCAAACAGGGTAAGGGCTTCGATGAGCTTAGCACCTCAGCCTTTCAAGAGTACTTACCTCAGTAGAGTAGCGACACATGATGACCATCCTTATAAGCTTTAGCGTGATGCTGTTTATTTTTGCCGGCATGGCGATTGGCGTGCTCTGCGGGCGGCCCAGTATCCGCGGCACATGTGGCGGGCTAAACGGCGTGAAAGGACTGCATGACGGTTGTTTAGCCTGTGCCGGTGTGTGTAAACGGGAACAACAAGCGCACAAAGATCGCGCTGGCGGTTAAATCTTAGCCCAGCGGCACGGGGAAGCGGCGTTATCATTCGCAGAGGGCGCGAACATGCTTAGATCAGTTTTGGCGAAAGACTACATGTCGGCTAATCTTGTCACTTTTACCCCACACATGGATGTTTTGAATGCCATTCAGGTGTTAGTGGAGCACCGGATTTCGGGGGCCCCCGTGGTTGATGAGACGGGTAACGTGGTTGGAATTCTCTCTCAAAAAGACTGCCTAAGAGTCGCTCTGGAGGCGAGTTACCATGGTGAGTGGGGGGGAAGGGTATCGGAGTTCATGAGCCGCAATGCCAAGACCGTGGAGGCGGAAACGAGTATACTCGAAGTGGCTGAAATGTTTATGAAGGACGAGTACCGTCGCTATCCCGTGATGGAAGAGAATCGCCTGATTGGGCAGATCAGTAGGCACGACGTCCTGCGCGCGCTAACGACTATTCGCGGCGCCTGAGCGTGGAGGCGGTTCCAACAAATATTGGAGCGCTGTGGCAAAGCCCGGCGCGCCACGGCTGAAAGGCAAGGTGGTCGGCCGGGTGGGAGCCGTCTTTAAACAGCTTCCAAGAACGTTCGTGCTGCTAGTTCTTGTCGAGCGTTTGCAGTCGCTTGTGGAAGCGGTTGACGAGCTTTTTCCGAACTTTGCTCTGCTTGTCTTTTCCCGCGGCTGCTAAGCGGGTTTCGGCAACACCAATGAGCACTTCCTGACAGCCCCGTTTATTGGTAGCGTCGACGGGCTGACGCTGGACGTATACGCCGTCGGATTGCATGTCCCAGCCACTTCGCCGATCACTGAGCTGAGCGTCGAGGACCAGGCGTAGATCCTGGCGCAGCTCCGAATCTTCGACGGGAGCGAGAACCTCAACGCGACCTTCTAGGTTGCGTTTCATGAGGTCTGCCGACCCAATGTAGTATTCTTCATCCCCAGCGTTTCTAAAATAATAGATGCGCGCGTGCTCCAAGAAGCGCCCGACGATGCTTACTACGCGAACCGTTTCGCTGAGGCCGGGGATGCCGGGGCGCAGCCGGCACGTGTCGCGCACGATGAGATCGATTTTGACACTCGCCTGGGAGGCGCGATAGAGGGCCTTGGTAATGTCAGCATCTTCGAGGGCATTGGCCTTGAACTGAATGTGGCCACCCGCACCCGCGGTTTGGTGAGCGATTTCGCGATCGATCTTTTCCAAAAGAGCCTTTTTGAGCGTCTTGGGGGCTGCTAGGATCTTACGGTAGCGTAACGGGGGGGAGTAACCGCTCAAGTAATTGAAGAGTTCGGTCAAATCCTCGCCGATGGCTTCTTGCGTTGTTAACATGCCTAGATCGCTGTAGAGACGTGCTGTTTCGGCGTGGTAATTGCCTGTGCCGATATGAACGTAGCGGCGCAGGCCGTTGTAATCCTTGCGTATGACCAGGATTGTTTTGCAGTGTGTTTTGAGGCCGACGACACCGTAAGTGACATGGATTCCGGCTTGCTCCAGGCGCCTCGCCCAGCGGATATTGGCAGCCTCGTCGAATCGCGCCTTAAGCTCCACCAATACCACAACCTGCTTGCCGTTGCGTGCCGCCGCTACCAGTGATTTGATCACATTCCCGCCGGGCGATGTTCGATACAGAGTCATCTTGATAGCGAGAACCTTCGGGTCCTTGCTGGCGGTCCACAGAAAGCGCTGCACCGAGGTTCGGAATGACTCGTACGGATGCTGTAGCAAGAGAGGACCGTGTTCCCGGATTATGTGGAAGAGGTTGCGGCGGTCGTCGGACAAACGGGGGTGATCGATGGGATGGTGGGGCGGATCGTGCAATTCGGCGATATCTAGCCCAGCGAACTCGAACAGATCACGCATGGCCATCATGCCTTGAACCTCGAAGACATCGACCTCCTCGTCCAGGCCCAGTTCGGCTGCGAGCATACCCCGGTGGGTTCGATTCATGCCGGTCATGATCTCGAGGCGCACAATGGGCGCAAAATGGCGCTCGCGCAGCTCGCTCTCGATCATCTCCAGAAGATCATCGGCCTCCTCCTCGTCGATTTCCACGTTGGCGTTTCTCGTTACCCGGAAGAGATCGCAGGATTCGATTTCCATCCCCGGGAACAGGAGATCCAAGTTATTGGCGATGACATCGTCCAATGTCACAAATGTATGGCTGTTGCCCACCGCCAGCATCCGCGGGGCAACGTCCTTGCTGACCGGAACTTTGACCCGGGCCATGTGCAGCGTGGTGCCGCCAGGGTAACGCAATGTCACCAGCAGATTCAGCGCCAGATTGGAGATAAAGGGGAACGGGTGGGCCGGATCCATCGCAAGCGGCGTAACAACGGGGAAGATGTTGTTCACATAGTGTTGTCTGAGTTCATCTCGCTGGCTGGATTCCAGATCCGTGTAACGTACGATGCGGATCGTGTTCTGCTCGAGCAGCCCCAAGAGATCCTGGTAGGTGGCTTCCTGCGCGATCTGCATCCGGCGAATAACGGCGTGACACTCAACGATCTGCTGGGCGGGCGTGCGCCCGTCTACCGTTGGCTTCTGCACGCCGGCGGCAACTTGGTGCTTGAGTCCGCCGATGCGCTTCATGAAAAACTCATCGAGGTTGTTGCTGAAGATGGCTAGAAATTTTACTCGCTCGAGCAACGGCGTCCGTGGATCCTCGGCCTCATGAAGCACGCGCTGATTAAAGCTCAGCCACGTCAATTCCCGGTTAAGATAGAGCTCAGGCGCATCGAGATCGAACGGCGCTGCCTGTTTATTGACGTGCTGCCGCTTTGGCGCAGGTTCCCGGTGCCGTACTGGCTTTGTCGCCGCCGAGGCCGGCGCGGGTGCGGATGCGGATGGCTTTTTTAGCTCGGAGACGGGAACCTTGGTCTGTTGAACCTGTTCGGGGGCTTCGTCCATCTGATTTATCTCTAAAGTCTTGGAAGCGGTTTCAAAAACGACGGCGCTGGCCACAGTGGCGTGGCGGTTCTGCACAAAATGCCCGGGCCCCGGAGCCGTTCTGAACAGCGAAGCTGGCCCCGACGGGACGAGCCCCAGAGAGGGGGCGAATAATCCCCAGGTACTCCTTGTACAGCCCAGGTGCTCTCCGCCGAAGCGCCTTGCCCTGCCGACGCTCGCAACGTTTCTACCACAGCTTCTTGCAGGCAATGGCCGGAAGGCAGCACCGCATGTTGTGGCAAATGGAGTTATCTTTAAGAATGGCCTGTTCGCTCGCGTCTTTGCTTGTGATGGTGTATTCGTAGGTGTCAAATCTTATCCTATTCGCTACGCGAGATCACACCGGGTGGGCGGTTGCCAGCCGCCGGTGCTTGCCTGTACTGGATTGAGCCTCCGACACCTATAGGTTTCAGGTGTGATCACGGAGTCTAACGGCGTCCTGGTGGAGATTCTATTTCGGAGGAATTTTCTCAAAATATGCTTCGTTCAGATTTGCAAGCGGCGCTCTTGAGTAGTGGGATTAATCTCCAGGCGCTTTCGTCATTTCAGCGCATTCTGTTGACTACGGATGGGACATTGACTGACATTTTGGAGGCCTACGTGTGGGAGCCGATCGAAATTGTCAAGCTCATGCAAGAGCATCTGACGGTCCCCAAAGCGATCCCGCACCTGGACATAGCGGCACATACCGACGTGTTGCATCGAGAAGTTCTTCTGCGAGGGGCGAGAAGCGCAAAGAACTACCTGCATGCAACCTCCGTCCTGGTTCTCGACCGTCTGGACCCTGACTTGAGAGAGGACCTGATAACCACCCAGGAACCATTGGGCAAGCTGATGATTCAAGCAAGATTGGAGACATTCAGAGAGATCGTGCAGTGTTCGTTGCAGAAGACCCTGGATATGGGAAAGGTTTTTGGTGAGCCGTCAGATTGTGAGCTCATATCGAGGACTTATCGAATATTTTCCCGGAGCAGGCCGTTTATCCTGATTACTGAGAGTTTCCCGGGAAGTTATTTTCGAGACTAAGTTAAACTAAATTAGAGCGCACGGGCGCAGGACAAGGAAGTATGAATGCAATCCCTACCGAGCTTCCAGAAGTGTTGATTGTCGCCGTGGATGTACATCAGGACGAGCGCGGCTTTTTCTTTGAAGCATACCAGCACAGGAGCTTTGCTCGCCTTGGGATCGGCGAGCCGTTCGTGCAAGACAACCATTCCCATTCGACAAAGGGTGTGCTACGGGGGCTTCACTACCAACTCCAGAATCCTCAGGGGAAGCTGGTGCGCGTGGTCCGGGGGGAGATCTGGGATGTCGCCGTGGACATTCGTAAGGGGTCGCCGCGATTTGGGCAATGGACCGCGGTTGCGCTGTCCGAAGAAAACAAGCGGCAGCTGTACGTGCCTCCTGGTTTCGCTCACGGTTTCTGTGTTTTGAGTGATGTTGCGGATGTAATCTACAAATGCACCGACTTCTATGCGCCAGGGGACGAGTATGGAGTCCGTTGGGACGATCCGAGCATTGGAATTGACTGGCCGCAAATGGAGCCCCTGCTGTCCAAGAAAGACCGAGCCTACCCGTGGCTGCGTGACATGGAGCGGGCCCTGCCTGTGTATAGCCCGGAATAGAGTGCGGTCGGTAACGCCCGCCTGCTGCCGTATGCCCGTGCGAGTCGGCTAAAGTTGTGACAGGTTTGGCCGATTTCGGCAGAATCATAGGCCACGGCTGTTTGGACGGCGTATGGAACGCTGGCTCGAACGCTGTGCAGCGATGGTTTATGGACGAACCCTATCCTCACATCCTACACCATGGCGCCGTCGACGGTGTCACGGGATCGTGCCATGAATTGGTCGTCGATGGCAACAACTCCGTGCTCATCGACTGCGGGTTGTTTCAAGGTGCAGAGAAATCTTCCCGCGGAGCACAAGCGGCTCGCCTCGACATCGAATTTGATATCCGCAGGGTTCGGGCCCTGCTGCTTACCCATTGCCACGTCGATCATGTTGGCCGAATACCTTATCTGTTGGCGGCTGGCTTTAGAGGCAGGGTGTATGTTACTGAGCCAAGTGCGCTGCTGCTGCCGGTCGTCCTTGAGGACGCCTTAGAGCTCGGTTCTGCGCTGAACCCAAGCCAGGTGCGCCGGATCCTGAAGTTCCTCGACGCGCTGATTACTCCCCAAGCGTATGACAGCTGGACGACAATTGCGCTTCCGGGACTCGGCAAGGAAGCCCTGCGAGTGCGATTTCGGCGTGCGGGACACATTCTCGGATCTGCTTTCATCGAGTGCCGCATTCAAGGCGAGTCAGACGGTGGCCGGGCAGTACGCGGTCAAGCCCGATCGGAGTCGTCCCTCCGGGTAGTGTTCTCCGGCGACCTTGGGGGTCCTTACACGCCGCTACTGCCGGCGCCCCGCTCCCCCTATGGCACTGATATCTTGGTCCTCGAAAGCACCTATGGTGATCGCCTGCACGACGATCGCAAGTTGCGGCGCGCACGATTACAGCGCCTGTTGGTGCGGTGCTTGCGCGATCGCGGGACTCTTCTCATTCCGGCTTTTAGCATCGGGCGTACCCAGGAGCTTCTCTATGACCTCGAGCACCTCATACACCGCGCCGGTAGCGAAGTGCTGCATCCCGGATTGCGGTGGTCTGATTTGGAAGTGCTGCTCGACTCACCGTTGGCGGCCCGAATGACGGAACTCTATCGCCAAATGCACCGCTATTGGGATCGGGAGGCACAGCGGCGCGTCGCCGCGGGACGTCATCCCTTGGCATTCGATCAGATGACTGTTATCGAAAGCCATGCGAACCACTTAAAAACGGTGGACGCTCTACGCCAGTCACCACGGCCAGCGGTTGTCATTGCCGGCAGCGGCATGTGTACCGGGGGCCGAATCATCAATTACCTCAAGGCGATGCTGGAAGATCCCCGTACCGACGTGCTCTTTGTGGGCTACCAGGCCGCGGGAACGCCCGGACGCATCATCCAAGAGTACGGGCCGCAGCAGGGGTACGTGCACCTAGATGGAATCCGCTATGACATTCGTGCCGGCGTGCACACGCTTGGCGGCTATTCGGCTCACGCCGATCAGCAGGCTTTGGTACACTTTGTGAAGCGAATGCGGCGAAAGCCACGGGAGGTTCGGCTAGTGCACGGCGACTTACCGGCCAAACAGGCATTGCGTACGCTACTGGAAGAGGTTTGTCCCGGTGCCCAGATACTCATTCCGTCAGCATGCTCCGCTTCGACCGCACCGCCGAGAGGGCATTAGCGCTAGAGTGCAGTAACTTTATCTGAGGCTCGTGTGACCGACCGTGAGCTGTATCGACCGACCTGAGGATAGGCTGATCTGTAGTAGACGGATGGGATTCAGTGCTTGTAACGCCATCGCTTTCCTAAGCGTTATGACGATGGTGTGGTATCGAAAGATCACTATGCGCTGTTGATATGATAAGTACTGAACATTGATGTCTTGGCGGCGTCTTAGGTTGTGCGAGCCGATGACCACGGACAGTAATTTCCCTGGGATTGTCAGAAATTAGCCATTTAGCTGTGACAGAGCCTCAATTGTCTGCGACGTCTTGAGTGTACTGTGTTGATGTCATGATTATCATGTTCGCGATCGAGTGGTTCGCTAGACCATTAGAAATACCCAGCGCGTGAATCTTGAATTGCCGTAGGTCGGCTGCTGATGGCGCGGCCAACTCGGATCGCGCAAGTAGAGCCACCTATGGGAGCAAGGCACACCGGTGCGGTGAGGGATCTCAATGCAACAACATACGATAAGTCTTAAAGATTACAGTGCAGTATTAGTTCGACGTCGTGGTCAGATAATCGCGGTCATGGTACCCCTTCTGCTCATCAGTATTGCGCTGGCGGTCGGTTTGCCATCTGTGTATCGGTCTACTGCCACTATTTTGGTCGAGCAGCAGAATATTCCTCAGGACCTGGTGACAAGTACCGTCACAAGCTACGCGGACGAGCGCATACAACTCATAAGTCGACGAGTAATGAGCCGGGACAACCTGGATAAAGTCATTGAGAAATTAAAACTCCAGTCCCATTACAAAGAAGAAGCACAGCTGGGGATGGGGGCAGTACGCAAGCGTTTAACGCAAGGTACGGCACTTGAGATGGTAAGCGCTGAAGTCGTAAATCCTCGAAGCGGCCGGGAA
>JAGTVB010000218.1 GCA_018224385.1 Gammaproteobacteria bacterium
TGATTCTATCAATCCTCTGGGGCATTGACCCCGCCTAAAAGGCGGGGTTTTTTATGGCTCGCAAATCGAGTCGCTTGGGCCTGCCAGTGGACAGCCTATTCGTTGCTGCATCTTATGGCAGGAGCCGGGATTCACTCGCGCAATTCCTTAGTCAAATCACCCTTGCGGAGAGGGGAAGCACAAGGCCTTCTTGGTTTACCTTGACTAGACGTACCCCGTTGTCTGACACTCTATAGTGAAGACGCTCTGCGCGTGGCCCGGCTTCGCAGACAGCCCGTGCTGGAGTAGTCTGATAGAGGTATGACGACGTGGGGCACCGGAGACGAAAGGTGTTGTCGTCAGCAACATGAGTATGAGGAGGAGAGAAAAATGCCTGAAAGCATCTACAAGGTTATCGAGATCATTGGAAGCAGCCCAACTTCTTGGGAAGAGGCGGCCAGCAACGCCATCAAAGAGGCTTCCAAGCACGTGAAAGATCTCCGCGTTGCGGAAATCAAGACTCTAGACATACACATGCTCGATGACGGCACATTGGCGTATCGTACCAAGCTCGACGTATCGTTCCGTTATCACGGCGAAGGATAGTCATCAACCTTGGGAGCAGATATTGCGCGCTGGTTCGAGGATAGTCTCCTCGGCCCAGCGTTTCTTGACAGCTTTATTGGCGCCACAATCATTGACCTCCCCTCAGTTAGCAGGGATCCCCGTTCGCGCAAGCATGTACCCCACAGCCTGCTTAATCTCTTCGTCTGTAAGCGCTGGGTTGCCACCTTTGGCAGGCATGCTACGCTGGCCGTTGATCGCATTGTTGACCAGCACCTCGAAACCCTGATCGGCACGCTGGCGCCAGCTTTTCTTATCACCGACCTTTGGCGCGCCCGCCGCCCCGGTGCTGTGACAGGCGACGCAAGCGGAATTGTAAACTTTCTCTCCTGTCTCTCCCGCGACCATGGCACAGCCACAGAAACACACACACGCGCCAACTCCTAGAGGGAGCAGTACCTTCCTCATAAGCTCCTCGCTTTTCCCGGCACCCAGATCGGCTACGACTTCAGGCATTCCCGCAACGTCGGCTGAACTGGCATAGCGCCGACCGAACTCAAGCCCAAAGCTGCCCGATCAGCCTGTAGGCTGCGTTGCCCAGCAAGTCCACGCCGCTTTTCGAATGCGTCGATTACCTGGAATGCCTTACGCACCACGTTCTCTACGGTAATTCCGTAGCGGGCGTAAATATCCCGCCAATCTCTAGCAGAAGTGCCAAACTCATCCTCAGCACCGATTCTTCTGAGAAAAGCGGGCTCCATATCCAGCACCTCACTGACCTGGCCGCCCAGACCATTCTTCACATTATGGTCCTCCAGAGTCACGAACCCCATGGTTTCCCGCGCCGCTTTAAGGATGATCTCGTGGTCTATAGGCTTGATGGTCGGCATATTGATCACGCGAGCGGTGATGCCCAGTTTCCGTAGCGCTTGCTCTGCTTCCAGGGCCAAATAGGTCAGACCGGCAGCGACTAAGGTAACATCATCGCCCGCCGTTAGTTGATACCCCTTTTCCAACTCGAAGTCATCATCGCTGTTGAAAATTAGCGGAAGCGCATTTCGGCCGAGACGGATATAGGTGGGCCTGTCGTCCCGGAGAATTTTTTCCATCAGGCTCCGCGTTTGATAGGCATCCGCAGGCTCTACCACGATCATGTTAGGTATGGAGGTGATGATGCCAATGTCCGAGATGCATTGATGGGAGGCCCCGTCGGGCCCCGTGGCAAGACCCGCATGGGAGGCCGCCAGCTTTACGTTTCTGCTGGGGTAGGCAACGCTATTGATGATCTGCTCGGTAGCCCGCATGTGGAAAATGGCAAAGGTGTTGGCAAACGCTTTGAAGCCCTCCGCCGCCAAGCCGGCGGCAGCGCCAATCATGTTTTGCTCCTGGATACCTAGATTGACGGTTCGTTTGCCATCGGTCTTGATGGCGACCTTGTCAGTCTTAAGCGATTTGGCAAGGTCGGCGTTCAGCGTGTAGATGTACGGATCATCCTTGTGGTAAAGCAGCGCATCCGAGTAAGCCTCTCGGGTTGCCTTCGGTTTCAGGAAAGACACTTTTTCTGCGGCCCTCGAGGGGTAAGGGCGTTCAGAGAAAAGTTGCTTTTCTGACATTGAAGCAAGGCCCAATGTGTCCTCGATTTCGTTGAAGCGCATATTCTGGCGCTTTTTTCTCAGAGTTCTAATGGTTGTGTCAAATCCGTTCAAGGCAGTGGCGAGTTCTTCTCGGCTCAAGGCGGTGCCGTGATAATCCTCATTGTCCTCGATAAAAGTTACGCCTTTTCCTTTGATGGTGTAGGCAATGATTGCTCTTGGCCTCTTTGGCAACCCTTCCTCACCCACGTCATTCAAGGCATCCAAAAGTCGCTCGTACATATGTCCATCGATGCGTTTCACATCGAAGTTAAAAGCTTTCAGCTTATCCTCAAGCACTGCAAGATCATTGATCTCTTTGGTAGTGCCATCTATTTGAATGCCGTTGGCATCGATGATTACCCAAAGGTTATTGAGCCCCTTATTGGGAATGCTCAGGAGCGCCTCCCACACCTGGCCTTCCTGCATCTCCCCATCCCCAAGTATGGCGAAGACCTTGTAGTTCATGCGGCGCTCCTTGCCTGCCAGGGCCATCCCAACGGCCGCCGAAAGGCCTTGCCCTAAGGAACCTGTCGAAAAATCGACACCCGGCGTATGCTTCATGCTCGGGTGCCCCTGCAGCCTGGAATCAAGTTGCCTCAGGTTGTGCCGCACTTCGTCCTTGTCAATGAAACCAGCATAGGCAAGGGTTGAATACAGAGCCGGCGCCGCATGTCCTTTGGACAGGATGACCCGATCCCGGTTGGAATAACAGGGATCGTTGGGGTCATAATTAACCACTGGCTTTCCATTCACCCTTCCGAAGTAGAGAGCTGTGAGAATATCGGTGACAGAGAGCGACCCCCCGGGATGGCCAGAGGCGGCGTTCGTTATACTCTCCAGTGTAAGCTTCCTGATTCTTGCGCTCATGATTCGTAGGTCGAGAACATGAGCGTGATTGTAGCTGTTTTCCTTCGTGAACATTGCTTTCACCAAGTTACATTTAATTCGACAACAGGCGAGTGCGCGCCGAGCCTTTAATGAAGCGAGCCACCGAGCGCCATGCTCTGCCGGCACTCGCAACGTTTTCGGAATCGCTTCTCGGGCCGAGTTCCGCAACAGCATGTATGGGAGCAACACACATCGAGAGCTAGCCAAGCTCGCACCATGCCAAGGTTCGCTACTCTGCAGCCTATCGGTTAGCGAGTCGGTTTACCTTGACGATTATCAATTTAATGGCGATTGCGCCGCGGCTCGGCCCTTGCCAAAGCCACTACCCCTTTGATGAGGATTTCCCGGGGTCGGGGATGGAGCGCAGTGTGCGGTTAGAAGCGGCTGTGGTAATTTTGCGAGCAGCGGCAGATCAAGGCATTCGTGGGATTTTTTCCACCCCCCGTTTCATCGCAAAAGGCTATCTGCAGCCGCCGGTTATTTTTTCAGTAACTTTGCTGGCTGTCCGCCCCGTACGATCCCGCCTTGCCAGAGGCGAAGGTCACTGTTCCTCTAATACCAAACGAAAATAGGTGGAATCGACCGGCAACAAAGGCAGCAGCCGCGCACTCAGTCGGACGGAAACTCGGTCGCCGTAACGCGCGAGCCGTCGTAACAGGTGCTCCAAGTAAGCCTGTTGAGCAATACAAGGTTCGTCGATGCTTAGACTGACCGTAGCTGCCGAGCGACGCAGGAGCCTATCGATTCGCCGCGCGGCGTGGGTGAAGAAGCGGCGGTCAACGACGCCCCGGAGTTTGACCGTCAAATGTGTCGTCGCCTCTGTCCATCCCAGCGACACCTCCAAGGTGCCGCGGCGCAAAGAAGCTTCGAAATGCCTGTGAATAAAGTCCAAAGTAGCCTGCCCTAATTGCCGTTCATAAGCGGCGTTAACTCCAAAACGGCGCTTGACATAGTTTTGCATCGACAAACCGGCAATCCATTCCGTGATAATAAATGGCCACAGCTGTATCGGCCTCCGAACCAAGGTACGCAAAAAATGATACCAGCGTGCCGGCCCGCCCCGCAGCAACCCCCGACCAAAGAGCCGCATAAGTATCCCTACGCGCCGTTTCATGGTGTAGATCGGTTGAGAAACCGGATGACGAAGCCAGCGGGTCTTGTTGCATATGCGATCGGCAATACCCTTATCGTCAATCAGACGCCGGTACAAGTCGGTATAACCGCTCACCATCTCATCGTAGTCCATGCGCTTTGGCACAACATTCGTACTGGGGCCGGTATTATCGGCGTTTTCTCTGTCAGGACGTAAACGTCCCTCCCGCTCCAGGCGAGCGTAAAGGGGAGTCTTCGGCAGCGCCGTGAGCAGACCCACCATCGCGATCTGGATTCCAGAAGCGGTGATAAAACGATACTGCCGATCAAAGCTTTCCATCGTATCGTTGTCAAAGCCAACGATAAAACCCGCCAGTACATCAATACCAGCACGATAGATCTCGTGAATACTGCCCAGTATGTCTTGCCGGGTGTTCTGTGTCTTATTAGTTTCTCGTAGGCTTTCTTCATCGGGCGATTCAATACCGATAAAAACCCAGGCGAAATTAGCTTGGTGAAGCAGATCCAGCAGTTCTGCATCCTGTGCGAGATTGAGCGATGCCTCGGTACCGAACTGAAAACAGTAGTTGTTTTGTTGCTGGTATGCTGCAAGGTAGCGCAGCAACTCCTTTGCCTTGGCTTTATTGCCGATGAGGTTATCATCGACAAAAAAAACCTCCCGCACATTGTGGCACCGCAATATGTCGAGCTCCTTTCCAATTTGCTCCGGCATTTTGGTGCGCGGTCGGCGACCAAACATCACGATAATATCGCAGAATTCGCA
>JAGTVB010000219.1 GCA_018224385.1 Gammaproteobacteria bacterium
GTCGTGAATACATCCTTGTAGACTTGCGTCTGGCATCCCTAACGGACACACCCTTATGGCAAGGCACTGGCTGCGGACAGATTCTGGCTGCGGTTTTAAACTCTCAATGGTGACGCTGACGAAACGACGACCATAGCCGCAAAGCCTGTAGAAAACATTGCCGTGGCGAGGTTAAAGCGCCGTGATTGCGTTAGTATTTTTTCTTTTTTGCTGCCGGCGTCGCTCCCAGCAATGGACACGGCCGGGAGCGAGCCACGTGTTAGGGCGATTAAACCAGCGTGTGCCAGAGAGTACATAAGGCTTCTGCGTTGCCACGTAACGCCGCTAGGTCACGCGCCCCAGTTTTTGGTTCAGCTTCTAAGGATGCGTTTATAGTTACCAGGGAAGCTGTAGGACGACACACAATGATGCGCCGATTTCTCTTTTCTACTGTTTTGGTGTTCTTATCCTGCCCGGCGCTCGCACGCGAAGTGGAACTGCCGCTGACGTTTGATTTTCCATTCTTGCGCCAGGCCTTGCTGGCACAGCTTTACACCGACCCGAATACAACGGTGCGCATATGGCACGATGGGGCGGGTTGTAGCGACCTGGTGCTGTCCGATCCGCAAGTGGACGGCCGGGCCGGACGCCTTCGCCTCCTCAGCGTGGCCCGCGCCCGGCTCGGCACGGCCGTCGGTGACCGGTGCACGGCATGGCTCGATTGGCAGGGACGGCTGGAGGTCTTGAGCGAACCGGAGGTGTATGCGCCGCAGCGCGAGGTGGCGTTTCGCGTGGTCGAGTCCAGCCTTTACGCTGTTGACGGCTCCAACGACTCGGCTGTCACGACGCTGTGGGATCGCATCAAGCACCAGGTGTATCCGCGGCTTGCCCGGCTGCGCATCGATCTAAAAACGCCACTCCAGGCTCTGGAGGAGACGCTACCCCTGCTGTTGCCGCGGCAGGGCTCGGATCAGGCGGTGCGTCTGGTGGCTTCGGCCATACCTGCTGCAGCGCGAGTGGCGGACAGCGGTGTCGAGCTCCGCCTGAACTTGGTGCTGCCCGATCGCCCGCCGGGCGCCGTGGCAACGCAGTCCGAGCCGGTTTTAAATGCGCAAGAGCGGCGACGCTGGGAAACCACTTGGCAGGAATGGGACGCGTTCCTTACCCACGTGATCAAACAAGCGGCGAGCGATACGGCGCGGGCGCCGCTGCGGCTTGCGCTCATGGAAGTGCTGCTCAATGCTCGCTACGACCTTGTGGCGGCACTTGTGCAGCCCACGGGGGGGCAGACGGATCCGGTCCGAGCTTTGTTTCTGCGCACCTGGGAGCGGTTGGATCCGGTGCTGCGCGAGCTGAGCGTGGCGCTGTCCGGCGAAGGTACGCTTCGCTATCTCAGCTTCATCGCGGCGGTCGATGCGTTGCAGGCGCTTGATACGCTTGGGCCGGAGGTGGGGCTTGAGATCTCTGCGGACGGGCTGCGCCGGCTCGCCCGAATTCTGGCACCGCCGTCGAGCGCGGATCCGCTGATTTATCGCCGCGTCGTCGATCCTGAGCTTCGCCAGTTGTTTGGCTTCGGTGCGCCACTGGTGCTGCGCCGTCCGCACAGGGTTCGTTCGCGTCATTGGATTGACCGGATTATTCCGCTGGCCGGGGCAGCGGACAGCCTGACAGTGCAACAGGCCACTCGCCTCGACGGCTGGGTACCGACGAAAGCTGAAATCGGCGCCTATCTGCCGCTGGTGCACACCCTGCTTGACCAGGCGGCTCTGGATATCCTCCACAGCAGCAAACTGCAGGAGCGCTACCGCTCACTGTACCGCAAGCTGGTGCTTGCGACCGCCTGGCAGGAGAGCTGCTGGCGACAGTTTGTGCGCAAGAATGGGCGTGTCCAGGCGTTGCGTTCGGGTGCCGGGTCGGTGGGCATCATGCAAATCAACGTGCGGGTGTGGCGTGGATTCTATGATCCTCAGGGACTTGAAGCGGACATTGCCTACAATGCGGCGGCCGGAGCTGAAATTCTTGCCCACTACCTGCTGGACTACGCCATCAAGAAAGGCGAGCACACTAAGACCGGCCGCCTTGAGGATCTGGCGCGGGCCACGTACGCGGTGTACAACGGCGGTCCACGCCATCTGCGGCGTTACCGGCAGTCGAAGACCTCCGCAACCTTGCAAGACATCGATACCGCGTTTTGGAGCAAGTACCAAACGATCGCGCAAGGCGAGGAGCTTGCGGTGGCCAGTTGCTTTGGACTTTCCGCACCTTTCCCGGTACCGGCAAAGGGTGCCACGGGCGGCGCCGAGCAAAGGGCCGCGGCGCCCGCGGAAGCGGCGCTTCCCGGGGGCACAGCAGCAGCTCGCCCGAATGCGACGCAGGCGTCAGCCGGAGCGCGCTGGCTGCTGCGCCAAGATCCGCGGCGCTTCACGCTGCAGGTGGTTGCGGCGCAAGACGAGCAAGCGGTAGGCGATTATATTGCCCGCCACGGCTTGGCTGACCGGGCCCGCTACTTCGCCTTTCGTCGCCAAGGCCAGACCTGGTTTGCGGCAGTCTACGGCATCTACGCCAGCCGGGCGCAGGCGGAACAGGCGGCTCGATCGCTCGCCGAGCGGATCAACGAATCCCCGTGGGTTCGCCCGCTTTCGGATGTGCATGACGCTATTCGAGGAGGTGAGAGCCAGGGCTGATCCTGTGCTTAATTGGGTCGTGTACCAATACAGTTTTTTTACCCCCAGGACGCCAGTCAGACTCCGCTTGGGCTGCCACAACACTCTTCTCCAGCCCACGTTGCGCCCAGGCAGTCAGCGCTTCGTGACCCATCTGGCGCAGCTCTTCGATCACCCGCGGTTCTCCACCGCATCGGCTTTCTCACAGTCGCCCGCCGCATTCTCTACCGCCGCTAATAGCCTTTCCACACGGGTACGCAAGTGCGGATGACGATTCAGGCGCTCCGCCAACACCGGGTCGCGGTCACTGGTGAACATGGCGGTCTCCTTGAGCAGTATCAGTAAGTCATGCGGTATTACGCAACTTGCATCACTTTGAATCACACCCGGCGCCACCCTCTCCTTCATCCCATTACTGCGTGTATATTCATTGACTTCAAGCACTCTACCACGCGCCCACTACGGGAAGATCGGTCCGAGTTTAGGCTTGTAAGCGCACTGGCTGGCTGGAACGTGCGGCGCACGAGCGGTATGCTGGTGTTTACTGAACGCCTGAATATACCGGGCCACCGCTTCCGAAACCCGCCCCGGCAGCATCCGGTAGCGATACTGGGGCGCCCGTATGACATGCGACTGCCCGGGCCAGCGGAGCTCAATCAGTTTTATCACGCCAAACCCATGGGGGGCGTTTCAGCGCTTGGCCGCGCTCTTTGGAATGGTATGGTAATAACAGTGGCGATAATTACGAAGGCAAGAAAGAGGAGAATAGACATGAGCTGGGATCGAATAGAGGGCAATTGGAAACAATTCAAGGGTAAAGTTAGGGAGACATGGGGTAAATTGACCGATGATGAACTCGAGGAAATCGCCGGTAAACGCGATAACCTGCTCGGCAAGATCCAAGAGAAATACGGGATCGCGCAAGACGAAGCCGAAAAGCGGCTCAGCGAATTCGAGAAGAACATCGATTGATCGATTGTTCTCTGGCTAAGAGCTGAGTGGAGCCTGGTGCCGCCGCTCGTCAGGCGAGCGGCACCTTCATGTGTGCTGGGCATACCGGCTGACTGGGAGAGTGAAAGTCCCTCTCCCAACCTGGTGGAGGTGAAGGGTGAGACGATAAATCCCCCCGCCGTCTTGAGGTGGAAAGCCGTTTTGGAGACGCTGATTCGGGTCTCCGCGGTCTCTCAAAGGCTGAAGCGGCCGGGCGGTCAGTAGGTGTGGAAGGGGATGTCGGTTAAAAGCGCATCGCGTTCTGACACGAGCTGTTCCATCCGTGATTGCTTTTCCTTACTCAATTTGTTCTTGCCGGCTTCTCTATTCCTCAGCACTGCCATCGGCGTGAATTTGCTTGATTTTGTGGGTTATGGGCTTGTTCATGGGTTGAACTCCTGTCGCTTTGCCGTGCTTGCGCTCTTGCCGGCCTTGAGGACGCCTTATCGTGCATTCTCGGGGTCTCCTTGCGCCTTGCTTGCGTCAAGGAGGCGCGCATTCTCTCGTACACTCGACAGGCGAGTCGGTGAATGAGTAGTGCCAAGGATGTTAAGAATTCACGCTTCAGGGGATGCGTCAGAGGGTTTGCTTTGTCGGTTCGATGTATTGCCTGATCGTTTCATGAACGCGGCTCTCGACGCCTCGATCGGGACAAGCTCCTTCTGCTTCGCAACGAACAAGCGTTTGAAGCGCTCTGTTGACGCTGATTTCATTCATTCCCGTGGCTTGGGCGATGTCCTTAATTGTGGGGTGTTCCGAGGGGTAGCGGGAGAAGAGATACGTGTACACGGCGAACGCTTCCACTCCCATTTTGGCAACGGCCCCGGAACGGAAGAGCTCGGAAATAGGATCGTTACGGGGAGCGCGGGCCTCGCTACAGAGAAGTTGGGAGAGACGAGAGCGGGCTTGCAAGGCCGAAGCGGTTCCTTGGCGTGACAACGGTGAGGACACTTTCCCGCTCCTTTACAAAATGGTCCCGTGACCTTCTGCAGATATTTTGGTGATATCTTGGTCATACCGCAAATGTATTAAAACAGTATCGAGATTTCGAGGCTTCCCCGGAAGTTTCGTTGCTCGAGCCCCGCCACGGAGAAGTCTATCAACGGAAGCGCAGCTCGCGCTTGTCGCGGGTTGCTTGGACAGTAGAGGTGAAGGTTGGCAGTAGGGCCGGCAGTGCAGGCCACTTTCTACGCCCCAGTGTCCGCGAACCGCCTGCATAAACACTTGGGCATCGGCCGCAAGCGAGCAGATGA
>JAGTVB010000220.1 GCA_018224385.1 Gammaproteobacteria bacterium
ATTGGGATTGATGCTCAGTTGGGGTTGGCAGTGCTGGCCGATGGCATGGGCGGTTACCAGGGTGGTCAATTCGCCGCTGCATTGGCAGTTAAGGTAGTGATAGAGGAAGTCCGGGCTCGCTATGCGTGCCCCGCAACAAAGCTTGCCCCGAGAGCACCCGATGATTGGTATCGATCGGTGCTCAGGGCAGCCTTCGACAAGGCCAATGGCATTATTTATCACGTGGCGAGACGCAAGCCACAGTGGAGCAGTATGGGCACGACTCTAATCGCCGTCCTCTTTCACGATGCGCGCGTCACCATTGGCCATGTTGGAGATTCCCGACTTTATCGAGTTAGAAGCAATGAGCTGCAGCGGGTCACCGCGGATCACTCGTTGCTACAAGAGCTCGTGGACGAGGGATTCTGTGCTCCTGAAGACTTGCGCCGGTCGCTTAATAAGAATCTCATCACACGTGCTGTCGGCATTGCCCCGAGCGTCCAACCGGACATAAAGCAAGAGCCGGTGATTCCCAAGGATCTTTACCTCCTGTGCTCTGACGGTCTAACTGATCTCGTGGAGGATCAAGAGATCCAGCGGACTTTGAGCGAAAACTGCTGCGAGCTTCGTAAGGCTGCAGTTTCCCTTATCCGGTTGGCCAACGATCGCGGCGGTCACGACAATATCTCGGTCATCCTTGCGCGCTGCCCGCAAACAGCTTCCGGCGGCGTGTTCCAGAAACCTTAGCCAGACAAGCTCCGGGGCCAGTAAAGGAACGGTCTGGTTCGCCGATACAGCGGGAGGGATGAGGACCGATACTGAGAGCGTATCGTCTGGCTAATGATGTGTCCTTAATAAATGGTGGGTTGGGACAGCTAATGCCTGGAAAGCTAGTACTAAGTCTGAATGGGTCAGTGCTCGGGGAGTTTACGCTTAACAAGGAACGCACGACGATCGGGCGCAAACCGCACAACGATATCCAGGTCGACAACCTAGCCGTCAGCGGCGCCCATGCGGCCATCCTGACCATCCTCAATGATTCGTTCATCGAGGATCTAGACAGCACAAATGGTACTTTCGTCAACGGCAAGCTGATTAAAAAACACGCCTTACGGGCCGGAGATCTCGTGGCCATCGGCAAGCATGAGTTAAGGTATTTAAACGACGCTGCTTCCGACGACCAAGATTTCGAAAAGACCATGATCATCCGCCCCGGGATGGCCGGTCACGCGGCAGCGGCTGCTAAGGCAAAGGCCCAACAGAGTGCAGACCGTGGGCTCACTGCAACGCGACAGGCCCCCCTAGGCAAGATCCAAGTCTTAAGCGGCCCCGGTACCGGCAAAGAACTCGAGCTGAGCAAGGCCCTTATTACGCTTGGCCGGCCCGGAGTGCAGGTTGCTGTCATTACTCGCCGCCCCCAAGGCTACTTCATTACCCACGTCGAAGGATCACACCCGGTCGTCAACGGCCAGTCCATCGGCGGCAACGCCCGCTTGCTGGCGGACCATGATGTTATCGAGCTGGCTGGAGTCAAGCTCGAGTTCTTCGTCGACAGCTAGTCGTAGGCCTTGGTTGAGGCCAACCGCCATCACGGCATTGGCCATTTACCGAGACTTCCCTGGTACCCCCTCCAAATCAAGTCCGCTTATCAATCAAGCAACTTATTAGGAAATTCACAAAGTTCCTGAATGGGGCAATTACGACAGCGAGGCTTTTGCGCCGTACACACGTATCGCCCATGCAGCACCAGCCAATGATGAGCATGTCTGAGGAACTCCTCGGGCACAACCTTGAGAAGCATCTCTTCTACCCTTTGGGGATTTTTTTGCGGGGCAAGTCCCGTGCGATTCGCAACTCGAAAAATGTGCGTATCCACCGCGATCGTCGGCTCGCCGAAGACCGTGTTTAAAATAACGTTGGCCGTTTTTCGGCCCACGCCGGGCAAAGCCTCAAGGGCTGCTCGCTCGCGGGGCACGCAGCCACCGTGTTGCTCAACCAAGATGCGGCAGGCAGCAATGATGTTACGCGCCTTGGTGTTGAACAGTCCGATCGAGCGGATCACCTGTCGCACACCCTCCTCGCCCAATGCCAGCATTTGTTGAGGAGTGTTCGCGTACCGAAACAGCTCTGCTGTGGCCTTGTTAACGCTCTTGTCGGTCGCCTGCGCCGAGAGCATCACTGCGATGAGCAGTTCAAAGGGACTCGTGAAACGCAACTCTGTACTCGGATTTGGCATTGCCGCCCGTAAGCGCGCGAACAGTTCATACCGAGCCTTCTGATCCACGCGCCGTCGGCTTACACGCGGCGTCTGGCGCGTACGCGCGCGAGCGTTGCTTCAATGGCGTCGCGCCGAGATTCCCCACGCTGTCCATGAAGCGCAACTTTATTCCTCTTGCGCTCATGATCGGTAGCGCGATTGATTCGCCTCGTGGTCAGCCGTAGTTGCCTCACTTGGAAGCGTTTACGGGCTCTATCAGCTTGCCAGCGGGTCCAGCCGCCGGGCCATCCTTGAGTTCCTTGAATGCCGTCGGTCACATCCGCCTCGAGTCTTAAACCTGCGGGTGGAGCAGCAGGTGGTGCGCCGCAGGAAATCATTTGGATGCAGTCCACCGGACACGGGACAATACATCGCTCACACCCCGTGCACTCCTCCGCAATCACCGTATGCAGTTGCCCCGGTGCACCCAAAATCGCATCCACGGGACACGCGGCAAGGCAGCGTGCGCACCCAATGCACCATTGCTCGTCTACCCCTGCAGTTCTCCTCGGCATGGAATCGCCGCACTCGGGATCCAGAGGTATTGGCTCCAAGCCAAGCAACAAGGCAAGGGCATCGATCGTGGTTTCCCCGCCGGGTGAACAGCGGTTGATATCGGCTTGCCCGGCGCTGATCGCTTCTGCATAAGGGCGACAGCCGTCGTAACCACAACGACCGCATTGCGTCTGCGGGAGCAGTGCGTCGATGTGTCCAGCGGCTTGCATGCTACTCATCGCACACGTAATCCCTACTTCACGCGCATGCCCGGTTGGGCACCTTCGTCCGTGCTAAGAAGCCAAAGATCCCTACCGCCAGGCCCCGCGGCGAGCACCATACCCTCTGAAATACCAAAACGCATTTTTCGCGGCAAAAGATTAGCGACCATCACGGTAAGCCGCCCAATCAGAGCGTCTGGGTCATAGGCGGATCTAATACCGGCCACAACGGTTCGTGATTCCCCGCCGACATCCAACACCAATCGCAGCAACTTATCTGCACCTTCCACGTACTCGGCTGCGGTGATGCGAGCAACCCGCAGATCCACCTTTGCAAAATCCTCATAAGTAATGCTTGGCAGCAACGGCTCTGCCACCGCCGCCTCCTGGATCTTCGCCGGTGCCGTACCGAAGCCGGAGTTCGGCTGATCGGCCGGCGACGCGGCGCTTGCCAACAGAGCGCGCACGCGACTGGGCTCAACGCGCCGGGCAAGCGGCTCAAAAGGATTGATACGCTGGCTGAGGAGCGGACCCTTCAGGTCATCCCAGCTAAGTGGCGGCACGCGCAAAAAGGCTTCCACCTTGCGCGCTAACAGGGGCACAACGGGTTTGAGGTAAAGTATGAGGATGCGAAACAGATTCAAGCCTTGCGTACACACGCCGTGCACCTCGGCCGCCCGGTCCGGTTCCTTTATCCTTACCCACGGCTTGGCGTGGTCGATGTACTGATTCGCCCGGTCGGCAAGCGCCATAATCTCACGCGCTGCTTTGGCGAATTCGCGCCGCTCATAGCATTCCGCAATCTTTTCGCCGACGCCCACGAACTCGTCAAAGAGGGCGGGCTGGGGCAATTGCACCGCCAAATGACCGTCAAAATTACGGGAAATAAAGCCGGCACAACGGGAAGCAATGTTGACTACCTTGCCAACTAGATCCGCATTGACCCGAGCGACGAAGTCGTCGAGTTTAAGATCAATGTCCTCAATTCCAGCGCCGAGCTTAGCGGCAAAGTAATAGCGAAGGTACTCCGGTTCAAGGTGCTCAAGATACGTTCTCGCCTTAATGAAGGTACCACGGGATTTTGACATCTTTTCACCGTTGACGGTGAGAAAGCCGTGACAAAAAACGGCCGTGGGAGCACGAAAGCCACTGGCATAGAGAAGCGCCGGCCAGAATAGCGTATGGAAATACGCAATGTCCTTACCGATGAAGTGATAAAGCTCGGCTTCGCTTTGCCGGCCCCAAAAAGCATCGAAATTAAGGTCGCTGCGACGGCTGCACAGGTTCCTGAAGCTGGCCATGTAGCCGATAGGGGCATCGAGCCAAACATAGAAGTATTTCCCTGGTGCGCCTGGGATCTGGAAACCAAAGTAGGGCGCATCCCGGGAGATATCCCAGTCTTGGAGACCCGTTCCGAACCACTCGTCGAGCTTGTGTGCAATTTCCGGCTGTACAGGGGGGTGCATCGGTAGCAGCGGCAACGAATCCGATGATGCAGGCGTAGGTTCTTTGAACTCCCCCCAGCGCAACCATTGTCTTAAGGGATCAGTAAAATCATGCAATTTCATGAAATAATGTTCCGATTCCCGCGCGACGGGCGCCTCGCCAGAAAGCACAGAGAGCGGATTCTTTAAATCGGTGGGGCCGTAGGTTGCACCGCACGCCTCGCAACTATCGCCGTACTGATCCCGGGCACCACACCGAGGACACTCGCCGCGTATAAACCGATCGGGCAGAAACAGATTCTTGACTGGGTCGAATGCCTGGCGGATGGTACGCACCGCAATATGGCCATCCGCCCGCAAGCGTTCATAGATGTACTCCGAGAGCACACGGTTTTCCTCGGAGTGGGTGGTATGGTAGTTGTCGAAGCTAATGGAAAAGTCTCGGAAATCAGCATAATGCTCTTCCCGCATCCGGGCAACGAGTACCTCGGGGGTGATACCCTCCTGCTCTGCCCTTAGCATGACCGGCGTGCCATGAGCATCATCGGCACATACGTAGTAGCACTGGTGCCCGCGCAACCTTTGAAAACGCACCCAGATATCGGTCTGGATGTATTCGACCAAGTGCCCAATATGGATCGGCCCGTTCGCATAAGGGAGGGCGCTGGTAACTAGAATGGTGCGGCGGCTGTCTGACATGGCTACTATCGTCGACCAAGGAAACGCAGCATAACTTAGCACCTATGCAGCGGTACGACTAGGTAACAGGCTGTCTTGGAAAAAGGTGACGCGCACCGACGGCGCCCGGCGCCACGATAGCAAGTGCAGTCATCGGGGGCATAGTCTCTAATGCTCCTAGCAGATGAATCTATGTCGCGCTCCGGGACGGGCAGTGCAATATAGGTTAGAATCCTGGCGAGACAAAGATCATTGCCTCAGGAGGGTTGCATGTCAGATCTTTCCAAGACACAAGTAGAAAATGCGTTAAAGGAATACATCGACCCTTACTTGCAAAGGGATCTCATTTCCGCCAAGGCCGTGAAACGCATCGACATCGATGATTCGAAGGTGACTGTCAAGGTGGTACTGGGGTTTCCCGCCAAGGGATATGAGCCTGACCTCAAAAAAGCACTCGCCAAGAAGCTCTCGGCCATCGAAGGTATAGGGGATATCGAGATCGCGGTGGAGTCCAAGGTTGCCGCCCATGCCGTGCAGCAAGGGGTCGAAGCATTTAAGAATGTAAAGAACATCATTGCCGTCGCCTCCGGCAAGGGCGGTGTCGGGAAATCCACCGTGGCAGTTAATCTCGCACTGGCCCTTTCCGCCGAAGGCGCAACGGTGGGCATACTCGATGCCGATATCTACGGCCCCAGTCAACCGCGGATGTTGGGCGTGAGCGCCAAACCCGAATCTCTCGATGGACGTTCTTTGGAGCCGATCGTCAGTTATCACATTCAATCCATGTCCATTGGTTACTTAATTGACGAAGAAACGCCCATGATATGGCGAGGACCAATGGTGACTCAGGCCCTCGAACAACTGCTTAAGGACACCAACTGGCAACAGCTGGATTATTTGGTGGTGGATTTGCCCCCGGGTACCGGTGACACGCAGCTCACGCTCGCCCAAAAAATCCCTGTTAGCGGCGCGATCATCGTCACGACACCACAGGATATCGCTCTGCTCGATGCCCGAAAGGGCCTTAAGATGTTCGAGAAGGTTAATATACCCATCCTCGGCATCGTCGAAAACATGAGCATCCACATCTGCAGCCAATGCGGACATGAAGAACACATTTTCGGCGATGGGGGAGGACTGCGCATGGCGGAACAATACAATGTAGCATTCCTCGGAGGCTTACCGCTTGAGATGAGTATCCGCGCCGATACCGACGCGGGCAAGCCCCCGGTCGTCAAGGATCCGGAAAGCCGAGTGGCAATGTTGTTCCGCGAGATCGCGCGGCGCGCCGCCGCGAAACTATCCCTGCAGGCCAGGGACTTTCGTCAAGCGTTTCCAAGCATCGTTATCCAAAACAATTGACGGTGCTTACTCAGCGTCCTAATTGGTCCGTGCTTCCCGCCCCATTTAACACTGCCGGCACCCGCCCAGCATGAGCATCAAGTCTGACAGGTGGATCCGTCACATGGCGGAAACGCAGCGGCTCATCGAGCCTTTTGCGTTCCAGCAGGTGCGGCACAATGAGGCGGGAAGCGTCATCTCCTTCGGTACTTCCAGCTACGGCTACGATATTCGTTGCGCGGACGAGTTTAAGATCTTCACCAACATCAATTCAGCGATCGTTGACCCGAAGCAATTCGATGCAAGCAGCTTCGTTGACGTTACGTCCAAAGTCTGTATCGTCCCACCCAACTCATTCGCGCTAGCGCGCACGGTGGAGTATTTTCGCATCCCACGCGATGTCCTAACCATCTGCCTTGGCAAGTCCACCTATGCCCGGTGCGGCATCATCGTTAATGTCACCCCGCTTGAGCCAGAGTGGGAAGGCCATATCACCCTAGAAATCTCCAACACGACAACCTTGCCTGCGAAGATCTATGCCTTCGAAGGAATTGCCCAGGTTGTCTTCTTCGGCGCTGACGGAACCTGTGAAGTCTCTTATAAAGATCGTGCCGGAAAATATCAGGGTCAAACGGGGGTCACGCTCCCAAAGGCGTAGCAGAACTCCTCGGCGGATGTTTTGAAACCCCGGAGAGCGCAGGGAGACACAGGCGCACGGTGGCACGCAGCCGGAGTGTATCAAGGAGAGCACCCTAGGGTAAGCCGCCGCGTGACGCTGCTGTGACAAGCGCAGTAGTTTATAAAACAGCTTCTATCGGGCGGAAGGATACCGCGATTCGTTTACTCGCAGCGAGGTCTGCCACATGGTGGCATGCTCCCCCACAAACGCTGGTTTACTGAGGCGGTTGGCCGCGATGGTCTATGACAGCCTCCTGCTCTTCTCGGTGCTCTTCTTTGCTACCCTGGTGCTACTTTTATTTAATGGCGCCCGTGCAATACCACCCAATGAACCCCTTTATACCAGCTATCTCATTGGCGTTAGTTTCCTATATTTTGGATGGTTCTGGACCCATGGCGGGCAAACGCTGGGCATGCGGGCGTGGCGACTTCGCATCGAGCCTGAGACAGGCGGTCCTGTCAGCTGGAAACTCGCCCTTGTGCGCTTTGGTAGCGCCATCTTGTCGTGGTTGCCCCTGGGCGCCGGGTATCTCTGGATGCTGATCGATAGGAGGGGGCTGACCTGGCATGATCGGCTGTCCGGTACCATGGTTATCCTGACCCCCAAAGCCAAACGATGACATGTGCCCCGGTACGAGCACCTTCATTAGTAGTGCCGCCGCCTTGAGGGGGGGAATGAATTCGTCGGGACCGTGTGGCATTACTTGCGGCGTTCTGGGCACCAATGCGAGTTGATCTGGCCGATCGCCACGCCACCAAGGGGACTCCGAATCTTCTTTTGGGGGGGGCCACGCGACACGCCAAATACGAAGCGCGGCAACTTTCAGAGCGGCTTCTAGCGCACCCGCCGCATCATCACCACGGCAACCGCAAAGAACAGAGCGGTCGGCGCCGTGGCGCTTAACACCGGGCTGATGCCATAAACCACGCCAGCTTGGCCGGCCACCTGTTGCAGTATGTGAAAACCAACTCCCGCCAGCACGCCGACCACCAGACGAGGACCGATGCTCGCAGAACGCAGCTTACCGAGAACCAACGGGATGGCTAAGAAAATCATGACCCCGGTGGCTAACGGATACACCAGCTTCCGCCACAGCGCATACTCATAGTAGGCCGTATCTAGATCGTTAGCCTTCAGGTAGTTGAGATATTTGTACAGGCCGAGGGCGGAAAGCCGCTCCGGCTTTACCACCACCACCTCAACCAGCTCGGGTGCAAACGATAAATGCCACGCCAGCGCCTCATAGGAACGTTGCGTCACGCCCTCTGGCCCAATCTCGCTTTGCCTGACATGCTCCAGCATCCATTTTCCGTCCGCGTAGACAGCCGCACTCGCATGGGTCGCGATGCGCAGCCGACGCCGGGCATCGAAGTCATAGATGTAGATGTCCTGCATGCGGTTGCCCGGCAGAACCTGGCCGACGTTCACGAAGCTCTCACCATCTCTAATCCAGAGCCCGTAGCCCGTCTTGAGCGACAAACGTTTGTCTATCGCTAAGGACCGACGCTCCTCGGCGAGCCGCTCCCCCTGCGGGGCAACCCATTCGCCAATCACCAAGGCGGCGATCATCAACACAGCTCCCGTCTTCATCACCGCCGAGGTAATGCGCCGAGGCGATACCCCCGATGCGCGTAACACCGTCAGCTCCGAGTTTGCTGCGAGGGTACCTAACCCGACGAGACTTCCAATCAGCGTGGCCACTGGAAAAGCACTGAAAGCCAGCCGCGGTATGATGAGTATCACATAGGCCACGGCGTGCCCCAGGGTGTAATCGCCCCGGCCCACCGTATCGAGATCGTCGACAAAAGTAATGAATACAAACAAGGCCACCAGCACGAACAGGGCCAGTCCTGTCGCCCGCAGAACATAGCGCCCGATATACCAATCAATCAGCCTCACGTGGCCTCCCGCAGCCTTCGTAACCCCCGCCAAAGCCACCGACTCGCAGACGACTGGTAGTAGAGTAAACCGGTGGCGACAAGCGCCGTCGCTCCGTGAACGAGCCAAACGCCGACACTCGCCGGTAGATCGCCGCGTAGCACGAGGTTCTCGACAATACTGAGCAAGTTAAAGTAGATAAAATAGACCAGGGTTGCAGGCAGCAGCTTTGCAAACCGCCCACGACGGGGTGTCGTATGCGCCAGGGAAACAGCCAGGGCGCCGAGAACCAAAACCGACACCGGTAATGATAAGCGACGTGCCAGCTCGGCAAGCTTGCTGGTGTCGTCCAGCCGCAGCAGCGCCTGGGTGGGAAGTGCTTGCACACGTGGAAGGCTTTCCTGTTCTTTTGACACGTCGACGCGCACGGCGTAACGCCCAAACCGCGTCACCACATAACTTACCTCTCCCGGTTTACCCTGGTATCGGTGGCCATTGAGCAACACGATAAATCGGCTGCCAGTCACCTCATCCACGAGCTGGTGCGCCTTCTCCGCCACAACGATGTCCTCCCCCGTGTCCCACCGAAGCCGTCCAAAAACGCCGTGCGCCTCTCGTGTGCGGCTCACGGCTTCTTGCACGTACAGCACCTGGGCTCCCTCACGGAACTCCTTAAAGCGTCCGGGATAAATCCCTGTGGCTTCTGATTGAGTTTTCGCTCGCTGCCGCAGCTCTTGCAATTGGCTTTCGGCCTTGGGGGATATATACAACGACAGCACCGTCGCCAGTACCGCCACCCCCGCGGCCAGCCAAAATATCATGCGCAATAGCCTAATTGGCCCAACGCCACTGGCTGTCATTGCCACAATCTCACTGTCTCGGTACAGGCGGCCAAGACCAATCAAGATCGCGAGGTAGAATGCCAGGGGAATGAGCAGCGCAATTCGGGTGGCAAGCTTGAGGGCGATGAACTTGGCGATCATCTCTGCCGCAATGGTGCCGGCAGCTGCCTCACCAAGATAACGGATAAAGTGATCGCCGACATAGATCAGAACAAGGATGGCAAGGACTGCAGCGAATGTTTGGGATACTTCTCGGATAAGGTAGCGCTGGAGTATCAAATGCTTACCTGGCGATGCGTGTGGGATGTATTTTGCGTGTTGGTGCCCAAAGGATTACACTTTGCCCTCGACTACGCGCGGCGGATGCCACAAGGCCCGCAGCAGCCGATGCAAACTCCGCCCGCAGTATTCCGCCCAATGAGCGCAACCCGATGCTTTGCTCGCGTCCTCTGTAGGTATTGAGAGGTCTAAAGCCTGCGAGGGATCTTAGCAAAGCCCGCGCGTTCCGGCATGGAGCCACCAAGCCCTTCTGAAGAGCCGTTATGGATTTCGCATTTACCACCGCTAGAATTGACGTTAACCGAACTGCATGCGCTGTGATAGGAGTGTACCAAGGCGGTCCGCTGCCACCAGCCGCATCGGAAATCGACGCCCTTTCAAAAGGGGCGCTGTCAAAGCTCATCAAGACCGGGGACGTAACAGCGGCGCTCGGCAAGACGCAGTTGCTGCACGGTCTTGAAGGCGTACCGGCGGAGCGCATACTCATAGTCGGATGCGGCGCCGAGCCTCAGCTGGATGAGGTCAAGTACACGAAAATACTCGCGGCGGCAAGCGCATCACTGCGTCAGACGGGCGCGCGAGACGCCACCTTCTACCTCACCGAACTGCGAGTCCCAGGCCGCGACCTGTTCTGGCAGGTACGGCACATCGTGCAGAAAACCTGCGAATCCGCTTACCAGTTTGACCAGCTCAAAACCGAGCGCGAGCACAACAAGAGCAAGCAGAGACTGCGCAAGGTCGCGCTGTGCTTGCCGCGGCGAGCCGATTCCGATGACGCTAAACGCGCGTTGCAGGAAGGTATGGCCATCGCCAGTGGCATGGCGCTTGCCAAAGATCTCGGCAACCTGCCGCCCAACGTTTGTACGCCCCGCTATCTTGCGGATACCGCCCGTGCACTGGGAAAGGAAAACAGCTCGGTTGCAGTAACCGTTTTAAACGAAGCGGAAATGAAAAAGCTCGGCATGGGCGCGCTCCTCTGCGTGGCCCGCGGCAGTCACGAACCACCCAGGCTGATCGCGATAGAGTATCGTGGCGGGCACAAATCCGAGGCCCCTGTAGTCTTGGTGGGTAAGGGTGTTACCTTCGACTCGGGAGGGATCTCCATCAAGCCGGCGGACAAGCTCGATGAGATGAAATTTGACATGTGTGGTGCAGCCAGCGTGCTTGGCACCTTGAAAGCCGTGCTGGAGCTGTCGCTGCCCGTAAACGTGGTGGGGATCATTCCCGCCTGCGAAAATCTGCCCAGCGGCACGGCCACCAAGCCGGGCGACATCATCACGAGCCTGTCCAAGCAAACGGTAGAAATCCTCAATACGGATGCCGAAGGAAGGCTGCTCCTGTGCGACGCGCTGACCTATGCCAAACGATTTAAGCCTGCCGTAGTCATTGACATTGCGACCCTGACCGGCGCCTGCGTCATCGCCCTCGGCGCCCATGCATCGGGACTGTTTAGCGACGACGACGAGCTTGCCGATGCGTTGTTAACGGCGGGATCCTATGCTGGCGATCGCGCCTGGCGCCTACCGCTCTGGGAGGAGTACGCCGAGCAGCTGAAGAGCAATTTCGCGGACGTAGCGAATATCGGCAGCCGTGAGGGCGGTGCGATTGTCGCCGCCCGATTTCTCGCTCGCTTCACCGAAGCCTACCGTTGGGCGCACCTGGACATTGCCGGAACAGCATGGAGGAGCGGCGACGAAAAAGGTGCCAACGGTCGCCCGGTGCCCTTGCTCACGCAATACTTGCTGGACTGGAGTCGCACGCGTGCCAAATCGGCCTAGCCGGAACAGCCCTATGCCCTGAGTCCCGGTGGCTAACACGGCATGCCGCGCGACTCGACAAGGTCCCACGTCGGTGACGCAGATCGATTTCTACATTCTCACGGCTGCGGCAAGCCATGACGCGCGGGCGCGGTTCGCGTGTCGGCTTGCTGAAAAAGTCTGGCAAAAAGGTTATCGCGTGTTTATCCACACCAGCTCCGCCTTCGAGGCGCAACAACTCGACGACCTGCTGTGGACGTTTCGCGCCGAGAGCTTCGTGCCCCACGCCATTGCCACCGAGCCGAGCAGTGCGCCACTGCCGGTGCTCGTAGGCACGGGTTGTGAGCCAGCACTGCCACTCGATCTGCTCATCAACCTCAGTGACGTCGTCCCTGCCTACTTCCAGCGCTTTCCGCGGCTCGCTGAGATCGTCGAGCCTAATGACGCGCAGCGCGAGGTCGCGCGCAGGCGCTATCGCCATTACCGTGAGCAAGGTTGCAGCTTACGGTCGCACAACGTGTGAGTGATAAGCGAATGGATCGACCCAACAGCAACACCGACCAACGGAAAGTCACGGAGACCGCAACCTCCCAGGCCGACGAAAACCCGCTGCAAACCGTCATTCCGTTACTGTCCGAAGTGGTGGTTCCTGGAGCGGCTTTAGCTGAGGCGGCCAAGACGGTAGCGGCGGATGCTCGGTCAACGCCCCCGGGCGGCGATGGTGGCGCCGAACAGCAACTGTTGGAGCGACTATTACCAAAGGTCGGCGAGCTGATCGAGGTGAGCGTTCGTGAGGCGCTTTCTGCGGCCAGCCACCAGATCGTCCGCAACGTACTGACACAACTGCATCACCAGATCGCGACTATGCCCCAGGAACAAACG
>JAGTVB010000221.1 GCA_018224385.1 Gammaproteobacteria bacterium
GGCCTGGAAGCGGACCTGTTCGGCGGTAAGCAATCGAACAGGATTCTTGCGGGAAGCGTACAGCGGAGGGAAAAAAGGACACACGAAATCGCGACCGTATCGCGGCCACCCGGCGCGGCTTTCAGATAGTTCCTTGGTCGGCCATGGTCACTTCTAATGGACAGCTTTGTCTTTGGAAACAAGACAAAACGCCGAGTGACGCGCACAAAAGGCGCTTTAGAAAATGGAGCGCCGTGGCAATTAACCCGATAACCTAATGACAATCAATACCTTGAAGCCAGGACGAAATCCTCCTAAGGAATGGCATGCCTCCTGCATGAGTTTTACTCTGAAAGGCGTTCTCAGCAGCCTTCAGGCAACTGATAAACAAGATAACCAACACCCCGAGGAGAGAGACCATGAGCTTCAATATCCCCAACGTCGACTTCAAATCAGGCGGAAATGCCGAGGCCACGGCCACCGGTACTCAGAGCAACACTGACTTCACCAACTTGATCAACAAGGGAATCGATGTTGGCGTTGCGAATCCGGATATCCAAAGCGATGAGGATTTCACCGTGCAAGGCCAGAATGTGGAAGCCGGCGCCTTCGGCGGTCACGGCGGAACCGACAACGTCAACCAAAGCATCAGCGTTTAACGGGTGTTGTAACCTTCAGCCCACAAAGCCCGGGCGGAGATCCCCCCGCGGCTTTGTGATTGTCAGGCGCTTTTGTGCTCAGTGCCAACGGCGCTAGAAAGGCATACGGCAACGTGAGCGCCCCGCAGTACCGCACGCCATAAGCGGCCAAGTAATCCATCTCTATTAGCGCAACACCCCCATGGGGGCGACGGTGCCCGGTCTGAGAACCGGCTTCGCAAACCGCCACACACGACACAGCTGCGGCGCGGCGGCAAGCGATAAAAGCGCGACCGGAACGACGGCGAAAGCAATTCTGCCACTGCATTTGACTGGTACTCCGGAGCCATTTTTGGCATCTTTAAGATTCACATCAAAAATTCAGATCGCATAAGCGCGCACAGGGCGCAATAGCTAAAAATCCGCGCGCAGCCCGCTTGGCTGTCGCTCCAGCTACCAATTTGCAAAGTGGCCAATGTCGGAAAGCCGCCATGATGGCCGTAGTGCTGCCGAAGCCGTTCCCGCGCTATCGCGATAAACCGCAGGGCAAGCCCTGGAAGTTGCTTATAACATATTAATAATATTAATGTTTTAACCGCTTCCCATCTCCTCTATCACCACCGTAGCTATACAGCCTAGGGACGGTGGAGGCTCCTGTTTAGCCAGGTAACGGAAAAAAATTATCATGTGCGGCATTTGTGGTGAAATTCGTTTTGATCATGACTGGGCCTCCGCAGACGCCGTGCAGAAAATGACCGACGCCCTCGCATCGAGGGGCCCGGACGCAAGCGGCTTGTTTCTGATGAATCATACGGCCCTGGGCCACCGCCGGTTAAAGATCATCGATCTGTCCGAGCATGCCCAGCAGCCGATGATCGACAACGAGCTCGGCCTCGGCATCGTTTACAACGGCGCAATTTACAATTATCCCGAACTGCGAAATGAGCTTCAGGAGCGAGGCTATCGGTTTTTTTCTTCCGGTGATACGGAGGTCATCCTCAAGGCCTATCACGCCTGGGGCGATCAATTCGTAGAGCGGCTTTCCGGCATGTTCGCATTTGCACTGTGGGAGCGGGATTCGGGCCGTACTCTGCTGGCCCGGGACCGGCTCGGCATCAAGCCGCTCTACTACTCGGAACAACCTCAGCGGCTGCGATTTGCCTCCACGCTCCCTGCCCTGCTTGCGGCGGGCGAAGTTAATACCGATATTGACTTGGTTGCACTGCACCACTATATGACTTTTCACTCGGTAGTGCCTGCCCCCCATACTATCGTTAGAGGCATCCGCAAACTGGCGCCGGGTACCCTGATGTGGGTTGAGCCGAATGGACGGCGCCAAGAATCTCGTTACTGGATGCCCGTATTCGAGGCCGACCCGGCAACGCGCGATATCCGCTTCAATGAGTGGCAAGAGCGAGTTCTAGACGCCTTACGGTTAGCCGTGAGGCGCCGTTTGGTGGCCGATGTTCCGGTCGGCGTCTTGTTGTCCGGGGGCTTGGATTCAAGTCTCGTGGTGGGACTGCTCTCGGAGCTGGGGCAACATCCCCTGAAAACCTTCTCTGTGGGCTTCGAATCTGTGGGAGAGGAAAGAGGGGACGAATTCGAGTACTCTGATATCATCGCCTCGCACTTCGGAACCGAGCACCACCGAATTTTTGTGGACTCTGCCGATCTCCTGCCTGCCCTATCGGCGTGCGTACGAGCCATGTCAGAGCCCATGGTGAGCCACGACGTGATCGGCTTTTATTTTCTTGCGAAGGAAGTATCCCAACACGTCAAGGTGGTACAGAGTGGGCAAGGTGCAGATGAGGTCTTCGCCGGCTACCACTGGTACCCGCCCCTCATGAACAGCACCCATCCGCAGCGCGATTATGCCCGAGTGTTCTTCGACCGCGATCACGAAGAGCTCACTCGGGCGGTGACGCCAGAATACATCAGCGAGGATTTCAGCAGCGCATTCGTCGCCCGCCACTTTGCTACACCGGGCGCCAGCCACCCTATCGATAAAGCGCTGCGGCTGGATACCACCGTCATGCTGGTGGACGATCCCGTGAAGCGGGTAGACAACATGACCATGGCTTGGGGTCTTGAGGCGCGGGTACCGTTCCTCGACCATGAGCTGGTGGAGCTTGCCGCCCGCATACCTGCGAAGCATAAAGTCCCCAATGGCGGTAAATATGTGCTAAAGGAAGCCGCGCGGGAAGTCATTCCCTCGGCCGTCATCGATCGGCCGAAAGGCTACTTTCCGGTTCCGGCGCTCAAGTACATCACGGGGGATTATCTCAATTTCGTCGGCGACATCTTGTCGGCCGAACAAGCCCGCACGCGCGGCCTCTTCCGGCCGGATTACGTCAACGCGCTGTTGGCGACGCCGAAAGCCCATATCACCGCCCTGCGCGGCTCTAAACTCTGGCAGATTGCCTTGCTCGAATACTGGTTGCAGCAACACAATATCTGATCGCGGAGCATCTACCATGGCGCACAAGGAGCGCTTGCGACACCGACTGGAGCGGACCCGAGGGCCTTCTATCACGAGTTCTGCGGTGGCTGCGGACTATGGTGTTGATGGTGGCACGGTACCAAGCAACGTGACCCTCGACTGGAGCTGGGGACGGCTGATTTTTGGCCATACCTTTCGCGATCCCTACCGGTTGGCAAAGACCCTTTGTGCAGAGACACCGGGGAAACGCGACATCGCCATGTATGTCCGCGATCCCCACGTGGTCATCTCACTTGCGCCGCAAGAAATTTTCCTTGATCCTTCACACACTTATCGGCTATGGCTGGATTGGTATCGGGCCAGCCGGCGGCGCCCAGAGGGGTTTATCGTACGCTTCCTGAACAGCATCCATGACGCCGAAGCCGTCTGCAACATTTATCTCAAACGGCACATGGCGCCCCCGGAGCCCTCGTTCATCTGGAACCACCGCGCCTCCCGTATCCTGACCTATCTGGTGGCGGAGGAGCCAGCGACCAGTCAGGTCATCGGTGTGGTGGGGGGCGTCGATCACCGTGCCGCGTTCAAGGATCCCGAAAACGGATCGAGCCTCTGGGCGTTGGCGGTCGATCCGCAGTCGCCCTTTCCCGGCATTGGCGAGGCGCTGGTGCGCCAGCTGGCGGAGCACTACAAGACGCGGGGACGCGCCTTCATGGACTTGTCGGTGATGCATAACAACACCCAAGCCATCAGCCTCTACGAAAAGCTAGGCTTCAAGCGCGTTCCCGTGTTCGCCCTTAAATACAAGAACCCCATCAATGAGCCGCTGTACGTCGGCGACGAGCTCGATGCGCAGCTCAATCCCTACGCCACCCTTCTCACTACCGAAGCGCGCCGCCGCGGCATCGCTGTTGAGGTGTTGGATCAGGCGTCTGCCATGTTCTCCCTGAGCTTCGGCGGGCGCACCATCGTGTGCCGTGAATCGCTCACGGAGCTTACCTCCGCCATTGCCATGACCCGCTGTGACGATAAAGCGCTCACCCGGCGGGTGCTTGCCAAAGCCAATCTGCGTGTGCCCGACCAGACGGAAGCGAAATCCTCTGAACATGACCGTGCGTTCCTCAGAAGCCATCGGGCGGTGGTGGTCAAGCCGGCGCGAGGCGAGCAAGGGGCCGGCATCAGCGTCGATGTGCGCACACCTACCTCGCTAGCAGAGGCTATCGAGCGGGCTCGCCGGGTCAGCGACAAAGTGCTGCTCGAAGAGTTCGTTCAAGGATTGGATCTGCGCATTGTGGTCATCAATTTCAAGGTTGTCGCTGCGGCCATTCGTCGACCGGCAACTGTTATTGGTAACGGCAAAGACACCGTCAGGAGACTCATCGAGAAGACCAGCCGGCGCCGCGCAGCCGCCACCGGCGGGGAAAGTAAGATTCCTTTGGACGCCGAAACCGACCGGTGCCTAGCGGAAGTCGGGCGCACCATGGACAGTATTCTTCCTCAAGGCCAGCAGCTGGCGGTGCGAAGGACAGCGAATCTACACACCGGCGGTACTCTCCACGATGTCACCCACCGCCTCAGTTACCCATTGTGCCGTGCAGGTATCGAGGCGGCGCGAGCGCTGGATATACCGGTGGTTGGGCTGGACTTCATCGTGCCTTCGGTGAGCGGTGCGGAGTATGCCGTCATTGAGGCCAACGAGCGGCCGGGGCTAGCAAATCACGAACCGCAGCCGACTGCCGAGCGTTTCATCGATCTGCTGTTTCCCCAAACCACGGTTGCCTGAAAAGCTTTTGACGGGTACGCACGCCCGCCACAAGCCATTAACGGATGTGCGCTTGATAGGTTGTGAGGGTGCAAGGGGACCGCTGCATGAAGTTGTTACCCGTTGATCAACATTACGTGCTCAATACCCTCCTCAAGCTCCTGCGCGTGCCGAGCCCCTCGGGCTACACCGACAGGATCGTTCATTTCGTATGCGATGAACTGGAGCGGCTCAACATCCCCTTCGAGCTTACCCGCCGAGGAGCGATACGAGCCAACTTGACCGGCCGCGACAAAACCCATGATCGAGCCCTCGTGGCCCATCTCGATACCCTCGGTGCCATGGTGAAGGCGTTGAAGCCGAATGGCCGCCTCGCGATCGTACCCATCGGCCATTGGAACGCCCGCTTTGCGGAAGGGGCGCGGGTCACCTTATTTACTACCGGCATGCGTCCCTACCGCGGCACGATTCTTCCGCTAAAAGCCTCTGGCCATACCTTCGGTCCGGAGGTCGACCAGCAGCCAAGCGGCTGGGACCATGTCGAGCTTCGCATCGACGAACACAGCTATTCGCTCCCGGATCTGTTAAGGCTGGGTGTTCACGTCGGCGACTTTATCGCCATCGACCCGACTCCAGAATTTGGCGATAACGGCTACCTCAACTCGCGGCACTTGGACGATAAGGCGGGCGTGGCGGTGATGCTTGGGGCAGCCAAATCGGTGTTGGATGCGCGCATCACCCTCCCCGTAGGCTGCCATCTGCTGTTTACCATTTCAGAGGAAGTGGGTTCTGGGGCCTCCGCCATCCTGCATCAGGACGTAGCCGAGATGGTTACCATCGACAATGGCACTACGGCCCCAGGACAAAACTCCAGCGAATTCGGCGTCACGATTTGCATGGCCGATATGACCGGGCCGTTCGATTATCACCTGACTCAGCGCCTGATTCAGCTCTGCCAAGAGTTTCACATTCGCCATCAACGCGATGTGTTTCGCTACTACCGTTCCGACAGCGCGGCGGCGGTCGAAGCCGGCAATGATCTCCGGACCGCGTTAGTGACCTTTGGCCTGGATGCCTCCCACGGTTATGAGCGCGTTCACTGGGATGCTCTGGACTCGCTGGTCAAGCTGCTCGCCATCTACATGCAAAGTCCGCCGCTGTATGAGCGGGATCGAGATGATCTGGGGCCGCGGCCAGGCTTCCCCACCCAACCCGCTGCTTAAACGAGAGGCGCTGGCGCGGGCAATGCATGCCGCCTTCTCTAACCTAAGCGCACCGGTGAGGGGCGGTATCGAAGCTGAGAAGCTGTTTAAGAAATGCGGCCTTGCCCGCGTTCTAGACCGCATTCGTTGCCAGAAGCGTGGTGGCTAAGCATGACACGCGGCGGCCGGCGCGCCGTATCGGTGCAAAAATTTCGTCCCTTTGTCCTGCAGGAAATGGCGGCCAAAGTCGCTATCGCAAGACATCGTTCCTGAAACGATTGAACGCAAGGAGGGTTTGAAAACCGTATGGGCAACCCCGATCGCTATTACGTAGAGCGGATGACTGCGCTCGGTGAGTCGACTGAAGTCCTTGCCAGCGAGGATATCCGCTCCAGCATGGGCCTCAAGCTGCTCAAGGAAGGAGCACGTATCGACCGCCGTGTCCTGCATCGACTGCTGCAGCACAAGCTGCTGCGGCCCATCGACTATTCGGTGTTAGTGGAAAATGCCGTGAATCGCGACACGCTGATTGCCGAAGGGCTGACCCTGATGGGCGATGGCAGCGAGGTATCCCTGCTGCTGAATTTGTCGCGCCCGCAGAGCTTTGTCCGACAGTGCTTTGCGCGGACAGTGCTCAACATCGCCATGCAGAACAAGCTGACCGTGGCTTACCGGCAGCGCCCCGAGTTGTTCGCCCACAGCCTTCGGGTCGCTCTCGTGGCGAGAGTCATCGGCGAGCAGCTCCGGCTCGACGCCGAGGAGCTCGATGTGCTTGCAACGGCCGGACTTTTCCACGACATCGGTGAGCTACACTGTGATCCCGCAATCTTCGCCCCCTCGGGTCCGATGGACGCCGAGCAGCACCGGCACATCCGGACACATCCGGTCACCGGTTACCTCATCGTGAAAGAGATGCAAAACTATCAGCCTTTGATAAGCCGCGCCGTGTTCGAGCATCATGAGCGATTGGACGGCAGCGGCTATCCGAAAGGTGTTCACGATCGCGAGCTATCGCGACCGGGGAAAATTCTGTCGCTGGTGGAATTCGCCGTCGGGCTGGCACAGAAAAATACACTGGATGATCTGCACACGGCATTGAAGCTATCCGCCGGCAAATTCGACCGGGACGCGGTTGGCGCCCTCACCGCACTGCTGCGCGCTCGGCAGCACAGAGGAGCCATGCGCAGCGACTCCCGAGAGGTCAGAAATACGCTCGGCACACTTAACCGTATCCTCAGCGATTGGCCCAAGGTCGGGAAAAACGGATCATCGGCAAGTGAAGAGGCCGCGCGAACGTTTATTGCGGCCAATGTGGATATCCTGCAGCGTAGTCTGGTTCGCGCCGGTCTACCGCCCGACGGCGCTCCCGAGGGACTGGATCTCTTCGGTGACGATCCCACGGTCTTCCAAGAGATTGACAGCGTGCTGCGAGAAGCGTTGTATCAGATCCGTCAGACCATCAGAGAGACGGCGTTGCGCTGGCCGGAGTTCTTACCCACAGCGGCGGCAGCGCCACCGGCAGGACTCAGCGCTTGGCTGACGGAAACCGAACGAAGGCTCACCGCTCCGCCCGCCGGAGCAGGTATCTCAAGCGCTGAACCTTCCTAGGGCAACAGGCGGAGCATAGGTGAGCACCCGCACCATGGGCTCACCATGAGCCGATAATAAGGTTTTTCTGCCGTGGTCTTGACTGCCCCGGCAGCGCGTAAAGGGGCGTAATCCGCTAACGGGCAACGGGGGCCACGGCCTTCTGATAAATGATCTTGTCGTCGTGCTCGCGGTAGAAATGCGGAAGCCTCGCGACCACGCGAAAACCGGTGCTTCGGTAGAAACGACGCGCTGCCTGATAGCGATCGCTACCTGAGGTCTCGGCGTACAATTGGCGGCCGCCACGGTCGGCGACGGCGCGTTCCGTACGAGCGAGCAGTTCTCGGCCAAGGCCACCCCGGCAGCGATCGGGATGCACGGCGATCCAGTAAAGGTCGAAGCGGGCATCCGTGGCCGGTATCGGCCCGAAGCAGGTGTAGCCGACGAGCTGGTCATCGTGCTCGGCGAAGAGAAAATGATAGCCTACGGCATCCTCCTTCTGCAGTCGCTCCCCGACCAGTTCGGCCGCCACCTCCGTCTCCTCCGCGGAGAACACGCCGGTGCGTTCCACCAGCCCACGCACCGCATCGACATCCGAAGCGCTCACCTGTTCCCGCCAGCGAATTCGCTCTAGGACCGGGAAAGCGGCAGCACGCGGTACCCGCTTCCCCACCCGGGGGCGCCCGGTCAGAGGCTGCTTGGCGCCCTGCCATAAACCTTCAAAAAAGCTTTTCACATTGGTTCCCAATACGCGGATACGGTAGCCCCCTTCCTGCACCACGACACAAGGCAGACCGAGGGCGCCGATAGCGTGCCCGATGCTATGGAAATCTTTGGCACGGTGCCTCCACGAACCCGTGGGATCGCCGGCGGCTGTATCGAAACCCGCGGCCACGACCAGAAAGCTCGGCTGGAATCGGCTGATGCGGGTAAGCGCCCGCGCAAGAGCCTCACGGTACTGAGCCGGAGACACCGTCTCGGGCAAAGCGATGTTCAGATTGCATCCAAGGCCAACGCCTTGGCCCTGCTCTTCAGAAAAACCGCTGAAATACGGGTAGGTAAACCGCGGATGACCGTGGATAGAGAGGGTCAACACATCCGCCCGCTGATAGAAGATATCCTGCGTGCCGTTGCCGTGATGGTAGTCGATGTCAAGCACGGCGACCCGCCCGTAGCGGCTCAAGTAATTGGCTGCCACGGCCGCATTGTTGAAATAACAGAACCCGCCAAAGGCTTGACGTTCCGCATGGTGCCCCGGAGGCCGCACCAGTGCATAGGCAAGCCGCTGCCCCTCCAGTACCCGCTCCGCCGCCGTAAGCGCACAGTCCACGGCGCGGCGCGCTGCCAGATAGGCGTTGCCATTGATGGGCGTAAAGGTATCGATGCAAAAGTAGCCGGCACGCAGCGGCAGTTCCCTGGGCGGTCGTGCGGCGTTGCGAATGGGAAAGACATAAGGATAGGCCGAGCGGCCGGTACCGACGAGCATACAGGCGCGACGCAAATAGTCGACAAGCCGCGCGTCATGCACGGCGAGAAGGTGGCGGTCCGCGAAGTGTCGAGGCTCGGCGCGCTCAAACAGGCCCGTTTCGTCCAAGGCTTTGAGGATAGTCGGGATCCGCACCGGCGCTTCCACATAACCGCGCTCACGCACATGGTGAATATCGTGCTGAGCATTCACTACCAGAGGGATCCGGGCCGCGAGATACCGCTCGGCCGTGACTGGAGCGTCAACTTCCCGACGGACGTAGCGAGGCCGGCGCAACACAATAGGATCGTCACGAAAAGACTCGACCACCATCTGAATATAGCCCGGGGGGCACAGCTCGGCGTATTTACGCCGCAGGATCGCCTCGACGATCCCCCGGGCTTGTTTCCGGCTGGGTAGCGTCGAGCGCGCGAGCCCGTCGAACACCAGGTAGGGAGGATTATCGCCCCCCGGTTTGAGCGGCGTTTCGTAGGCCGTATTGGCGATCGGACGAGCGCCATAGCGTTCATAAAAGCGCAGACGCTCCGCATTCTGCCGGCGGATGGTCGGATCCCGTGAAAACAGCGGATCATCGGGTAGGCACTCACAGAAAATACCGATCACCTCCAAAGCAAGTGCTTCTTCGCGCACCCGCTGATAAAGCGCGCCGCCTACCCCACCGCCGGCGCGGCCAGGGGCCGCCGCGATAAAGTCGAGAAAGCAGAAATGTAAGTCGGGCGCATGCTGTAACAGGGCAAAACCCCGCACACGATCCTGCGCATCTTCAGCAACGAAGAGCATCGAGCGAAAACGGTATTTGAAGGGATTGCGAAGCTTCTCCGGCAGCATCTGCACCTCGCTTTCGGCGAGCTGCGGAAACTGAGCGCCAAGGATCCGTTGCACCTGACGGATAGCTTCGGCGTTGGCTGCGGTGCTGTCATAGGGAACCCGGCGGATACGAAACACTGGCTCCCCTCCTTGCCAGCTGGCTTCAAGCCGCTGCCGCCGGACCGGACGTTACGGCGGGGCAATCGTCAAGGATGCGGGCGATGACGTCGCTGAGGCTCAAGCCGCGCCTCGCCGCCGCGGTGGCGAAGCCGCCGTCCGGGGCGAGACACGGATTGGCGTTGACCTCCAGTACCCAGGGACGCTGGCCCTCGTCAAGGCGTATGTCAACCCGGGCATAGCCATTAAGCGCAAAGGCATTCCAGCAGCGCCGCGCCAGGCCGGCCAAGTTGGCCAATAGATCCCGCTCCGCGTGCGGATCCGGGAAACAGCGCTGGGTGCATTGGTAGGCGACGCTTTGCGCGTCCCACTTGGCGGCATAGTCGACGATGCGCGGGCAGTCCTCAGGGAAATTCACAAACCGCATCTCAGCAATGGGCAGGACTTCAGGCCCGGCCTCGCTCGCCAGTAGCGCGACGTTAAACTCCCGACCCTCAATGAAACGCTCCGCAAACCACTGCCCGCCGAACCGCCGCGCGCACTCATCGATTCGTGCCGCGGCCCGCGCGCCGCTCGCCACCACCGATTCGCCATCCAGGCCAAAGGAGGCGTGCTCCCACAC
>JAGTVB010000222.1 GCA_018224385.1 Gammaproteobacteria bacterium
AAACGATGTCCATGGCCGGTTTGTTCGATAGCCTCTAAGAAGCTGTTTTAAAAATTACTGCGCTTGCCATAGCTGTGTTGCGCGCTGTCTCGGAATTCTCATGTACTCGCGTGTACACTGCGGCTCTTCGCCACCGTCGTGCGCCTTGCTCTGCCTATGCTCGTTGGGGTTTTAAAACATGCTGTAAGTTGCTGCATCTGGGCCGTTCGACAGGCCGCGGAGGCCAGAACGGCTGGACCCGTGGCGAAGCAAGTAGCGGTGTGGACGCGATGCAAAGCCAAATGAGGCTCGCGCTAGAGAAGCGCGAGGCGCAAACGACGGTGAACTCAGTCATGCCTAAGGTGTCGAAATTTCGTAACTTACAGCTTATGTAGACAGGCGCGGAAGGGACATAATGAATGCAAATACGCTGAAGCTGTTAGGTGGGTTGTTACTCGCCGTGATGCTGCTATCCCTGATGAGCAATGGCGGCGATCCGCAGGGCGTGGCAACCGGGACCAGCTACTCAGACTTCCTAGCACAGGTAAGGGACGGCAGCGTTCGCGAAGTTCGTATCGAGGGGCAGAAAATACGTGGTGTGGATCAAAGCGGCAACCCGTTAGTGACATACAGCCCCGACGATCCGGGATTGATCGGCGAATTGCTGGAGCATGACGTTAGCATTTCGTCAGTGCCTCCCGCAAAGCCAAGCTTCCTCGGTCAGCTTTTCGCTTCATTGTTGCCCATGGCGCTTCTGATTGGCGCGTGGATTTACCTCATGCGTCGAATGCAAGGTGGGGGGGGGCGTAGCGGGGGCATTTTCGCTTTCGGTAAGAGTCGCGCCCGAAAGCTCGGAGAACATGAGGTAAAAGTCACGCTCGCTGACGTCGCCGGGGTCGATGAGGCCCGTGACGAGGTGGGGGAGATCGTCGCTTTTTTGCAAGATCCGGCCCGCTTTCAGCAGTTGGGCGGCAGCATTCCTCGCGGCGTCTTGATGGTTGGGTCGCCGGGTACGGGTAAGACCTTATTGGCGCGTGCCATTGCAGGCGAGGCAAAAGTACCCTTCTTTTCAATCTCGGGCTCGGATTTCGTGGAGATGTTCGTCGGGGTGGGCGCATCGCGGGTGCGCGATCTTTTCAAACAGGCAAAAGAGCACGCACCGTGCATCGTGTTTATCGATGAAATCGACGCCGTTGGCCGGCGTCGCGGTGCGGGCCTGGGTGGCGGACACGATGAGCGTGAACAGACACTGAACCAGCTGTTGGTCGAGATGGACGGGTTTGAAGGTACCGAGGGCATCATCGTGATTGCAGCTACGAACCGTCCGGACGTGCTCGACCCCGCGCTCTTGCGGCCGGGCCGATTTGATCGCCAAGTGGTGGTGCCGCTCCCGGACGTTACCGGCCGCGAGCACATTCTGAAATTGCACATGCGCAAGGTACCGCTTGACACCGATGTCGATGCGCGCGTCGTCGCCCGAGGCACGCCAGGGTTTTCCGGCGCTGATCTAGCTAATCTCGTCAACGAAGCGGCACTTTTCGCCGCCCGCGCAAACAAACGTATGGTGAGTATGGTGGAGTTCGAGCGCGCTAAGGACAAGATCACGATGGGCGCGGAGCGGCGCTCGATGGTAATGAGCGAAGCGGACAAGCGGCTTACGGCTTATCATGAGGCGGGGCACTCCATCGTGGGGCGGCTGGTGCCAGAACACGATCCCGTGCATAAGGTCAGCATCATTCCCCGCGGGCGGGCGCTCGGCGTTACGCTGTTCTTGCCGGAACGTGACCGCTACAGCGCCAGCAAGCGGCAGCTGGAGAGCCAGCTTGCCAGTCTTTTTGGCGGGCGCGTGGCCGAGGAGCTTATCTTCGGTCGCGAGGCGGTGACGACGGGTGCGCAAAATGACATAGAACGAGCAACCCGCATCGCTCGCGATATGGTCACCAAATGGGGCTTTTCGGAAGCGCTCGGGCCGCTGGCTTATAACGAGGCCGAGGGGGAAGTGTTCCTCGGGCAGGCGATCACTGAGCGCAAGCATGTTTCAGACGTAACAGCCCGTCGTATCGATGAGGAGGTGCGGGCAACCATAGAGCGCAGTTACCAACGTGCGCGCGAACTGCTCGGCAGTAACCTCGACAAACTGCACGCGATGGCCGATGCGCTGGTTCAATATGAAACGCTCACCAGCGCGCAAATCGATGACATCATGGCGGGTCACACGCCGCGACCGCCGGAGGATTCCGATGGCGGTCTTCCGCCCCGCCCCGAAGGGGGTGGCGCGGTGCAGCCGAATAAAGAGCCCAACCCGGTGAACAAACCTATCGTTGGCCCTGCCGCCGGTGCAGCCTCGCCCTAAGAGGGCTGGGCTAGGATTTGTCGCGCGCGCGACACCTTTTGAAAGCACTGTGTTCGTGAAGCAATTCAAGCCGATAAAATACGATCCAATGAGACGGCGCATGGTCACGGCGCTGGCCGGCGTGTTCGTCACTTTTCCCGCTTTTGCCAAGCATTTGCTGCGAGCCACACCTCCGCAGATGGCGGGACCATTTTACCCAGTCAATCCACTGCTGGATGACGACAACGATTTGACCCGCGTCGCGGGGCGTACCACGCTGGCACGTGGCGAGATAACGGAGCTATCTGGGCGAATCCTCGATGTGAACGCCCGCGCCATCGAAGGTGCCCGCGTGGAAATCTGGCAATGCGATGCGAATGGCCGATACCGACACCCTCATGATCCCGGCCGCTCGCCGCTCGATGAAAGCTTCCAGGGATACGGTCATACCCTTACCGATGACGTGGGTCGCTATCGATTTCGCACCATTCGGCCCGTTCCTTATCCCGGACGCACGCCGCATATTCATATGGCGGTCTTGTTAGCGGGCGCTACTCCGCTTGTCACTCAACTCTACGTCAGGGAGGAACCGCGCAACCAGGGCGATTTTCTCTTCAACCGTATCCCCGTGGAGCAGCGGCAGCTGGTAACAGCGCCGTTTGTGCCTGGGAAGGAGGCCGGAGTCGATTGGCGCGCTGATTTCGACGTCGTGCTCGGGCACACGCCTCGGGCCTGATCTGAGCGTTCCGTTTCCTTATCTGGGCTTGTCGCTGGGTGCGGGTGCAAAGCGAAAGCGCTGATCGAGAAGGCGGTAGTCGCGCAGTTCATCTACGCTGTGAGGGGCTGATGCCATGAGCAAGAGAACGCAAGTGCTGGTTGCACTTATCGCCTTATGCTTAGTCGATGCCGTGATTCCGCTGTTGCCAATTGCTGGCATCCTATTGATTTATGTGGTATTGGAGAGGCCGCCTTGGTTTTTGGACCTGGTGCGGCAGCTCTATGGGACGTGATGACAACGTCGATCTCACCTCTCAAGGCGGTGATGTGCGCTCGGGTTACCGCGCTCGATTTGGGTTGCCGTGTAGCGAGGACGGCGATAAGCTTAAATGACTTTAGCAACGTAGAGTTCAAGGAGGTACGTGTGAACGTAAAAGGCTGGATGGTGTTAGCGGTCCTTTCCTTTGTGCTGGGATTGTCGGCTTGCCAGCAGCAGGAGGGCACAGAGGAGCCCGGCAGTCCGCCGCCGATGCAAGAGCCTGGGAAACAGCAGTAATCTAGAACGGGCTGAACATTTCCCGGCGGCCACATTGGAGTGAAAGGAGTTCTACTCGGACAGCAAGAGCTCTGATGGCCCAATAGTTGTTGGACACGTATAGTTGTGGTGGCGATTCCCCGCGCACCCACAACTATACCGGAGCGATAGGATGCTGGGATTTGCGCCGGTACTCGGCGTGTGGCCACGTGCTCGCTACCGACCGCTCAGGGCCTGGCCTCCTCGAGGGTTGAGGGAATTGCTCAAGGATGGGCGAGTAAAGTCATCTGTACATCCTGCGAATTACCGGCACAGCACCACGGGGCGTCGTGCTGTGCCGGCGATCGAGACATGTCGACAACCGCTTTTTGAGAAGGCAGTTCTGCCAAGAGCACTCGAGCAAAAATCGCGTGCCTGGCAGCGTCTCAGGTTTTAGGGGCGCATAAACCGCGACGCCGCCGATGCGTTTTCGCGCTACGGGCAGGACTTGAGGGTGCTTTAGATGCACACGGAGCAGGAAGTCTAGGGTAACGGTAACTGGCAAATCGGTGCTCTCAGTCCGTTGCGAATCTCCCTCCCGGTAAGGGTAAAGGATAGCGTCGGGGGCATGTTTGCGCTCACCGCATTGTCCTCGGTTTACTCAATGGACCCTATTTTCGTTCCACGAAACCTGCCTAACGCTATCACCGTTTTTCGTTTCCTGCTGGTTGCACCAATCGTTACGTGCTTGCTTATCGACGAGTATTCCTGGGCGTTTGGATTGTTTGTGCTCGCGGCCCTCTCGGACGGAGTGGACGGCTTCCTCGCCAGGCACTATGACTGGCATTCACGCCTTGGCACCTACCTGGATCCCCTCGCAGACAAAGCACTAATGACGGCGGTGTACTTTACGCTCGGTTGGCAAGATGTCCTCCCGATGTGGTTGGTCGCCCTAGTCATTCTCCGCGATGCGATGATCCTCGGCGGAGCGTTTGTAGTGAGGGAGAGGATGCTTGCCACGGGCGCTAAGCCCAGCGTGATTAGCAAGATCAATACCGGCGCTCAAGTCCTCTTGGCCATGCTGGCGGTTTGGGTTGAAGCTGTCCATGTGTCATGGCCGCTTGCGATCGATGCACTCGTGGTGCTGGTGGCAATGTCTACCGTCGCGAGCGGACTGTGGTACGTGGTAAGAGGAGTGCGAAGCCCCGAGATATAAAAAAGCCAGCGGTTTGGCGTGTTGCGCTTGCCCGAGAGCGCCAGATGCGCGGGGGTGTCACGCGCGCGGCAGCGGCGGTCCGGTGCGGTGGGCTGCTGAGGCCCCCGCCGGAGGCTATGTCGGAGGTCGCGTTTTAGCTGGCACCACAAGAAGCGGCATGACTTGCCGATTAGGCGGCCGCATCCGAAAGAGCGTCAAGCACCCGAAAGAATATGGGGTCGTCGTCGGTAAACATGAGCCCCACGCCACCGTTTGACCGGTGAGCAATAACCGCACGAAGAAGATAGCCTTCGATGTCGGACGATTCGAGGCTTAATCTGATTGTGACAAGTTCTCCCACGCTAAGGCCCAGACGTTTCGTGGCGACGAACATCCCCTCAAAACTGATGTCCCGGGATTTGAATTGGCCTAGTTTGTATTGTCCACGGTAGATTTCTACGTCAAGGCTAACGGGCTCACGGGGCCCATAACGCCGTTCCATCCGTTCACCTCCGATGTTGACCTGGTAACCCGACGCACGCCCGCAGCGTGGCACGGGTTAGGTGTTTCTTGGTTAGGTCACGGAGTGGCGATAGTTATTTCCTGCGTTGTTTTTATAAATGCGGTTCAGACGAGTTGCGTTGCCTAAGTGCCTCAGTCTACGAACAATCCTTCGCCAGTCGTGTCGAAGGAGTTTTCCCATTCTGTTGCGCCAGCCCAAAATGCTGCCTGCAGGCACAGCCAGATTAGGGGTAGCGGTCCAGCCACTAGGTGCCGATCAGGCCGAATTCTAGTTGTTTTGCACCGGCAATGCAGAGTCTTTAATGAGGGGTGGCCAATTTAATTGATCTAGATCAAACTAAATGACCACTGCATTTGCAGCTAGCTCCGTCGCAGATACGCGGATTCAATTCGCATTAACCGTTCGCGATGTTTCAGTTCGTCGACTTGGATCTCTGGCATTCTTTCCTTGACCACGGACCCTCGGTTGTCTTGGATGAGTCGATAGAGGAAGGCCAATTCATCGAAAGCCTCGCGTGAGAAGCCTTGGCGGTAGTCTCGCTCGCTGTCAATGACCATAAGCTTACGCAAATAGTCGCTGCACTCGTGATAGCCCCACATAGCGATCAACGCATTGACCACGTGTGGCATTGCTTCAAGTGCCGCTTGTTGCTTTTTGTTGATGCTGCGGGTGCTCTTCTGCTGCTGATCGGCGCGATTGCGCTCGATAATGGCGCGCGCGGTGGTGGCCGGAATGACGACCTCGTCTAGATGGCTACCTGGGGCGACGAGCGGCTGTGCGACGCGAGCTGATTCACGGAGTTGTCTGTTCATTGTCATCCCTCTAATATCGTTCGCTTTCACGCAGGCGCAGGCAGTTCGTTTTAGAGCCTTGTTTCGTGTCTTGCCATGGCTAAAGCAAACTTCGATCCAGAACATAAAAAGATCTATAAATCAAACGATTGCCGTATTGTATGAACGCGCTGCAGGGCGGATCGTAAACGGTGTCGACGCGTTAAGGCGGTGCCATTTGTGACGCCGTGAGTGACCGCACATTACAGGACTTGAGCGTCCGCCCGCGATGACGGGGCGTCTTGCGTATCGCATGGTGAAAATGCACAAGGTGCAGGACTGGCGATTTTTGGTGTTTCGAGTGTTTAAGACCCTGACGGCCTCGGACTCTTCGCCCCGTAGGTTTGATGCTCACGAATCACGCGCTCCCGCTGACAATGGCCGCGATTGTTGGGTCCGTTGGCGATGATGTTCGGTGAGTACCCGGCTCTGGGTAATGTCCCCACTGGCTAGTGCAGTCTACGGGTCCGGCTCGCTTGAGCGATCGGCGGCCGACCCGTGCTATCGGAATGTTCATATAAAGGGATTGTCAAGATGGCAAATACATCTAAGAAACGCGTTTACTTTTTTGGGCGCAATCGGGCCGAGGGTAGCAAAGACATGAAACAGTTGCTGGGGGGCAAAGGCGCCAACCTAGCAGAGATGACGATCATTGGCCTTCCCGTACCGCCAGGATTCACCATCACAACGGAGACTTGTGCTGAATATAACGATGTTGGTGACAAGCTGCTGGACATGCTTATGGACGAGGTCCACCAGAACATGGCGCTGCTAGAGCAGGAGACAGGGAAGCGATTCGGATCCGAGGACGACCCGTTGCTGGTCTCGGTACGCAGCGGCGCCGCCGTGAGCATGCCCGGCATGATGGATACGGTTTTGAATCTCGGTCTTACCGACGCCGCTATGGAGGGGCTTGCGAAGCGTTCCGCAAACCGGCGATTCGCACTTGACGCGTACCGGCGGCTTATCAACATGTTCGGCGATGTGGTTATGGGTGTAGCTCATGAGAAATTCGAAGCCGAATTCGACAAGATCAAGACGAAGTATGGAATTGCTCTGGATACGGAGCTGCATGAAGAAGGGCTGACGGCGCTTATCACAGCATATAAGCGAGTCTACAAAACGCATACCGGAGAGGCGTTTCCGCAGGATCCGTTCCTACAGCTAAAGAAATCCATCGAAGCGGTGTTCAAGAGCTGGAACATTCCTCGCGCAGTCAAGTACCGGCAGATTCATGAGATTACCGGGCTGTTGGGTACCGCTGTTAACGTGCAGACCATGGTGTTCGGCAACATGGGAGACGATTCCGGTACCGGGGTGGCTTTTACGCGCGATCCCGCTGTCGGTCGGAACGAGTTTTACGGCGAGTTCTTGGTCAACGCTCAAGGCGAGGATGTGGTGGCGGGTATTCGCACTCCAAGGCCTGTTAAGGAAATGAAGCGGTGGCGCCCGGAGCTCTACGATCAGCTGCTTGAAGTAAAGGAAATACTGGAAAACCACTACCGGGAGATGCAGGACCTGGAGTTCACCATTGAGCGTGGAGCGCTGTACCTATTGCAGACCCGCACGGGCAAGCGTACCGCTGCGGCGGCACTTAAAATCGCTGTGGACATGGTCAAAGAGGGCCTGATCGATCATCAGACTGCGGTGCTGCGGGTACCGCCAAGCGATTTGAATCAGCTGCTGCTACCGACCTTCGACACGAACGCAGAGCGAGATGTGCTGGCTCGTGGACTGCCAGCCTCTCCCGGTGCTGCATCCGGAAAGCTTGCTTTTCGTGCGGAGGAGGCCGTGGAACGTGCAGAAGCGGGAGAGAAGGTGTTGCTGGTGCGCAAGGAAACCAGTCCCGAAGATGTGGCGGGAATGCACAT
>JAGTVB010000223.1 GCA_018224385.1 Gammaproteobacteria bacterium
ACGGTGTGTCCGGCAGGAATGCCGGACACAAGCCTCTTTTGGATCTATGCACCGCGTTTCTTGAGGCCGGAAGCTGGGCGGCCACACCGGCCCCAAGGACAAATAGCGCCGACAGGATGATCCGGACGGGACCCATCGCTCACGAAATGACCCTTTGTTACCGGGCCCAGTAGGACTTGCTATTAAGTCAAGCCATCAGAAAAACGGGGCCCACGTTGTCCCCCGTTTTCCGGCCCGTCTTTCCTAGAGTGTCCTCATGAACGCCACGACCGCCTCCTTTTCCTCCTTATTGAGCTTCAGATTCTGAATCAAGTTAAAGAATTCCACCGTATCCTCCAGGGTGAGCAGCCGCCCATCATGCAGATAAGGAGGTGAATCCTTGATCCCACGCAGCGTAAAGGTCTTGATCGGACCCTCCGCATGGATGTACTGCTCTTTGATCATCTGCGGCTCATAGAAACGCTCGACCTTGAGATCGTGCATCTTGTCGTCAAGGTAAAACGGCGGTGCATGGCACTGCGCGCAGCGGGCTTTGCCCATGAACAGTTCCTGCCCTTTGAGCTCCTGTTCGGTGGCCGTTGCCGGATCCAGTAGACCGAAGGTATCCAGTTTGGGCGCGGGCGGAAAATCAAGCATATTCTGCATCTGCGCCATCATCGCCACCTGGCTGGTACGATCGGGCAAATGCACGCCCTTCTTGGCGGCGATGACGTGATCACCATCAAAATAGGCGGTGCGTTGTTCGAACTCAGTAAAGTCCTCAACCGAACGCAGCGACCGCTTGGAGCCGTGGATCTGCTGGTTGAACATACCGCGCAAGCTCACCGTATCGAGGCGCAGGCGTGCCGCCTGCGGACGGTTATCCGGGTTCAGGTGAAAGGCACCATTGGTGTGTCCGTTGGTATGGCAATCCAGGCAGGAGACGCCCAGGCTGGGCTCCGCGGATTTCCTATCCTCGGTCTGGTTGAACTGCTGCTGTGGAAAGGGCGTCAGCAGCAGCCGCAAACCCTCCATTTGCACCGGTGTCAAAATTCCTTCCATGAGATCGTAGTAATTCTTGATGGTCAGGACTTTCCCCTGGGAGACGTCGCCCAGATCGGGACGGGAATTCAAAAAGATGGGGGGTGGAAATTCGGGCAGGAAGTGCTTCGGGATATCAAATTCGACATCAAAGCGATTGAGATCGCGGCCTTCTTGCTCCTTGATGGCATCGATTTGGTCTTGCGGAAAAACCTGTCCCCCGACCTCATGTTTAACATGAGGCAGCGGGAGGAAGCCTTTGGGGAATAGCGCCTGTTGACGGATCTCTTCAGGACTCATCTCGATCAGCTTTTCCCAGGTCATGTCATTAGACAGCTTTACCCGCACCCCTTCTTGAACGGCCTTGATGTCGCCCGACATCATCACCTCGGAAGAGCGGTCGCTCAAGTCGTAACGCTCTTCCAGCAGCTTGCGTTGCTGCTCTAGGACCTTGGTCCTCTGCTTTACATCCTGTTCCATCGTGGTCTGGAAGTCCTGCTCTATGACCACCGGCAGGTACGTCTCTTTAACATACTCCTCGGGCACTTGTGCTGAAGCAATGCCTACTACGAACGAGCTGCCGAGCAAGCTAGACGATAGTGTTTTCCAATTCGATTTTCTTGGTATCGGTCGCATGGCAAAATCACCCCTACGGATTAGCGTCGATCAGCCTGAAAGAGCTAATCCGTATAACCGAGCCCTGTGGGAGTTTCCATTAGGGAAAACCCGACTTCGGGTCGTACCGGCTCTCAAGGTGGCGGCCTCAGCCAGCGCTCCCGGCCATTCAGAACCCACCGGCAGGGGATCAACGACATTTTGCGCCATGCGGCAATGTGATGAGGTCCGTCCCTCCTGCTTTACCGCCTTACCAGGGCTTGTTCTTGGCAGCAGGTGACGGGAAGCATCGCCGCGCATGACTTGTTAAGGAAAGACATCGTGCGCGCATCAAGCACTGTTCCCGAACCGACAGCAGACGTCCAACCAGCACAGGGAAAGCGGTCTGCGCCTGGCTGCACCCACGCCTGCAGATTCTGGGTGAACTCCACGATCTCGGGCGAGCGTACAACCTCATCGGTGAGACACATTCTTGCCCTGCTGCCAAAAGCCGCCTGGCAAGCACCGTGCATTCCAGCAAGCCCGACATGAGCGGACACGGCGACTGCTGAAAATCCCGCGAACTGAGTCTCCACAGCAGGCGCCGCAGGCGGCAGTACAGTGGCCGCCAAAAACCACCACTTCGCATTCACCATCACCTCCTCCTCCGGGATCTGCATCACTTGTGTTTTTTCATTGAGCGGAGGAATCAATGTAACCCAACTGTATTGTTTACTCCTGCCGATCAGTTCTCACTTGGGAGCTATTTCGCCGCGTTTCAAGGGAGCGCCCCGAAGCGCGCCCCCTTCCTGCATCGCTCTCGGGCCGTGGTCATCGTCTCGTCCGGGTGGCAGCCGCTCGCCTCGCCTCAAGGGACGTCGTGAATACCTCCTTGTAGACTTGAGTCCGGCATCCATGCCGGACACACCCTTGTGGCAAGGCGACTGGCTGCCTACAGATTCTGGGTACGGTTTTAACCTCTGAATGGTGACCCGGACGAAACGATGACCATGGCCCCAATTTCTTGATTGCATGCCGGCCATAGCGGGAGAAGCGAATCGGGCCGTGTGTCGATACGTTCCAGCGGCTTGGCGCTGAGCCCTAGACAGGGTAGTATAAAAAAGTTTTGCAAGGCTCAAACATGCCATTTAGGCTCGTTGCCCAGGCATTTCCCTCGCTCGTGCATCCTACCTCGTCCGCGCGCCAACCGCTGTCTGTGCGGCGCGCTCTCATCGGTTTTGCCGGCGCTCTTTTGTTCTCGCTCATCGCTGCGCCGGTGCAGGGGATCGAATGCCAACTTCCGTCCGATCTGCGACGACTCGAGTACGAAATCCAATGGATGGGTGAGCGGGTTGGGGAACTGGTGATCGTCTTCGATCGTGTGGACGAGCGGCTGACAGTGCATAATGAGATCGATGTCGATGCGCGGATTTTTTCCCATAGCCTATTTCGCTTTACCCATGTCTCGGAGGAGCAGTGGCAGCAGGGCGCGCTGATCGGCTTTCGGGGTGTAACCGTGGACAACGGTGAGCGCCGAACGGTGCGCGTATCGCCACAGGCGGCAACCCTTTATGTGGATGGTAAAGGCGGGCCCTATGAAGTGCCGCGCGACACGCCTTTGCTGTCGGCGTGGTGCCAAGCGAGCCTTTCAAGTTCGACCGTCATCGAACCAACTAAAGGTCGCATCAAATCAGTCAGCGCACAGATGCTGAACAGTCCCAGCACCCAATCCGGGCGTCGGCGGCCATCGAGTTCTCGCTTTCGCCTTGGCGGGGACTTGCGCGCCGAAATCTGGTACGACGTGCGCGGTATCGTAACTTTTGCGCGGTTCCCAGTGAAAGGAGGGACAATGGGCGCCCTGGTGTTGACCGCCCCTTGAGAAGCCGTTTTAGAAATGTCGCGAGGCCCGGACTGGCAAGGGCGCACGGCGGCGCGCAGTCGGCGTGTCTCGGAGCGTACATGAAGATGACTCGCCCTTGCCGCGCAACGTGCACTGTGCAAGCGCCGTCGTTCTTAAAACGCTTCTGAGGCGAGTCGCTACCGATGACGCCATTGGAAAGATATCGAGCTGAGCTGAAAAATGGGGAACTGAGCTACGACCTGGTGCAGGAGATGGCGGTCGAGGCCTTGCAGCGTTTGTATGCCGATCTGTTACCGGAAAATGAGTCGCGACAGGGCTGGATAACGGCGCTGAGGCACCGCATCCGCGGTCAGCCGGGGGAACCGATCAGGGGACTGTACCTGTGGGGTGGTGTCGGCCGCGGGAAGACACATCTGGTTAATGGCTTCCACGACTGCCTGCCGCTCCAAAAGAAGTTACGGGTGCACTTCCACCGATTCATGCAGCAGGTCCATGCGGAGCTCAGGACCCTTCGACACACGCCGGATCCCTTGAAGGTGGTGGCGGAACGTCTGGGGAGGCGCGCTCGGATCATCTGTCTCGACGAATTTCATGTTTCGGATGTCGCTGATGCGATGCTGCTTGGGCGTTTGCTGGCGGCGTTATTCGAGCATGGCGTGACGCTCGTGGCCACCTCGAACATTGCGCCGGACGATCTCTATCGTGGCGGCCTCCAGCGCGAGCGATTCTTGCCTGCCATCGATTTGCTGAAAGCCCACACAGAAGTGCTGCATCTCGATAGTCCGGAAGACTATCGGCTGCGCGCCCTGGAAAGGGCAGAAATCTACCATTGGCCGCTCGATGACGCATCGGACAAGAGCCTGCTCGAAAGTTTCACTCGATTAGGACCCGAGGGCGTTCGGGTCGGCGAAGTTCTGGAAATCGAGGGCCGGCCCATCAACACCGTGCGCAGTGCCGATGGCATCGCCTGGTTTGACTTTAAGGAACTGTGTGACGGTCCGCGGAGTGTTGCGGACTATATTGAGATTGGGCGCGCCTATCACACGGTGCTGATCGCCAATATCCCACTGATGGGCAATGCGGATAACGATAAGGCGGCGCGCTTTATTCAATTAGTCGATGTATTCTACGATCGCAACGTCAACCTCATTGTCTCCGCTGCGTCGCCTCCAAGCGACCTGTACTATCCCGAGGGAAGACTTGTTTTTGCGTTTGAGAGGACCATTAGCCGCCTCGAGGAGATGCAATCGCGCGACTACCTAGCCCGTACTCACCTGCCTTAGAAGATTGTCAGTGCACGGCGGCTATGGCTTGGGTGGGACGATATGAACGGTCCCGGCTTTTTTTATCCGTCGCCTATCCAAGGAGTCACAAAGGCGAGTTTACGCCTCAAGGTACGGGTGAGGAAATCGTCTCACAACAAATTGAAGGGTAGGGGGAAATCAACACATGCCGGACTATAAGACCGAAGATATCCGAAACATTGCATTTGTTGGCCATGCCGCGTCGGGTAAGACCACCCTTATCGAGGCGCTGTTATACCAGGCCGGAACCATTCCTTCCAAAGGTGAGATAGCCAAGGGAAGCACCGTCTGCGACTTCGATCCCCTGGAAAAGGAATTCCAGCATTCCTTGCGGGCTTCGCTCGCGAGCACCGTGTTTCGTGGCCGGCATATCAACATGGTGGATACGCCGGGTTATCCGGATTTCCTGTGCCATGCGTTCAGCGTGCTGCCTGCGGTGGAGACCGCAGCGGTAGTAATCGATGCCCGGGCGGGAATTGAGATGAGCACGCGGCGTATCTTGGAGGCGGCCGCCCGTCGTCGCCAGTGTCGACTGATCATCATCAATAAGATTGATGCCGAGGACGCCGATCTGTCGGAGTTGCTCGGCCGCATCGAGGAAGATTTTGGACGAGAATGTTTACCCCTTAATCTTCCAGCCCAGGGCGGAAAGTCAGTGGTGGACTGTTTCTTTGAGCCTTCTTCGAATGCAACCGACATTTCATCGGCGGCGGAGGCGCACACGCGGATCGTGGAGCAGGTGGTCGAAATCGACGAAGAGTTGATGGAGCTCTATCTGGAACAGGGCGAAGAGATGAGTGCAGGACAGCTCCATGATGCTTTTGAGAAAGCATTGCGGGAAGGGCATCTCATCCCCATCTGTTTTGTTTCCGCACATACCGGAGCCGGCGTTCCAGAATTGTTGGAGGTTCTGGCGAGGTTGATGCCGAATCCGAAGGAGGGTAATCCCCCGCTATTTTTCAGCCATCAAGGTGATCGGGTCGAATCGGTTGAGATCGTGCCAGAGGCAGAGAGGCATGCTCTGGCCCATGTCTTTAATGTATTGATTGATCCCTTTGTCGGACGGCTAGCGGCTTTTCGGGTACATCAAGGTGTCGTCACCAAGGACAGCCAGCTGTTTATCAATGATGCACGAAAGCCTTTTAAAGTAGGCCACCTCCTTCAGTTGCAGGGCAAGGATCACGTGGAGATCGATGCCGGCATTCCCGGCGACCTCTGTGCCGTGGCCAAAATAGACGATATCCAACTTGATGCGGTGCTGCACGACTCCCACGATGAAGACACTATTTCCCTGCAGCCGATCGAATTGCCCGAGCCGATGTTTGGCTTAGCCATACGCGCCAAGACACGTGGTGATGAGCAAAAGCTTTCCGATACCCTGCAGAAATTGAGCGCCGAAGATCCGTGCTTTCGGATCGAGCACAACGCGACCACCAACGAGACCGTGGTTCGTGGGCTGGGCGAACTCCACATGCGCATCATGCTGGAGCGAATGAAGTCGCGCTACAACGTGGAGGTTGAGACCCAGCCGCCGAAAATCGCCTACCGCGAGACGATTACGATGAACGCTGAGGGGCATCATCGCCACAAGAAACAAACGGGAGGTGCCGGGCAGTTTGGTGAAGTATTCCTGCGGGTGGAACCACTGACACGTGGCGCCGGTTTTGAGTTTGTTGACAGCATCGTTGGCGGGGTCATCCCGGGACAGTTCATACCCGCCGTAGAGAAAGGAGTACGACAGGTTTTGGCTTCCGGAGCGATCGCGGGTTATCCCATCGCGGACGTGAAGGTTATCCTCTACGATGGCAAGCACCACCCGGTTGACTCAAAGGAAGTAGCTTTTGTGGCAGCAGGAAAGAAAGCCTTTCTCGACGCTGTGTCCAAGGCGAAGCCTATTGTGCTCGAGCCCATCGTGGACATCCAGATCACCGTGCCGCAAGAGAATATGGGTGATATTGCCAGTGACCTCTCCAGCAAGCGGGGGCGAATCAACGGCACGGAATCGCTACCCGCAGGGATGGTCATGGTTTCCGGGCAGGCTCCCCTCGGCGAGCTTGATAATTATGCCTCGCAGCTCAAAGCAGTCACGGGGGGCGCCGGATCCTACACCATTGCTTTTAGCCACTATGATC
>JAGTVB010000224.1 GCA_018224385.1 Gammaproteobacteria bacterium
GCCGGTTGGTCAACATTGGCACCCACCGCTGGTCGTTTAAGCCCGAGGTGGGCGTTTCCAAGGCTTTCGGTCCTTGGACGCTGGAGGTTGCCGCGGCGGCGACCTTGTACACTGACAACCACGATTTCTTCGGTGGCAACCAACGCTCGCAGGCGCCGCTCTATTCGGTGCAGGGGCATGCGATTTATGGCCTTCGCGCGGGTATCTGGGCTTCGATCGACGCCACTTACTTCACTGGCGGGCGAACGACCCTCAGCGGGACGCGCAACGACGATCGGCAGGAGAACTGGCGCGTGGGCGGTACGCTGGCGTTACCGGTGAATCGCCGCAACTCCATTAAGCTCTACGGGAGTAGCGGGGTGTCGGCACGCACCGGAAACAATTACGATTTGATCGGGATTGCCTGGCAATACCGCTGGGGCGGCGGAGTTTAATCCCTGTTGGTTGGAGAACATGCAAAACCGGGGGGAGCGAGGCCGCCTGCTTGAGCCCTTCAGCGGCGACTGGCGGAAAGCGCGGATACACCACGCTCGAAACATCGGCTCCAATTCTCCGTTTAGAACCTCAGTTCGTGTCTGGAAAGGTCACTTTCTATCACAGCGCTTACCCCGTAAAGGCGACCGAGTTCCAATCGGCCTCGGAGTCCGCTGGCTGACGTGCACCCCAACTCCCAAGTCAACAAGGATTGTTTGCCTTGACGGTTGCCGCGCTGCCCCTGCTGTCGGTAACGGGTCTGCCAGCGGTGATAGAAGCTTTTCTTTCCAACGCTCACCTTTGAGCAGGAATCCCCAACAGGGACTCCTGCGTTAGGTTGGCACCATTAGCAGTTATATACGCCGCCTGCGCAGCGTCGCGCCGTGCGCCGCGCCACCCCGGCAACGCTCACCGGCGTTAGTGGGCGCCCGACTACGGCCTGGGCAGTGGAGACCAAGCTGTGTACGCCGGGTATCGAAATCCGCTCTCCAAGCTCGAACGCACAGAGCCCGATGATCCCGCCGAATAAAACGATGGCAAATCGCTTCGATATGCTCATTGGAGACCTCCTATCACAAAATGTTTCGGCATTTCATCAGCACCGGGAAGATCCTTCAGGTCGATTTTTCTGGCGTTCGTGGAATTCTCGAAGCCAAAATCCTCGCGAGTAACCTCATCTTTGGTCTTCCAGTCCCTGGTTTGGACACTGTATTGCGGTGCATTGGCAACGAGCTTGGAGGTGATGACATATCGGCAAGGATAGGGACGGTCGCCCTGTGCGATCCAGATCTGCCAATCGACTTCCTTGGTTCGAAACGCGAGAAAATCACATTCAACGCCGCCGATCACACCGCTGCCAAGGTCTTTTGCGTCGACCACCTCAGGCATCAGCGCATCGTAGACATTCGACAGCAGCAAGTCTGCACCAGGGACAGGCTTGTTGTATTTATCCCTCAACTCGTCGACCAGGTGGTCGACGGTGCCGGGCACATCGACTTGAGTATAGAGATTTGCGTTTTTGCCGAGCAGCGTCAGCGTTTTCCCGTCAAAGAGCATCTCGACATCCGCAAACCCGCCGGAGCGGGTGACGCGGATCTTGTCCGGCCGGTTGAGAATGACCGTGCCTGAACTTGCAAGCGCGAGTTTCTGCTGATCTTCGGTGACGACCTCCAAGTTGGTATCGTATTCGAACGATAAGGCCTTCTGCGCCGCCAGGTAATCGGACATGGCCTTGAGGAGGCTTTTGGCATAGGCTTCATCGGCGGGCGCTCCCGCAGGCGTCCCCAACCCAACGAGCAAGGCTAACGCGGCCGAGGATACACTGGCCACAGACGTCTTCATGAACTTTTGGCCTATCTTCTTCATCTGAGTCCACCTATTTGAAGAATGTTGGATTATCTGCAGACATCCACCCGGTAGCCAGCCTATCGGTTTACCCAGCATTCCCCAGATAGATCTCAGCCGCATCTTCTCCTAGTTTGGGCATTCCCGGCAAGCCTGTGAATCGTCGCCGTGACGGCGTATTCCATTGATTGCGGCCACCCGTTCCACGGGAAGGCTGCCGCGTAAACTGGAGAACGCGGCCACTGATCGGAGCGCATCAGCCGATCGACCACCCTCCTTAATGCCCTCTGGCATCGCCGTCACGCCGTCGTGCGCTCGCAGCCGAAGCGTTGGCAGAGGAGGATCCGCCGCCTCTTGCGGGCGATTGCCATTACCATGCTTTCTTGCCCTTCCTGATCTGCCCATAGAGCACCTCCATGGTCGCGATAAACGAATGGGCCTTGGGCCAGAAGGCGGGGAAGTCGCCGCCTTTTTTCACCAGTAGTGCCGGTACCATGGGCTGTTCCCCTCGATCGAGACGATCGGGCAGGCGCTTGTCGGCGTACCAGTAATCGAGCGGTGCCACTTCGGCGGCAACAGGAGAGCCCAACGGTTGCGGGCGCTCGAAGAAGGATGGCACCGGTTCCAAGTTTGCCAGGTCTTCCTGCAAAGCCTTGGCTAAGGCGGCCCCCACGGGGGTGCGCTGCAACTGGCGCTGCAATTCCTGGCGGGACAGGCCCCGCAATTCGAACAGCAAGAAGGGGTCCTGGTCGAGTTTGGCGGCGAGGAAGTAGTACAGTCCTGCCACATGTTTGCACGGGTTTGCCCAGTCCGGGCAGGAGCAATGGGTGGTGATGTCCTGGCGCCCCTGGGGCAAAAGGTGCTGCTTCAAATTGGCGAATGGGGTTTCGATGTTATCGGGCATTTCACCCAACAGGAGACGGGAAACAAACGCCGCGCGGCTGCCCAAGTCTCTGATAAGTTTTGCCCAGTCCGGGGCAGCAATCGGCTTGAGGGCAATCGAGGTTTGGTAGGTCGGTTCCTTGGTGACGCCAAAGTAGGGATTTATATTGCCGCGTATTTTGGCGCTGACTCGATGATCGGCTAGGCTCCAGCTCTTGATGCGGTTTTCGTTGGCATAACCCCGACCGCGGGCCAAGCGGGCGGTGTCGGTGAATTTTTCCAGGGCGGCGATAAAGCGCTGGCCCCACCAGGTACGGCTGGTTTGCATGGTTTATTGCTCCACTACCGCCTCTCGGTTAAGGGCAATCAGGGCCTTGAACGTATCGTCGTCCAGATTCGACAGCCAGGATTCGTCGCTGCCCACGATGCTGCCGGCAACCCGTTTCTTGTCTTCGATCATTTGGTCGATGCGCTCTTCGAGAGAGCCCAGGGTGATGAATTTGTGCACGAACACGTTCTTGGTTTGGCCGATGCGGAAGGCGCGATCGGTGGCCTGATCTTCCACCGCCGGATTCCACCACCGGTCGAAATGAAACACATGATTGGCGCGGGTGAGCGTGATGCCCACACCGCCGGCCTTGAGGGAGAGAATGAACACCGCCGGTGCTCCTTCTGGGTCCTGAAAACGGGTGATCATGTCTTCGCGCTTGTGGCGTGGGGTGCCGCCGTGCAGGTAGAAGGTGCGACATTGCAAGTATTGTTGCAGGTGGCGCTCCAGCCGTTCGCCGATTTCGGTGAACTGGGTGAACACCAGGGCGCTTTCGCCTTCTGCCAAAACATCGCCTAGCATGTCGCCGAGCCGCTCCAGCTTATGGGAGCGTTGCGTCGTGAAGGCACTGTTGTCTTGCAGAAACTGGGCAGGGTGGTTGCAGATTTGTTTGAGTTTCATCAGGATAGAGAGCATCAGACCCTTGCGCTGAATACCTTCGGTGTTCGCCAACTGCCGCTCGACGTCGCGTACTACCGCTTCATACAGCGCGGCCTGTTCCTTGCCCAGATTGCAGTACTGCTTGTTTTCCACTTTGTCCGGTAGGTCTTTGACGACGTTGGGATCGGTCTTGACCCGGCGCAGGATGAAGGGACCCACCAAACGCTTGAGCAAAGCAGACTTGTCCGAGTCGCGCTCGCGTTGGATGGGGGTTTCGTAAACCCTGCGGAACTGGGCCTGTTTGCCGAGATAACCAGGGTTCAGGAAGTTGAAGATGGACCAGAGGTCCAGCAGACGGTTTTCCACCGGCGTGCCGGTGAGGGCCAGGCGGTGTTTGGCGTCCAGCTTGAGAATCGCTTTGGTTTGCTTGGCCACCGGGTTTTTAATGTTCTGGGCTTCGTCCAATACCACCCGCCGCCAAGGGCGCGCGCCGAACAGGGCGGCATCCTTCAGCAGTAAAGCGTACGAGACGATCACCACATCCGCGCGGGCCGCTTGTTCCAGGAAGGCCGCTTGCTGCTTGTGACGTTGCCCACCATGATGCAGTACTGTTTTCAAGTGGGGCGCAAAGCGTTCGATTTCCTTGCGCCAGTTGCCCAGTACCGAGGTGGGGGCGATGAGCAAAGTGGGATCCGCTTTCGCCCCGTTGGCCCGCTCCAGCAGCAGGCGGGCGATGACCTGGATGGTTTTCCCCAGCCCCATGTCGTCCGCCAGACAGCCATTGAGGCCCAACTGTTCCAAATACTGTATCCAGGCTACCCCGCGCTTCTGGTACTCACGCAAGGTCGCGCACAGGCCGGGCGGGTCATCCACCGCGCCCAGACGGCTGTGGTCACGTAGCCGGACCAACATCCGGTACAGGGCATCGTCCGGATCCACTTCCAGCCCGGCCGTTTCGTCAGCGGTCCGCTGGAGTAGATCCAGCACGTCCAGCCGTTGTTCTTTTTGCGATTGCTTTTTCCAGAAAGCCAGCATTTCCAGCATCTGGCCCCGATCCAGGGCCACCCACTGGCCGCGGAACTGCACCAAGGGCGTCTTGCTTTCCACCAGCCGGCGCCATTCCGCTTCGCTGACCAGATCCTCGCCCAGGGCCAGGTCGTAGCGGTATCGAATCAACTGATCGAGGCTGAGTCGGCTGTCTCCGGAGGCCTTCGCCGCTTTTCTACCGGCAGGCGTGCTGCGCAGGCGCAAGCGGGCGCGGCGCCGGCCCTGGGGTGTCCACCAAGCCGGCACGATGACGCCGAAGCCAGCGTCTTCCAATACCCAGGCGGTCTCGGTCAGAAAGGCAAAGGCGTCCTCCAAGGACAACACCATGCCCTCGGGTTGTGCGCTTTCCAGCGCGCCCCACAGCGGCGGATAAATCCGCGCCGCCTGCCCGAGTCGCAGCAGCAGCGTCTCTTCGAAGCCCGCCGCAAATTCGGCCGGCAGGATTTGGCGCTGGCGCCGATCCATGGCCCAATAGTCGGCCAAGGCCAGTTGCAGCGAGGGATCATGGCGACTCGCCACGCGCAATTCCAACCGCCAATGCTCGGGATCGTCGCTGGCCGCTGCATGCAGTTGCAGACACAGTTGCACGCTGTCGCGCCCGTGGGCCTCGCCCAACCGGCGGCGCCATTGCCACCAGGCGCGGCAGGTTTCCGGCTTCGCCTCCCGCCAGGGTCGGCGCCCCGGGACCACACAGGCTGCGTGCAGCAAGGTGCCTTCCAACTTCTTTTCCAGAACCCGGGTCAGGGTTACGCCGGCGACCGTTTGGTGCAGCAGCACCTCGGCGCAGTGCCGCAGCAGACTGGCCGGTTCAAACCTCGCCGCGGCGGCCGGTGGCATACACGGCAGGGCTTGGTCGAGTAGCGCGTGCAGCGCTTCAGCGGCGAATTCCCAGCCGGGATACACTTCTTCTTTACCTTTTGGCCCATGGCGCAGCTGAAGGGCAGGCAGGTACTGGTCCTTCAGCAGTAAGTCGTTCAGCTGACGACTGAACCAGAACCAGAACAGAAAGTCGCCGGCAACGCGCGTTTCCCGGCCTTGGAAAATGCAGCGGAAATGCAGTTCGTTGAGGGTTTGCATGGGGCTTGCTGCAATGGCCCAACAGGCCAATGGCAGGACTTGCAGTCTCGCCCGTTCCGGGTAGTCGCCTTCGGCCACTGTGCCGGTTTCGGGACCGGGTAATGGCTTGCCGTTCAGACAGGGACGCGGCAGCTTGCGGGTCACGATAGCGTTGGGGGACGGCTTTCGTCCTAGCGTTTGTTCCAGCCAGGCCACCAGTTCTTTAGCGGTCAGGGAAACGCCATCGGTGCCTTCCAGCCACAGGTGAAAAGCGCCGGGTCGGTAGAAGTCGTCACCGGCCTGGGGCAGCCAGCTCGCGTGAAGCACGCGTCGGATCGCTTCGGTCATCGGACTTTGTCGGGGAAGCATGAAATTGAAAGAGGCGAAGGGGATGTTGGCCGCTAACCGGGCCGTACATTGTTCTTTTCGGCATTAAGCATTCGCGAACGAACATCGAAACACCTTGTATAAAGATGCTACGCAAGGCTGCGGTGGGATGCAACGCTCAGCCATGTTCATCGTTTCGTCCGGGCGGCCAGCCAGTCGCCTTGCCTCAAGGGACGTCGTGAATACATCCTTGTAGACTTGAGTCCGGCATCCATGCCGGACACACCCTGTCAGCGGAGACAGCCAAGTGAATTCGGTCTGCGCTTGCCCATTCGGCAGCGGTGCGGTCCATAGGCCGGCGCACGGCAGCCGGTTGAGATTCGCGGGAATGCGAATGTCGCCGCGCGGGGACAAGGTGCAGTCGCCGCCTGCTGCCAGTCTCATTCGTCCGATAGGCGCACCGTAAAGCGAAGACGACGGCTTAGCCAGCGGAAGAACGTCACCGCGCCGAACCAACTGACGTAGACCGCCGGATGGTTGTCGAAGCGCCCGAACTCGTACGTGTCACCGTCCGCATCGCGGTACAGATCGTCCACCCACCAGGCCGGATCGTGCCAGCCGTCCTCGGCTTCAATAAAGGCGCGATACTGAGCGACGGTGATGGCGTAGCGCGCGATCTGGAAAGGCCCGGTTTTCTTGCGCCGTGTGTCCGCGACTTCCAAGCGATGATCGCTCGGATCGGACAGGATCGCGATCGTCAAAGCCTTATGGCACAAGGCCATCAACATGTAGCCTGAACACAGCCCTGCGGCGGGATCACCCACTGCTTTTCTCTATGTCCACAAGGGTGTGACACAGAATTTCCTCGAACTTTTCCGTGCCCATTACAATCTGCGCACACGGCGCTGGGGGCGTCCTAGAGGGACCGCGGCTCACGAGTGCTTGACGGGAATGCCCGTCAACGACTGGCTCAGGTTACTCGGCTATCCGCCGTCGGGCACGATCCACCAACGCTTCAGGCTCCACGCATTTCCTCGAATCCCAGCCCCCGCCTTGAACCTCTGGGTTCAGGGCAACGATCTCTATTGCAAGGGTAAAGCAGAACTATTCGTATTTAATCGGTCCCGCTCAACGTACCCCCACCAAGACCATGAGCTGATAAGCTTCAAGGACTAGGGTCTGGGTAGCGGTGATGGTTTTCCCCGCGACCACATCCGTGAAGGTTTTGCGCATACCGAACAATCTCAGCTGTCGGCCTGCCACGAGTTGCTCCCGTTCGCTGAAGTTGGCCAGCACAAGCACGCTCTGCTCATCGTGATGGCGGAAATATCCGAGAACGTGGTCGTTACCGGTAGCTATGATTTCCGTTTCGGCCCGTGTAAAGGCCAAATTTTGCTGGCGAATCTGCACCAACCTCAACAGGCCCGCATAGATTTTGCCGGATATATCTTCCGGATCTCGGCGAAGCTTTGCTCTCTCCCAATCGAAAACGGGGCGATGGACCCAGCGACTGTCGCCGTCCATGTCCGGATACTGGGTGTAGCTATAGTCATTCAAGATCCCGAGTTCGTCACCTAAGTAGAGTAGCGGTATGCCTCCGATGGTGAAGATGATGCCGTGCAGTAGCAGTAGGCGGCGGATAGCAAACTCCAGCTCTACCTGATCATCTTCCGTGAGCGCCTTTTCTAAGCCGCACAAGGAGGCCGTGGTTCCAGAGATACGCGCGTCACCGGTATCGGGATTTTCCTGAAACGGAAGCCCTCGGGCGAAGCTCCCTGGAAAGCGACCGGTATAGAATTCTGCCAGAAAGCGCCGGTGGTCCCGCGGAACGATGTGCACTTCTTCGGCATCTTCATTCGAAAATGCCCAGCCGATATCGTCGTGACAGCGAACGTAGTTCGCCCAAGCACAACCTGTTGGTATGGGAAAGCGCTTCTGCAGGGAGTACTTCAAGAGTCGTACCTCACGGGTGGCGAGCGAATTCCAGAGCAGGGCCATGAGATTTGGGTTGTAAGAAAGCGCGCATTCGTCTTCGCTGATATACTTGGCCACCTCATCCGGATGCACAATGGCTTCAGACTTAAATTCGAGGGCCGGCGTCGATATTCGGCACACAGCATTGAAGGCCTGGATTAAGATATGAGCTTCCGGTAGGTTCTCACAGCTCGTTCCTAAGCGTTTCCAGAGAAAGGCCACGGCATCGAGTCGCAGCACTTCAACGCCCTGGTTGGCTAGGAAAAGCATTTCCTCCGCCATGCGGTTAAACACCATGGGATTTTCATAGTTGAGGTCCCATTGATAATTGTGAAAGCTGGTCCATACCCACTTACGTATGCGGTTTCGATAGGTAAAGCATCCTGGATGCTCCTCTGGGAATACAGAGTTAATAGTCCTTTCAAATGCGTCAGGCTGAGTACGATCCGGATACATCCTATAGTATTCCTGGTATTCTGCATCGCCCGCCAAAGCTCGTCTTGCCCATTCGTGCTCATCGGATGTGTGATTGAATACAAAATCGAGGACGAGACTGATTCCATGCTGGCGTAACTGCCCCGCGAGCTCCGCGAGTTCATTCATGGTGCCGAGCGCGGGATTAATTTCCCGGTAGCTGCTGACGGCATAGCCGCCATCATTATCTCCTTCCGGGGATCGAAACAGTGGCATGAGGTGCAGGTAGGTAATCCCAAGTTCCGTGAGGTACGGAATTTTTTCGCGGATCCCCGCCAGATTACCTGCGAAGCGATCGACATAGCACATAGCACCCACCATGCGGCGCGACTGATACCAATGGGGATCGGCTTCGCGCATCACGTCCAGGGCTTTTAGCTCGTCAGGCCTCTCTACCCACATAAGCGTAGCGGTGGCAAGGATGCTCTCGAGGTGAAAAAAGAAATCGTAGTAATGGCCGTACAAACAATGTAAGAGCTTAAACAGCCGTGGAAAATGCTCTCGAACTCGCTGTACATAGGCTTGCCATGCACCTTCATCTACCCGCTCCGAAAAACGCGCTTCCAACCGGGGCAGCAGGCGTTGGAGCGAGGTGCTACTTTGTTTCTCTAGCCATGAAGGACTACTCATCAACGACTCCAGTAAAAAACGTCTCCCGATTCCTGTCGCGCCACGCGATGGCCACTCTTGGGCCGCTTACATCCCAAGTCTGAGACGAGGTCTTAAAATGTGCTGCGCTTGCCAAAGCCGCGGTGCGCCCCTGCGGCTGTTCAAAATCGATGCTGACGATATTGTCTCGCTACCGTGCGCCTGCGTCTCCCTGCGGTGGGTGGGGTTTTAAAGCACCCTGTAAGGGGAATCGAACGTTCGCCGGAAGTGTGCCCGTGATACGCCGGCCAGCGCTGCGATGGCGTGGTGTAACAATTGGCGTGCAGACTCTAGAGCTCGTCAGGCTTGAATAGAAGCACCTCTCGGCCAATTCAGCACGGGTGGGCGCACCTACTTCTGCCGCCCCTCTTTGCCGGAGGATAGGGCTACCTTATCATAAACGGGTAGCACAAGGTTTCGATGCCGCGACGCCCCTCGTTAGCCGAGCCGTTCTGCCTCCTTCAGGTAGGCAGCGTAAGTGCGCTCTATACACTGAACGATATGCTTTGTTGCGTCTTTAAAGGCGTGGTACTGAACGTTGGTAAGTTCGATGGCAGCCCGGCTCCTCGCTTGCGCACAAAAAGCCGCCATGAGGCTTTGAGCCTTGGCCGGGTCGGGGTCAACATGCACATAGTACAACGCCGCTAGCGGAACAAGATCTGCCCGAGCAACGTGACTTACATTCAGCATCCGTTTGACCGGCATTTTGATTATTGACATGGTCATGACCTCCAGTGCCTAAAGGGCCTGCGTGCATATCGCTTGTAAGTGGCCGTGCTATTTCGCGAAAATGCTTCGGCAAATCTGGTGCCGAGGCCGCTTTTTATTATAAAAATATATATATTTCAATGAGTTGAATGAAATGACTTCGCCTGATTATTATCCGAACCAGGGGAAATGTAAATCTGGCCGACGCCCGGGGCGGACAACACGTGAGCGTGCTCACAGTGCTCACTGACCGAAAACCGAGGCGAGAAGGCTAGCCGTTGGTCAATTCAGCAGGTTAGAACATAGTGGCCAGGTGTCAAGATAACGTTGCACAAGTAAACGGTGTTCGAATCAATGCGGCTCATGGCCTGTTGGCCAGCTCTGCAACCTGAGAGGCTGTTTTAAGAATTACTGCGCTTGCCCTAGCGGCGTTGCGCGCTTGCTCTAAATCCTCGTACTCCCTTGTACACTGTGCTTCCTCGCCACCCTGCGCTTTGTTCTCCTATGCTCGCCGGGGTATTAAAATATCCTCTGAAGGGGTAACTTCGCACCCAGGGTGTTTAAGGAGCGCTATCACGTCGGTGTATGGGTAGATGGAGCCCGCCGGACCATACGGCGGAAATTATATTGTCGAGAATGATTTTACACCGCGGCAGGCTGCTTCGCCGACGGAGCGAAACGGGTACAAGAACGTGCGTAAGGATTCCGAACTTGCGCCACACCGCTGCTCGGTGATCTAGCCGCCTATAGAGCGTGTCTAACCTGCTGTTCGGCTTAGGAGGTAAGAAGCGCGGGGAGGGCAGTCGAATGCCGGTTCCCTATGCCGGCGGAACCTTTATTGTTATCCGGTTGCGACTGGAGCGCTTCGATAACCTTTTTGAAATGGTCGATATCCATCATGAGCAGGCACAGTAGCGGCCCTTCGGGGTGATGCTCAGAGACGGCATGGTCGAGGCGATAGCGGGACCATAGCCGGGTAAGCAGAGATATGAAGGTCTTTAGAAAAAGTGGAACCGTCCGAATCAGATACCGATGCCGAATAGCAGCGGGGTTACATGAGAATGCAGTTTTCGGCCATGGCACCGTTTCGCCATCGGCTTATTCACTCGCGGTGCATTGCCACCCTAACCGCTGCCCCTGCGGGACGTCGTGAATACCCCCAGGTAGTCTTGGTGCCGGGATGCCGGCTAGCACTTCCAGCAGACACAGGGTTAGGGTTACTCCTAGATTCAGAACACGGTGGCGCTGCACCCATCGCGGGTCGGACGAAACGATGAGCAAGGCCCAATCTAATTACCTAAGGGGGTAGAAAATGCCAGTCTATTTAAATTGTATGGCGAAAAACCAACGTATGGAATCGCTCGAGGAAATCGACTCGATACGGCCCCTAACGAAGCATAACAATTGTAATGTCAGTAGCTTGGAAGACACGGTATGGGATACTCATGAGGCCCTCCAACGTGTTGAGGAGGATCATGTGTTCCTAAGAGAAATAGTAGAGTTATTTCTTGCTTGCAGCGGCGAACTCTTAGCCAACCTGAAGCAAAATCTCGCTGCGAAAGACGCAGAGGCCGTCCGTCTGACCGCGCATGCGCTCAAGGGCTCCGCCGCTGAGTTGTCGGCGAAGGAAATGCTTCAGGCGGCGCGGCGACTGGAAGAGGCAGGCCGTAACGGAAATATCCCGGCGCTCGCGTTTCATGGTCAGCTGCTTGAAGAAGCTGCCTTGCGCTTAAATAAGGTTTTGCGCGCTTGGTTGAGCTCCTGACGTTACTGCGGTCCAGCAAACGAAGGGCCGCGGACGGTAAAGCCGAAACGAAGCGGCACTCGCGGCATCGGCTGCAGGTAGGCGAGATGCCTCTTTGCTAAGCTCCAGCGTATGATTGACAGGTATAACCACTTAGGAACTCGGCAAAGTGGTCAGATGGCAATGGTTGGCTGAGATAATATCCTTGCGCCATATCGCAGCCCTCTGCATAAAGAAATTCTACCTGGCTCTTAGTTTCTGCTCCCTCACCAATGACTTTCAGTCCAAGGCTGTGCGCCATGGCGATGATTGCCGTTGCCAAAGCGGCTGCCCCGGAATTGGTGGTCGCATCGTGTAAGAAACTCCGATCAATTTTCAAGGCATGGAACGTAAAGCGCTTTAGATAACTTAATGCGGAGTGGCCCGTCCCAAAGTCATCAATAGCAAAGTTTACGCCCATTCTGATCAATTCCCGTAAAGTCTCTGTGGTTTGCGGCGAATCGTCTAGGAGCAACCGTTCTGTAACTTCGAGTTCCAAAAATTTGGCCCTGATGCCGGTCTCGTTGAGTATCCGCGCAACGGTTTGTGTGAATCCAGTTTCCCGGAACTGCCGAGGTGAGACGTTAACTGAGACGCACAAGGAATTCCCGAACATCGCGCGCCAATCTGCCAACTGCTGACATGCACGCCTTAAAACCCATTCGCCCATGGGTACGATTAATCCGGTGTCTTCGGCGATCGGAATAAACCGGTCCGGCGGTACAGAACCGAGCTGTGCATTATTCCAGCGCAATAGAGCTTCTGCCCCAACGATAGCATTCAGCCTCAGGTCGATGATAGGTTGAAAATGAACCGTGAACTCTTCACGTTCCTGTGCGTAGCGAAGCTGGGATTCGAGATTGAGGCGCTCCAGTGCCCTTAAGTTCATCTCCACAGTGAAAAATCGGTAAGTGTGGCGCCCTTGTTCCTTGGCGCGATAGAGGGCTGCATCAGCATTGCGTAGCAACACGTGAGGATCTTCCCCATCGCTAGGATATACGGCTACCCCAACACTGGCCGTGACCACAAGCTCATGACCTTCCAATTGGAAGGGTTGTGAGAACACATCAAGTATTTTATGGTTGACTACCTCGCAGCCTGCTGTGGATGAAAGATCGACTAAGATGATAAGAAACTCATCCCCGCCTAGTCGTGCGACGGTATCGGTACTGCGCACACAGCCCCTAAGTCGAAGCGCAGCGCTTACCAACAAACTGTCGCCCGCGGCGTGACCAAGGGTATCATTCACGGTTTTGAAGTTATCTAAGTCGACGAACATCAATGCCACAAAATGATTATTTCGATGTGCTCGATGCAGCGCCTGTGACAGTCTGTCGAGGGCCAGCAACCGATTGGGCAACTCTGTAAGCTGATCAAAGTGAGCCTGATGCAAGAGCTGCTCTTCATACAGCTTTCTTACTGTGATGTCTTCCTTCACAGCGAGAAAGTGACTGATCGCTCCATCGAATCCCGTAATCGGAGAAATTGACGCATACTCCCAAAAAAGTTCGCCATTTTTTTTTCGATTGCGGAACTCTCCCCGCCATTCACGACCGGAAATGATGGTCTTCCAGAGATCTGTGTAGGTCGCATCAGAAGTAAGTCCGGATTTGAGAATGCTTGGTGTTTGGCCTATTACTTCTTTAGCCGTATAGCCCGTTAACTCAAGAAACTTGGGATTGACGTATTCAATGGCTCCGTCGACATTGGTAATCACCACAGAAACCGGGCTTTGTTCGACCGCTCTGGAAAGCTTACGGAGATCCGCTTCGGTACGTCTACGCTCTGTTGCGTCACGAAATATTGCGATGGCACTCCAGCGTCCTTCCAGTCTCACCGGAGCAAGAGAGCATTCGATAGGGAACGGCGTTCCATCATTGTGAATAGCTTCCAGCACCAGGGTCTGCGTCTCCGGTTCGTGCTGGTCTCCCGGTGACTGGGCGCACGCCAAGTACTGGGCATATGCCGCTCTATGCACAGCGGGTAGCAGTGGCGGTGCGAAGGCTCGACCAAGTATCTCCTCGGCGCGATAACCGAACATACTTTCGGCCGCTTTATTCCAAAACCCAACGCACCCATTGTGGTCGAGTAAAACGATCGCGTCATGCGCGGTATGGACTACGGAAAAGAGCATCTCTGGGCCCTCGCGCAGAGCTTCCTCAACCTGCTTTTCTTTGTAGATGGGCTATAGGCTAGCCGGGCTAAGTATTCGTTGCGATCCAAGGTTATTCTGGATCGCTGAGATACGTTGACTGGGGCGATTAGACAATGTTTTGCGGCAGCTGCAATAGCGGGCTGAGAGTTGTCGAGTTTACCGCTGGTTCTAGTATTACCCTTCAGCGTGCCCACAGCCGCCTCCGTTGGCAGGTTCTCCGGCAGGTGGAGGTTAATGGGGTTACCTAAGCATTCGTTAACGGCAAAGAATGCGATCTCTGAAGCGAGGTTTAGATTGGCCAGAGGCGTGCTGAATACCGAAAATCCTATTTATTTTAATAAGTTGCAGTAGGTGACTCGGCGTCTACTTTGAGCCATGGTTTGGAAAGGCCGCATCGTGGAGGCTGAGCGCTCCTGGCGATGTTAGACTGGGTTTTTAAAGTAGCTTTCCTAATGAGTTTGCGCCGTTGCTCCTGCGTGCAACGCGTTTTTTGATAGACCAGCAAATACTGGATCGAGGGGGCGTTCGGATGGTGCCGTCGGGGTAACCGGCAGCAGCATCGGAAGATCGGGCCTAACCATAGAAAAGCCTGGGAATCGGTTGGCTGCAGGTGATGTATACCAACCTAAAGTAAACAGGCTCTGCGCCGAAAGCCATAGCGTCTCGCATAGAAGGGATTGGATCCAGGGATTACCGAAAGCGATGAGATAAATAGAGATAGCTCAGCAGTCAGCGTCAGTGCGGGATCAGTCGCTGGATTCCCGCCGCAAATGGGGGAATAAGTTTGTGTCTGGTTATCATTTAGGTATCAACCTTGGCCACGACAGAGCCGCTGCTCTCGTGACCGGCGGAGAGATTGTTGTTGCTATTCAACAAGAACGGCTCGATCGATGCAAATACAGCATCGGCCTTTTACATCAAGCGCCTGGAGACTCCGCTCAGGTCCAATTGCCAAACGAGGCGATTCGCTACTGTCTAGAAGCCAGCGGCGTCAGGCTTTCGGAATTGATGTCTATCACGGCTAACATGCCGGGCGTGGACTATTCGAATGACATCCTTCGGCGGCAGTTACCACCAGAGGTGATGCAAAAGGTTCGCTGCATCGCGAGCCACCACTTGGCCCATGCCTACAGTGCCTACTGGCCGTCGGGGTTCGATGACGCTGTGATCCTGGTGGCCGATGCCACAGGAACGACAGGCGTCGATGGAAGAACTGAGTCTTATACCTTATATAAGGCTTGTGGTTCGAAGATTAGTTTGCTTCATGCCGAGCGGGTGCCTGCTCACCTTGCCGGCTTGTCCACGTTGGGTTTTATATATGAATACATAAGTCGAAAGGCAGGATTTGTAACGCAGGTCGGCGCTCAGGTAACGGTTCCTGAATCCGGTAAGTTGATGGGATTAGCGCCCTACGGCAATGAGCAGAGAAACTGGCATCGCTGGATCCGGCCCATTACCAATAGCTATAGCCTAAATATTCCCGCTTACGACCTGTTCTTAGAAGTGGCCGCGCTGGAAAAGCGCTATGACAATGGTCAGGGAAAACCTTACCTTAGGTCCTATCTCGTGGATCTTGCTTATAAGGTGCAAAAAGAGCTGGAGCAGGCAATAGTCCATCTCGTGCGCAAAGCGGTCGAGGATACCGGTATCCGCAAGCTCTGTCTCGCAGGCGGAGTGGCGCTTAACTCTGTCGCCAATTATACGGTACTGCAGGAAGTCGGGCTGGACGATATCTTTATTTTCCCTGCGGCTGGAGACTCTGGCGTTGCTGCGGGTTGCGCGCTTTGGTCATACGCACACGAAATCCATGACGCAAAGCGTATAAAGCTTCGCAACGCCACCCTAGGACGCATCTATGACCAGAAGGTTATCTATAAGGCTGTTGAGCGATTCGCCGACCGAATTCAAGTCGAGGCACTTTCCGAAAGCCAGCTTCTCAAGCGCACCGCGGAAGTACTGGCGCAGGGGCATATCGTTGCACGCTTTGAAAAGGGCTCGGAATATGGTCCGCGCGCTCTTGGGCATCGATCAATCCTAGCCGATCCTACCTTCGAGCGTATGAAGGACATACTGAATGCGCGTGTGAAATTTCGGGAGCCTTTCAGGCCCTTCGCGCCGGTTGTCCCTGAAGAAAATATCGCTCTCGTTTTTGAGCAGCAGGTAGCATCCCCGTATATGCTCCTGGTCTCGCCCATTAAAGAGCGCTACCGCGCAGAAATCCCTGCCGTAACTCATCACGACAGAACCGGCCGCGTGCAGACGGTGACGTTAGAGGCCAATCCCTTCCTGTACCGGTTATGTCACGCGCTGGTGGCCACCCGTGAGCATCTGCCAATTGTACTGAACACAAGCTTCAATGTGGCAGGTCAACCCATTGTGGAATCCCCCGAGGAGGCTATCCAGACGTTTCTCAATACTGACATTGATTACCTCTGCCTCGAAGATCTCTGGATCGCTAAACGAGACGTGCCTGTGAAGAGCTATGCACAACAGCTTGCTCAGCTCGAAGATAGTCGTTTCCCTCAGGGACTAGCTTCGGGGCAGCCCGCCCTGAGCGAGCTGATGCAACAGCTCGATCGGGCCTTGTTTTTCGGTGATACCGCAGGTTGCCCCTGGTTGGCCGACGAGCTGCGCCGCCTTTCTCGGGAAGGCGGGAGATTCAAAGAGACCAGTCGGTTATTCCGGGACACGAGCTATGGGATCGACTTCCAAACGCAATGGGCATCAAATGTCGTTTGCATCTTAGATCCTTTGGATCAATCGGAAGTCATCGACCGTAGCGGAACGTTCCAGAGCTCGGCGTATACGCTGAGTGAAGTAGCACTTTTGCAAGCAATCATCAGGGGCTCGAAAGATGAATTAGATAAGCTTCGTATCGACCAGCAATTATCGACTCTAGAGTGGGAAGAACGCATGCAATGGGGCTTGAAACAATTAGCGCAGTATCGTCTGCAGCCTAATCAGCGCGTCATGACCATCAGGCAACAAGACACGCCGTTGAGTGGCTTGCCTGACAGGACGTTGGCGCCGTTCGCAGATGAACGTTTTTCTGCTCGGGAGGTGTCAGGCGCATTACGGGCTATTTTGGTCGCTGCGGCTTATTCAGAATCTACCGTCTGCAAGCTCCTAGGAACCGAGTCGTTACAGCGCATAGAACCTACCTACCTCCACTACTATGACCGCTTTTTACTCCCTCAATCAGACCTAGGCGACCTCATCCGGTTTTTTCTTTTGCGTGTTGCATTGTCCGCTGAACGCTTAAAGGGCCTCTTCGGCAGTCAATGCCTCGATTCACTCATCCGTTTGGGTGTGGTTAAGTGTCGCGGAGACAAGTGGGCTTCGGCTATTGATTTGTATTGTGCCGACGGTCTTTTTATTGCAACTGATCACCATCACATGGTGCACGATGGCGATCAACTGGATGAAGATCCGGTAATGTATATAGGGCTCGACAGTTTAGGGCTAGTGCATACCGCCCCGCGCTACCCGGCAGAGCGAGCACTTGATCTTTGCACTGGTTCTGGCATTCAAGCTCTGGTAGCGAGTCGCTATGCTAAAGAGGTATTGGGAATAGATATCAACCCGCGGGCAATTCGCTTCGCTCGCTTCAATGCCTGCCTAAACGGCATCTACAATGCGCGGTTTATAGTGGGCGATCTTTACAGCTCTTTAAAGGGTAGAGAATTTGACCTGATTTTAGCAAATCCTCCCTTTGTCGCGAGCCCAAGGCAAGAGTTGAGATTTCGCGATGGTGGCGCATGTGGCGAAGACGTGTTGAGCCGCATCGTATCGGAGGCTGCTCATTACTTGACTGAAAATGGGCGATTACATGTCGTCGCCGATCTCGCCGATGCAGCTGACTACGAGAAAAAGCTTGATGCATGGTGGTCGGGTGGTCCCGCCCATAAACTGGTACTTCAGACCGCCGACCGAAACGAGCTTCAGTTCGCTATCCCTCATACTCATGCGCCATTTGGGCAGCGCTTCGAAACCTACAATACAGAGCTTGAACAATGGGTAACAAGCTTTCGGCAAGCGAAACTCACGTCGATAAATTTTGGTTATATTTGTATACACCGGTTACCGCCTGATGCCACTAGCTCATATTATATTCGCACCATCCATAATCCGGATATTCCTATCCATGAACAAGTCAAAAGGTACTTCGAGCAGCGTGAATCCGTACAGGGGAACGACAATAGCCAGCTTTTCCTCAGGGCAACCGAAGATTTGCGGTTTCGCATCGAATTCCGGATTGACGATCAACTTCGGACACCGGAGCGCCGCTATCAGCTTTTTGTTCCGGATAATCCCTATTACACGACCTATACAGTGAATGAGGACATTTTTCGTGGGCTCGAGCTGATCCTACGCCGCGACGTGCAGCTAAGTGAACTCCCTAAGCCTTACAACCAAGAGTGGATTCTTGAACTCATTTATAAAGGCCTCGTGCACGTGAGTTCATTTCCTTTTAACAAAAAACATTCCAAGAAATCTACCCCGAGTCTAACTGAACCGGCGCAGCCTCAATACTGCGTGCAGGAAGCGCAGACAAAAACCACACCGACATGCCTCTCTTCCTACATAGGACAATTGTAAGGCAGTATTTCTACTTCCGGCTGGTGATCGAATGGGATCAAGCAGATACTAAAAATATAGCTCCTCTAAGTGACTAGAGGAAAATAGAACATCAATCACGGGATCAACGAATGAACGCAGCACAAACTGCCGTGATTTTAATTGGCTACCAGAACGATTATTTTGCGTCCACTGGTCTTTTGCATGGGGTTATTGAAGATTCAGCGCGTGTAACCGGAACACTTAAAAACACCGTTGATCTTATTGATCGGCTGCGCCCTACGCCAGTACTTATGGTGTCAACGCCAATTGCGTTCACCGGAGATTATGGCGAATTGGTGGAGCCCGTAGGCATTTTGAAAACGATAAAAGAACTTGGGGCTTTTAAAATGGGCACCGCAGGGGCCGCAACTATTTCGGAGATAACTCATTTTGGTGATCGAATAATAGAAGTGCCTGGTAAGAGAGGATTGAATGCATTTTCCAACACCGATCTCGAAGATGTGCTTGGTCAGTACGGCATAAGAAATGTGGCTATCGCTGGAGCCGTTACATCCATTTGCGTGGACTCCACGGGGCGCGCCGCATCGGAACGAGGCTATTCGGTTGTTATTCTCTCTGACTGCACGGTAGGGCGTACCGTCTTTGAGCAGGAATTTTACTGTAAGAGTATACTGCCTCTGTATGCAGAGGTGACCAACCATATGGATTTTGTGGAGCATCTTAACATCACCTCATGAGTGCACATGATTACGGAGAAATACAGCTACAAATACAATACCGCTTGGTAGAAGAGCTATCGTTAGCGGAACGGCGGTATCGGCAGCTCATCGAAACACTGCGCGAGCCTCTGTTTGAATGCGATGAACAGGGTCGACTCGTTTTCGTTAACCGGGCATGGATTGAGGTATTGGGTTATAGCGCCGAGGAATCATTGGGTCGAGTTGCTGAGGATTTCCTGCATCCTGATGACGCGGCCACGGGCCGGGTCCTGTTGAAGGATAGTGCGGGCGAACCGCCTGCACTTCAGCATCAGGAGATACGGATTCGACATAGAAATGGCGCGATGCGCTGGGTGGAGCTCTCCGTACGTGGGAAGGGAGATGGCGGTCGAGTCGGCATGCTGTATGACGTTACCGATCGAAAGCATGCGGCTGAGGCAGCACTGGGGTTAGTGCGTGCTAAATCCCGGTTTCTGGCCAACATGAGTCACGAGATCCGCCCACCGCTAAATGGCATACTGGGCATGCTGGAGCTCGTGGGCC
>JAGTVB010000225.1 GCA_018224385.1 Gammaproteobacteria bacterium
AGCACGACGGATATCATGGGTAGATGGAGGGGTTATCGTGCCGACGGAAGAAAACGGCGTGAAGTGGGCGTCCCATACACCGTACACGGAGTGGTTGGTGGTGGTGTCCGCCGCGTTGTCACCCTCCTCAAAGTACTTGCCGGTGCCCGCGTACACCATAACCCCGTAGCTCAAACCTTTTGGATGAACGTCGGCTAAAATCCGCGTGGTAATCGGTTGGCGCTTGGAGGATGAATTGGCATCCTCGGCGACCAGGAGCGGCGTAGGACCGCCAGTGCCATAGTCAGACACCTTCCAGTTGACGGCAGAGGTTGAGGTTAGGTCAAAGCGCCAGACGTTGCCGTAGAGATCACCCGCATAGACGTAGTCGGTTACCACGTCGCCGTCCAAATCAATTGGTGTGACCGTCGCCAGTCCGTTCGGCCGCCCGCCGCTGTGGGCAGCCGCCGTGCCTTCGAAGGTATTGAGCTTGGCCATCACGGCGCCGTTCTCGACATCGAGAATGTAGAGCACCGCGTTTCCCGTAGCGCTGACATTGACATCTGTGAGAGAAACGTTAGCCGTGTTGTTGTAACCGTTGCCGACCAATACGCCCCACTTGCCGTTGTGCAGCCGTACGACATGGGGCTGCCCATACGTGAACCCGAGATCGTCGCCGGTGTAGGTGCCATCATCGTACGCATCGGTGAACTCCCAGAGTAGGGTATTTGCCGCACTCGCCTCGGAGAATCCAGCGGGGTCAGTAATGTCAAGTGCGAAAATTCCTTGCCCCCCTGCGCCGAGGCCTCCCACCAAAACCGTATGCCAGTTCCCATTGAAATAGGCATCTGTCGCTTCCAGCTCGCCGTCGACGAAGTACTTGTGCAATCCGGCGGAGCGATAGGTGGGGTCCGTCAATCGCGCCAGTTCTGGAAACACCTGAGATGGGACATAGGCAAGCACTTCCCGTCCATCATTGTCCGAGCTCTGATACGCTGCGTTGTTGTCGAAATGGCCCGCTCGGAAGCCGTGTAGCAGACCATCATTGGCGCCGGCGTAGACGACATGCTGCCGGGTAGCATAGCCCGAAAGAAAGCTCCCATAGTCGCTTTCCGGTACCGAACCGCCGAGTTTGTCCACCCAAGCGCCGACCGGATACTCCTTCTCGGGCGCTCCGACATAGGCAGGAGTCGAATGCACGATATCGCCGAGCAGAGTTAGTCGATTGCGATAGGAGCCACCGTTTTGTTCCTCCTTGCTGCGATCACCGCGCAGGTAATTCAGCCGATCTTGGCCGGCTGAATCGGCGTCACCAGCGCTCAGAGCGGCCTGTTGGGCCGCCGTGAGATCGCTCCACCGAAACGGCTTACCCAGGCTGCCGTCGTAGGTCAGAATAGTTCGCCCCGTGTTCCAATCCTGGGCCGTCTGGCTGCCGTCGGTGGCCGGACACGGGCCGCCCGTAAGGCCACAGCCGGCATCCCAGACCGGGGGACAGACGGCACCCCTTGGTTCATTATTGGTGCATGTCATATTTCCTTGACCATTGGAGAAGGGACGGGCGAGCAGGTGACCCGACCAGTCCGCGCTATCGAAAACTGCCTGAAACAACTGGCTCGATGAGGACACGCTGCCTGCGTTTAGGGCCAGATTCGAGGCCGAGCCTAAGCGGGCTTGAATGCGTTGAATTATGCTCCGGAAGGCGGTGACGACATCTTTCGGACTTTCGGCGCTGAAAAACTGACCTCGGCTGTTGAGGGCGGCATGCCAAAGATCGTAGACGTTTCCGGGCACGGTATCCGATCCCGTGGCTGGCCATGCTGCATGGCCGGTGGCCAGTGCCTTGTAGCCACCCGCATAGGTATCTCCATCCCAAGCGAGGTTGGGCTCGGTGAGCCAGCCCGACAGACCAACGCCGACGACGAAATTCACCATGTGTTGCCAACTCGCCGGATCGTTCTTGGGATTCCAGTATTTGGTGAGTGTGGCGCTGGCATTCGCGTCACCCGCAATGTTGGGATCGTCGTAGACGATGGTTTCATCCCCAGAGATGGGCTCATTATTGAGAGCTGGGGAATCGCTGAGATCACTGCGCAGATCGGTGGCCCAGTATTCGAACGCAAGATCGGCCAGCGAATTGCTGTTACTGTCCTTAAACGGCGCCCGCGGTGTATAAGTCACCCCGTCCGGCAATGCTCTGGTGCCATTGTCGGTGTTGCCGATGGAAGGATTGTCGGTGTTCCAAATACCATCGGTCATCACGATCGAATAATTTTGCCGACAAACCGGCCCGAAATTTGAGTTGACACCGGGGTCATCGTGATAGGGCCGATCGGTCTTGAACATCTCGCCGGCGCGCATGAGACTGCTGCGAAGCGGTGTACCTCCCCAGGCGGGAAGCCGGAACAGCCAATTGTAGAAGTTCTGACGATGGCTGCCATCGAACTTGGCGATGCGGCTGTCATAGGTGCTCGAGGTCCAACCGCTACACGCCTGATCGAACCCATCGCAGGTGTGCAGGTTCTGCCAAGCGACGCGGGTCTCGCCCCCAAGCTGCGAAAAGGCAAGTGAAGCCGCGGACACCGTGGCAAGATTTCGGGTGCGGTAGAAGGAATACCAGTTGGCGAAGTTTTGTCGCTCGTCACTCCCACCCGGCCCCGAGGTCGCGCTGACGACGACCCGTGTGTAGCAGTCATCGTCATTCTTACTGCCGCCGGCAGGACACCCGCTTATGCCAAACTTAGCGGAATCATACGTGTAGTAGTAGGCGGGGACCCCTGTGGTCCTATAGTCATAATTGTTATAAGAATAGTAATCAGCGCTGGGATTTTGCACAAAATGACGGTGCGTATCATCCTGCCCGCCGGTGGCATAACTCGGATCGTAAACGTCCATCGGACGGTAACTCGTCGAGAGATTGACGGTTCCGCGGCTGGTGTCGAAGCCATTGAAATAGGCGGAAGTGAAACTGGTCGGGAGCGGACTATTGACGTCATTTACCGGCCGAACATAGTCCGTCTCGGGATCGTAGTAAATGGGATTGAAGGCAGAGGACTTCCAGCGCCTGCTGTTCTTTACTGTTTCGTTGTTGTAGCCCCACGCCGCGATGTTATCGGGTGCCGCTCCCCAAGTCATGCTGCCGGAATCATCCAGAGTTAGGGCGACATTGGGTGGCACGCTCACGGAGAGGAAAAGGGGCTTATCGGCAATGTCATAGGGGCTGGCCCCCACCGTGGCGGAGCACACACCCACGCCGAGGCCCGCCAAAAGATTGAGCCACCGGTTCTGCGATACATTGATCATCGCGATAACCTCTTAAATGAAAATGGCATGCAACGCGCCCCTCGACAACCCAGCTTCAATAAACTCGGCCGTAGACGCTTTGATGGACGGCTACGGCGGTGGCATTGCCACCTACTCCATGCCCCGAGATCCGATAGAAATAAATCTTTGCCTGTGTCCGGCTGCCGCCCTGACTCGCCGGGGTCAGGCCGCTGCCAAGGGATGCCGCGAGCGACTCCTCGAGAAAATACTGAGGTGCGCTGGCAACGCCCGCTGATTCGGCATGGGGAGGCCAAGTCCCGGGCGGCTTTACGGCGAACTGATTCAGTTGGTGTGGGTGCACATTGATAGCACCTGCATTGCCATCCCAAAAATGATCATCGGCATAACCGAGCCCGAGCAGGGTCTGCAAGGCATCACCAACCCAAACCTCCGGCATTGGATCGCTCCCGGTGGGCGCAGAGGCGACAGGATTCGGATAATCAACTTCATTGAAAACCCACAGTTCGCCTTGACGAAGAGCCGCGTTGGCTGCTTCGTCGGCGCGGCCTTTTTCTCTAAGATTGCTCGCCATCCTCTCCTGGAGGGTCATCCTCCCAACCGCACTGACACCCAGAATGGTCATGACAGTCAGAAACAGCAGCGCCGTGATGAGGGCATATCCCGATAACTGTTTTGCGGTTTTGTTCATGGTCCGCAGCTCGCTCCTAGTTCGTCTGGTGCAATCGATTATTGAGCGCGATGACACGAGTTATGACGTGGCGCGCACGCCGATCGTCGGCAACCGCAAGCGGCGCCCCAAGCAGCGAAAAGCTAAGCGGGTTCGTCTCGGCTACGGATCGCACCGCATCTTCGCTGGCAATCAGCAGCGCCAGCTTGATCGCGCGCACGTTTTCCCATTGTCCCAGCGCATTGACCTCCTCGGCCCAGAGATACTGGTCCACCGACTCATCAAGGTTGGTGTCCACGCCGTAGCGCACTGCCATGCTTTCCACGTTGTTGACGAGGGGCTGGGGAATAGGGGCCGCCGTGCCAAGGGCGCTGGTGACGGTGACGCTGCACCGCAGTGCCCCGCCATTAAGATCGAAGGTGTTGCGAACAAAGGCCAGATTGGCGGGGGTCGCTAGAGGTGTGGCACTGCCAGGACCATAGGTGTCGCCCAGGCAATCAAACATTGAGCCGTCGCTCTGAAAGCTCACCGTGAAGCGATCGGGGGCAGCGTGTGGATTCGCGCCCGACGCTTCGCCGTCGATCACTGCGTTTCCGAGGTCGTCGACATCGTTATTGGCGGGATCGAAGAGTTCGGCGGGATCCGCCAAGGGATTGACATGAAATCCGGCATTGGCGATGACATCGCTCAGCATGGTGATGGCCGCGCGCGTGTCCTCCTGAAGTCCCTGCAGCATATTCTGGGCTTGAAATGTCTGCTTATTGCCGATCAGAATCCGAACCATGCCCGCCAGCAGCAGCAGACTCACGGTCACGGCGACCATAATCTCCACCAAGCCCACCCCCATCTGAGACTTTCTGTTCATGGCTGAAATACCGTGCTGAAGCGTTGCTCGACTGATTGGTCCACGCCGTTAACCCTGTTAACACTCTTAAAGCTACCGTCGGTATCCCGCACGATCTGTTTCTCCTGCCAGGTCACGGTAATGGCATACGTGGAGGCATTGGTACATGGCGATTCATAGCACTCGACGGTTAACCTGCCCTCGGGAAGATCACTGGCGACCGCTTGCGCCATCTGCCACAGATCGGCAGCCGCCTGCTGCTGGCTATTACATGCCGCTCCCGCCGTCTCGCAGTAGTTGCCGGTACCCGGGTCCGTGATGGCCTGCAAACCAGACGGAAGCGGCTCTAGCGAACTGCGGTTTTGATAAGAGAAACTGTTGTCAACCAAGGGATTACACTGCTGCGGCCAATTAGGGTGATCGGTATTCATGACGCCGCAGATGTTCGCTCGCATAAGGTCCATCATACTGAGCGCGTGCAGTGCACCGATGCTGCGCGCTGCAGCCACGGTGTTGTAGCTGGCGCCATAAGCCTGCAGCCCCGCAACACCCAACAGGCCGATGGAAATCACAACCAAGGCAACGAGCGCCTCGACGAGGCCAAAGCCTCGGCAGTGAAAAGCGTTTGGCACGGTAAGTACTCCGCTCTTAGGGTTATGAACAAGACACGTCGCCGCTTCCCCCCTCGACAATCCCATTTCCGTTCGTATCTTCTCCCAAGCGGATGCGGCCCGTGCGCGAGATGATGATGGCTCGGGCTTGCTTGGCATCCTTACCACTGTCGCATAGCGTGAGAGTCCCAAAGCTATTCCCGGAAAAACCGTTACGACTGAATCGAACCCAGTCCGCAGGATTACCTGTGCCGATAAACTGATCTCCGCCTTTGAATGCGCTATGGGCGCTAATCAGCGGCTCACACGGTTGGCCAGGGCAACCAGTGCCATCCCGAGTCCTTGTGCCGTTGGTATCTTGAAAGATCACCCAACCCTGGCTCCAGTCGCCTGCAGTGGTGCATAGTTGCCCGTCCGCGGACTTGCAGACCACCACATCAAGCCCGCGCTTGATTGCCTCGCTGCGGGCGAAATGCAGACCGCCGACGAAATCGTTAATCTCACCGACCATACGGTTGTTGGTCATCATCGTGGTATAAGCGGGAACCGCTATGGTCGCGAGGATGGCCACGAGCGCCACGGTTATTACGAGTTCAATTACCGTGAATCCATTACCGTTGATCATGCTTTTCATGGGAACCGTCGCCATCGCTAGAACTTGCTGCACCTGATCATTTATTAGTATTTCCGGAACCCGGCTGTCACGGTGTATCCGACGAACGGCCGATTCGGGCCGACGAACGGTCAGCTCGGAGGACGGAGAGCCTGAAGTGGCCGTTTACGGAAGCACCTCATCCGAACCGCTCACTCATTACGGTTAAGACGAGGCCCGCTAGGACATGGCTAGATCGCGATCGCCACCTAATAAGAAAACGTGGTTATCGGCACGGCCGCATCAGTTGTCGTGATTTTCTGACCACTTCTTAGCCCATTACCTACAGTGAGCAGTTACGCACTGCTCTAGCTTTTCCCCCATAACTTTCGAAAAAGGCTGCCTCCGTAGAGGGCGCGGCTGTAGTACAGGAAACCGGAGGGATTTCCTCTCCTCTCTCTCCGGCTCCATTGGGTCTTTAGCTGATCCAGCTCGGGGTTGAGAAAACATGCTTCAGAACGGTGTCGCCGGCCAACACTCGGATACAGCACTCGCCAGCCTAGTTGTCATGGCCCGGCTACACGGCCTACCCGCAGAACACGACGCCCTCAAGCACGCGTTCGCCGAACCGGCGAAAGGCTTCGATAGCCTGGCTTTATTGCGTGCCGCAAGACACCTGGGGTTGAAGGCAAAGGCAGTGAACTGCGATTTCAATCGCCTAAAGAACTTGAGTCTGCCGGCCATGCTTCAACACCGCGATGGGCGTTGGTTCATTCTGGCGGCAATCAACGAAGATACCGCCCTTATCCAAAACCCATTGACTTCTAGACCTCAGGCAGTTCCGGTAACGCTCTTGGAAGAAATCTGGTGCGGACAGCTCATTTTATTTGCACGAGGCCGTGCTCAACCCGGACAGAAAAAGCG
>JAGTVB010000226.1 GCA_018224385.1 Gammaproteobacteria bacterium
AAGCCGACCCAACAGCCTGGCCGCCCAGGAGGCACTTTTGTCCTGCGCGGTTGCGCTCGGCCATTTACTGCTCGGAGAGCGGACCGCCCACAAAGTACGTGAGCTGGGAGGCCACACCCGCGGCTTTCCGCTTGCCCAGACGCTGAAGGAGACCATGTTAGTCATGCCCGACGGGACCCGGGCCAGCATTGAAGACCTGGAGCGTTTCGACATCGGCAAACTGCACGTTGAAGGGCACGATTTCGCCGGTGGGCTGCGCTGGCTTGAGCGCCTGCCTCTGCTCCCGGCGCGCAACAACCGCGCGCTGGCGTTGTTTCACCTTGACCGGATCGACGACGCCCTCAACGCCTTCATGGCCAGTTGGCAAGTGGATGCGGAAAACCTGTTTGCGCTCGGCTGGGCAGTGCGATTGCGCCTTTACCTCGGTGACGACACGGGGGCCCGCGGCTTGTGCACACCGCTGGCTGCCTCCACGGCGCGGCGCTTGGACGATGCAATCCCGCAACTCGACGCCCTGCTCCTACTGCAACAGGACCAGCTCGCCTGGGACGCTTTCGAGCGGTTGACACACAGTGACTGGTTCGGTCCGGGCGAGGGCAGAACTGGCGCCACCCTGCGCCACTTTGGCGCCTGTGCCGCTAGCCGTTTAGGAAAGCGCGCCGACGTCCGCCGCTTATGGCAGGAGGCGTTGGAGGCGGATTCTGATTTCAAGCTCGCGAGCCTCAATCTCGACCAATTTCAACGGAACGGCGAGGCACCAGCTTTGCCCATGGTCTTCGAACTCCACCAGGCACTGCCGATGATCTGGACGCAAACGCTTCGTGGGGGAGAGGCAGACGCGATCGCGGCGCTCGATACTCTCTCAGCCGCCAACGCCTACCTCGAAGCGCTTTATATCGGCGCAGACCAACCGCTGCGCACCCTGGTCGGCTTCGTTCTCAAGCACCGCGCCGAGCAATCCGATGCGGATGCGGTGCGCTGCCTCAGGGCGTTCGTGCGCCTACCGGTTGGGACCAGGGAAGAGCGCTTCGGCCTGCTGAGTTTTTTGCAGTCGCAACACCTGCTCGCTCCGAACGAGCCGATCGAGTTTTGGAACGGCGAGCAGCTCCAAGAGGTCAGGCTCACCAGCACCGAGATCTACCGTGAAGTCAAGGAAAGCGACTTGCCGGCGGAGGTCCAACCGCTATTCGGAGAAGCCATCGTCCTCTATCATGACGGTCGCCTCGATGAGGCCGAGGCCCAGCTCAAAGCGATCTTGCAGCCCACCCCCGACCATCCGGTCGTGCTCGGCAACCTGGCCGCCGTCCACAGCCGCCAGGGGCGGCGTGACGAGGCACGGCGCCTGCTGCGGCAGATCGTCGCCCAATATCCTGAGTACCTATTCGCCCGCTGCAATCTGGCCAACACACTCATTGAGGACGGCGAGATTGACGAGGCGGAGCACTTACTGAGTGGTCTGGCCGATCGCGAGCGCCTCCACATCCAGGAGGCATTCGCCCTCTACGGTGCGCTGGCCATGCTGCACAGCGCAAAAGGAGATCACGAGGCCGCTCAGTCGCTTCTTGCAAACCTGGAATCGATGGTGGAGAACGAGGACGAGGCGCGCCGGCTCGAGCACGTGAAACGAGCAATCGCTCAACTCACTCCCGTGGAGCGCCTCAAAGGACTCCTAGGAGCTCTCGCCAAGAGCGGGCCGAAACCGAAGAAACTCCGGCGATGAGCATGGCTCTGGCCCGGGCGATTCTCGAGTGACAGCAAGATCAAGATTCAGCGTGGTTGTTCTGACGCGGATGCCACCGAGCGTGGTGGTCGTCCGGGTGTCGGTGCCGTGTACTGACACTACGATTGGCTGGGGATGGCGCCGTTCGCGCCGACTTGCAGCCGGGGTTTGGGATGGAGAATCACCCTATCGGCTGGCGTTACCTGCATGCGCGATGTCTTCTCGCACGCCAACGGACGAGCGGTCGGTTAGACGCTGCACCGCTCAGGGTCGCTTTACGACCGCCGTGCTGAGACTTCCGGCCTTCTCGGAAGCTACGGTGGCGGGCGCGAGCGACCGCGGCTAACCCCTCTCGAACTGCCTGATTGGGTTGCCTTTCAAAAAGGTTTTCCCTTGCTCTTAATCAACGTCAGTAGCAACCCTACTGGCCCAAAAGCTATCGCAGCAACTAGGACTGAAATAAAAAATGCACGGTTTTTTTCTTGTCCCCAGTCCTTCTTATATTTTGCGAATTTGATCGCATAGTTTGCTAGTCCGAAGACAATCCACAAGACCATATAATCAATCCAACGCATAACGATTAGCCTTGAAAATTGAGCTGACAGGAGTGTTGGGTTGCTGTCTATCAGGCCATTTGACGGCAACGGACCAGGTCGACTGACGGCAACCGACCGAAGGCAGACACAGGAGCCAGATCAAGGCTGGGTTGACTACCCCAGCCATGACTGGGTTTATTCTGGCCGGCGGGCTTTCTAGTCCCCAGAAAACCTGTATAATTCCGCCCCCTTTCATATCGCTTCTATCGAGTTTGCGGGCATCGTGCCCCCATCCTCTTGAGCGGTTATCGGACCTTTACGAGGTATCATGGGCAGGAAACTTTACGTCGGTAATTTGCCGTACTCGGCCAACCAGCAGACTTTGCAGGAGGCGTTTAGCCAGTACGGAACGGTCGATTCGGTCAACGTGATCACGGATCGTGATACGGGTCAGAGCAAGGGCTTTGCCTTCGTCGAGATGTCGAGCGACAGTGAGGCTCAGAAGGCTATCCAGGAACTCAATGGTTCTAGCCTCGACGGGCGCGAGATCAAAGTCAATGAAGCCAAGCCGAAGGCTCCACGGGACAACCGCGGTGGCGGTGGCGGCTACGGCCGAGGCAGTCGCTGGTAGTGCCCCCTTGGTGTCGGTGTCGGCGTGGGCCGGATGAGGCGCAAAAGCCGGCTTAGAACCGAATCCCAATACAGGATAGCAAACCCGGCCTTGTGCCGGGTTTTTTGCCCTGCGAATGACCGTTTTGGCCGGAAGCAGGCGCTCGATTTCCCGCGATATCCGCATTCTCCATTCGCCGATTCGGAGCGGTTTCCACCGCCTACCAATGCTGCCATCCAACCGCTTGATTCGTCCGCGCGTAACCCATTGAATCGTAATGGCTTAAATTCGGCCGCTTGCGGACTTCGCCTCCTGA
>JAGTVB010000227.1 GCA_018224385.1 Gammaproteobacteria bacterium
CGGGGTTACTTTGCCGATACGCAAAAAAAACTTAAGGATTTTGTGGATACGGGACAGCTCGGCATTTTTGCCAATGCGTATTGGGGCCATCCCGCCTACAAGCTGCCTGCCGAAGCCAATCTCATGGCGGTCGCGCATTATCTCGAGGCCCTGGCATGGCAGCGCGAGGTGGCCAAGCTCTTGGCCATTTTCGGGGGCAAGAATCCGCATCCGCATTTTTTGGTTGGTGGAGTGCCTCTGCCTATCGATCTCAATTCAGATTCGGCGCTCAATGCCAAGCGGCTGGCTCAGGTGCAGACCATTATCGACGAGATGCGCACCTTTGTGGACCAGGTTTATGTGCCGGATACACTGGCCATCGCTGGTTTCTACAAAGACTGGGGCAGCCAGGGTGAGGGCCTTGGAAATTTCCTCACCTACGGGGATTTTCCAGAGAAGGGCATGGATGACCCACAGAGCTATCTGATTCCTGCCGGCGTCATTGTCGACCGTGATCTGGGCAATATTCAGCCCGTGGATTTGCACGGCCTCGACGAGATCCAAGAATACGTGGCGCATTCCTGGTACGACTACAGTGTCGGTAACGATCGAGGCTTGCACCCCTATGAGGGAGAAACCTCGTTGAACTATACCGGCCCAAAGCCGCCTTATCGGCATCTCAATGTGGAGCAAGCCTACTCATGGATGAAATCACCTCGATGGAAGGGCAGGGCAATGGAGGTGGGGCCACTCGCCCGGGTGTTGATGCTGTATGCGAGCGGGCATGAGCAGACCAAGTCCCTGGTAGATGATGCGCTGCAACGCCTGGCGGTTCCGGTAACGGCGTTATTCTCCACCTTGGGTCGCACGGCCGCCCGTACCTTAGAGACCAAGGTGATCGCCGACGCTATGCAGGTCTGGTACGACCATCTGGTCGCCAACATCAAGGCCGGGGATACTCAGACCTTCAACGAGACCCTTTGGGAGCCCGCCAGCTGGCCAAAGCGCGCCCAAGGAGTGGGTTATATGGAGGCGCCACGCGGCGCGCTCGCTCACTGGATCGTGATCGAAGATGGAAAGATTGCTAATTATCAGGCGGTGGTGCCGAGCACTTGGAATGCTGGTCCGCGGGATGCCACAGGGCGCCCTGGCGCCTATGAAGCCGCACTCGTCGGACATCGGCTCCACGATCCGCAACAGCCGGTGGAAATCTTGCGAACCATTCATAGCTTCGATCCCTGCATCGCATGCGCCGTCCATGTTGTCGATCCCGAAGGAGAAGAGCTGGTACGAGTGAAGGTACTGTGAGGCGAACTTGCACGAGTTATCGTTGTGCGAGAGCCTGCTTGAGATAATCGAAGAGCAGGCAAGAGTTCACCACTATCGACGGGTCAGGACGGTATGGCTGGAGGTGGGGCGGTTTGCCGGCGTCGAATGCGACGCGCTGCGGTTTAGCTTCGAGATCGTAGTCTGTGAAAGTCTGGCTAATGGCGCCAAGCTCGAGATCATTGACATTCCCGGGTGCGGGTGGTGTTTCGACTGTGGCGCGGAAGTGTTGCTTGAAGACTGTTTCGAAATCTGTCCACGGTGTGGTGGCACCGTCCAGATCACCAGTGGAAAAGAGTTTCGACTTAAGGAATTGGAGGTGGAATAGTGTGTAACGTCTGCGGCTGCGGCCAGGACGCCATGGCGATCGGTACTCATCCGAACGAGCACGTGCCTCACCAGCATGACCACGAACAGCACCCCGAAGCGTGTGAGGAGCACGGGCATCATCACGGGACGGAACCCCAGCAGGGTCGCGAACGGGATGCCGGACATCATGATTACGGTGCGACGCCGGCGCGCGCCCATGCCCCGGGCTTGAGCCAGGCAAGAATGGTGCGCATCGAGCGGGACATTCTCAGCAAGAACCAAGCGTTAGCCACGGAGAACCGCCGCTATTTTGCAGCGCGGGGGATCTTCGCGCTTAATTTGCTCTCCAGCCCGGGTGCCGGCAAGACCACGCTGCTCGTTCGCACTATTGCGGCACTGGGCGGGCAGTTCCCCATGGCGGTGATCGAAGGGGACCAGCAGACCACTGAGGATGCTGACCGTATTCGCCAGGCGGGAGTGGCGGCGCTGCAGATCAATACCGGCAAGGGATGTCACCTGGATGCCCACATGGCGGGTAGAGCAGCGCGTTCCCTCGGCTTGCAAAGGCAGTCTTTGCTCTTCATTGAAAACGTGGGCAATCTTGTCTGCCCGGCGTCGTTTGATCTCGGAGAGGCTCACAAGGTCGTCATCTTGTCGGTTACCGAGGGTGACAACAAGCCGCTGAAATATCCCGATATGTTTCAGGTGGCCGAGGTGCTGCTCCTGAATAAGGTGGACCTACTCCCGTACGTGGATTTCAATGTGGAGCACGCCAGTGCGGCGGCGCGGCGGCTCAATCCAGGCATCGAGATACTCCCGGTATCGACAACCCGCGGCGACGGCATGGAACAGTGGATTGCTTGGCTATTTCAGCGACGGGCCGACTTTCTCCATCGGCTCTCGGCGAAAACAGCCATTGGTCGCTAAACGCAAGCAAAGACGTATTAAGGTATCGTCAGTCATGCTCCGTGGTCCGCTAACGGGCTTGTGGGGACACGCCGCGAATGCGCCTTCCTTACAGAAAGGATAGAAAGGCCCGGGTGCCGGCGTAGGGGCGGCATACGGTTACGAGGCCCAATTCTGGCCCACGCCCCCTCAAGGGGGCCGTACGAGTAATGGTGTTAATATGTGTCTTGGCATTCCGGGTCAGATCATTGCGATTGACGACGCCGCCAACGACATCGCAACGGTGGAAGTTGCTGGGGTGCGGCGCAAGGTAAACATCGCTTGCATCGTCGATGAGGAGCATCCCGTGGACAGCTGTCTCGGTGATTGGGTGGTGGTGCACGTAGGATTCGCCTTGAGCCGGATCGACGAGGATGAGGCGCGGCTGACGCTGGCGCTCTTCGATGAGCTGGAGCGCGCGGAGAGGGCGGCCTCATCGGTGGGCCCTTCCGCCAGCCGGAGCTAGACAGATGCGCTACGTGGACGAATTCCGCGAGCCCAAGAACGTCGAACAGTGGCTCGCCAATATCGGACGCTTGGCGGAGCAGCTTCCGCTGGCGCGCGAACGGCCGTTACAGATCATGGAAGTCTGCGGCGGGCACACGCACACGATATTTAGGTACGGTTTGGCGGAGTTGCTGCCCGAGGTGGTCGAGTTCGTGCATGGCCCAGGTTGCCCGGTGTGCGTGCTGCCCATGGGGCGCGTGGATGACTGCGTCGCCTTAGCAGAACATCCCCGGGTGACATTGACTACCTTCGGCGATGCGATGCGCGTGCCGGGATCACGTAAGAGCCTGCTGCAGGCGAAAGCGGACGGCGCCGATATTCGCGTGGTCTACTCCCCGATGGATGCCCTAGCGCTTGCGCGTCGGCATCCCGACAGAGAGGTGGTGTTCTTCGCGCTTGGCTTTGAGACCACCATGCCAAGCACGGCTCTTACCGTACTGCAGGCTGACAAGGAACAGGTCCGCAACTTTTCTCTGTTTTGCAATCACATCACGATTGCGCCCACCATGAAGGCGTTGCTGGATGACGGCGCGTTGCGACTCGACGGCTTTGTCGGTCCGGGCCACGTCAGCATGGTTACGGGCACTCGGCCTTACCGCTTCATCGCCGAGCAGTACCGCAAGCCCTTTGTTGTGACCGGCTTCGAACCGCTGGATTTGTTGCAAGCGCTGTGGATGGTTCTGAAGCAGCTCGCCGATGGGCGCTGCACGGTGGAGAATCAGTACCGCCGCGTCGTAGGCGAGGCGGGTAATAAAACCGCTCTGGCTGCTATCGAGCGGGTCTTTGAGGTGCGCGCTTTCTTTGAGTGGCGAGGGCTTGGTTCTATCGACTATTCTGGTGTGCAGGTCCGCGACGCCTATGCCCGTTACGACGCCGAGCGTAAATTCTCTCTACCGAGTCTTGAGGTGGCCGATCCCCAAGCCTGTCAGTGCGGCGACGTTCTCCGCGGTAGCCTCAAGCCCTGGGAGTGTCGGGTGTTCGGTACCGCTTGTCGCCCTGAGACGCCCCTCGGAGCCTTGATGGTTTCCAGCGAAGGGGCCTGTGCTGCCTACTATCAGTTCCGCGGCATTCGATGCCAGCCGTTGGTGGCTACCGATACCCAGCCTGAGCCGGTGCGCTAAGCCGCTGTTGGACAGCCTGTTGCGCTTGGCACAGCGGTGTGCCGCCGCCGCGGGCGCGCATGCCTCAGATACTCGCAGGTACACCCCGGTGGCTCGCCACCGTGCGCCTTGCCCTGCCGGCGTTGGCGACGGTTTGCAACCGCTGCTTAGAAAGCTTCTCCCCTATGACCGACAGCACTGATCAAAGCGCCCGGCCGACACCCGGTGGCACCGTGACCCTGGCCCATGGCAGCGGCGGTAAGGCCATGCGCAACCTCATCGAGACGGTATTCGTTCGAAACTTTGAAAATCCCCTGTTAGCGCCGTTAGAAGACCAGGCCCGGATCCCGCTGGAGGAGCTCCGCTGCCTCGGCGATCGGTTGGCGTTTACCACCGATTCTTTTGTGGTTGATCCGCTGTTTTTCCCGGGGGGTGATATTGGCAGTCTGGCCGTCTACGGCACGGTTAATGATTTAGCGATGAGCGGAGCACGTCCGCTTTATCTGAGCTGCGGCTTTATTATCGAGGAAGGGCTGGAACTCGAGATTTTGCACCAGGTGGTGCACTCGATGCGCAAGGCCGCGCACCGCGCCGGGGTCGCCATTGTGACCGGGGATACGAAGGTCGTGAACCGCGGGTCGGCGGATAAGCTGTTCGTCAATACGGCCGGCATCGGGGTTATTCCGCCGGGCGCGCAGGTGGCGGCGCGACACACTCGCCCCGGCGACGTCATCCTGACAAACGGATCCCTAGGTAACCATGGGGCGGCAATTCTCGGTGCCCGCGGTGATCTTGGCCTGGAAGTGAACATCAAAAGCGACTGCGCTCCACTGCATGATCTGGTCGAGGTCATGATCGCCGCCTGCCCCGACCTCCACGCCATGCGAGATGCCACCCGCGGCGGCGTCGCCGCAGTGCTCAATGAGTTCGCTGAAGCGGCCTCCGTCGGTATCAGGCTCGATGAATCTATGCTCCCGATTGACGAGGAAATCAGGGGCGTCTGTGAGCTCCTGGGGCTGGATCCCTTGTATCTAGCCAATGAGGGAAAACTGGTAGCGGCGGTCCCGAAGCCCCAGGGTGCCGCAGTACTCGCGGCCATGCGCGCGCATCCCGCGGGCCGGGGGGCGGCCATCATTGGCGAGGTGCTGGAACATCCGCAGGGTCTCGTGATCCTGAAAAGCGCCTTTGGCGGCGAGCGCATTATCGATAGGCTCGTGGGGGAGCCGCTTCCCAGGATCTGCTAAGAGGAGCCTTTAGAAGCTACTGCATTGGTCAGCGCGGCAGCACGCCATCATCACGCACTCCCTTATCCACTGCGTCTGTTACTCGCCCGACTGGGGTACGCCCCCAACGGACCGGTTTGGCGCTGTTTAAAATCGCTCCAGACGATTTTGTCGCCCGCCGTGCGCCTAGCAATTCCGGCATTTCCGACATTGTTGGACAGCTTCTAGGGAAGCCCATTTTCGCTAGCGCAGCCAGCGGGGTTTGCCGAAAACCACTCAGCCAACTGGAGCGGCAAAAAAACCGCGTTCCTGCGTTGCTGCGGCCGATGTTGGGGATGGCGGCAAAATGGATTGGGCGCACGTTGCCGTTCTTGCCCGAAAGTTAGTGCCGCTATCTTGGGGCCCTCGCGATCAAAAGGTAGAGCATTCATTTGCATGATCGTTGCACATAGCTTTCCTTTATCCGGGCCTTGACAGGTGCCAGTAAGGCCATTAACTTTATTAGAATTAACTAATTTACTAATGCTATAGTCTTTTCCGTCGGATATATGGCGTTTCCCCGCCGTATTCCAAGCTTCGCAGACCACCTAGGACGGATCGTGATGACCAATACTGCTGATGAACATAAGGGACCCGCGGCAACTTATTCAGACCGCCGGGTGATGCCTTACCGGGCCGAACAGGTTTTCGATTTGGTGGCGGATGTTGAGCGCTATCCGGAGTTTCTTCCCATGTGGGAAGAGGCCACGATCGTCGAGCGTGGCCGCAATTTCTATCATACCGACCAAGTTGTGCGTGTCGGTCTGCTGCGGACGCGATTCCGCTCCAAGACGGTGCTTAGCCGCCCGCGGCACATCGAGGTTATTTCTTGCGAGGGATTGTTCCGCCGTTTTTCCATCGGCTGGCACTTTGCCAAGATCCCCGGGGGCAAGTCGTGTCAAGTGGACTGTCATCTGGTCTGGGAAGTGCGCTCGCCCTTGCTGCACAACATTCTCCAACTCATACTGGTGGAAGCCGGGCAGAGCATCGTTACAGCCTTTGAGCAGCGAGCCGATGAGCTTTACGGTGAAATTGCAACGGCAGCGCAAACACGGTAGGCCAGAGCAACCCGCTGTTAATGACCTTTGAGGTGCGAAATCATCGAGCCCGCGCCCGGGGCTAGGATATCTTCTCGATGGCACAGGGCGGTGCTTCTTCTCAGCAGCAGGGGCCGGGCAGCCAGCTGCGGTTCCGTGACGTCACCATCGACAACAGACAGAAAACCCGATCAGCTCAGCTCATCACCTCGTAGGCAAGCGGCTCACGGGCGTCAGCATCGACTTCATTGATGCCGGGTGTGTCTATCACCCCCTGGCGAGTCAGTGGACTTGTCCTCTCGGAGCGTCAACCGCGCCTAAGCTTTTGCACACGATGCCAGCTCGTCTTACCGAGTCGCACCTCGAAATGCGCTAACGGCGCCTGCATCGGCAGCGCGATGCCGGTGGCGGAGATTTCAAGGGCCGCCCGGCCCCAGGCCGTCGGACAGCCGCGCCCCCACGATGCCGCTTTGGTGATATCCGCTTCGAGGTCCACTGCTGCGCGCGGGTGACGGTTCGGGCGGGGCTCTATTACCCTTAGCCTCAAA
>JAGTVB010000228.1 GCA_018224385.1 Gammaproteobacteria bacterium
GCTCGGAGAAGTCAGCATCCGCATAGGCTTCGGCCTGAGCGGGGTCGTCCATCAGTTCCGGCTCCGGAATGCGCCACATGAGCTCAGCTCGGTAGCACCGATTCCAGGGCAAAGAGATCTTCCACGGACTCGCGAGCTCGAACCAGATGGGCGCGAGATCCGTCAACCATGATCTCAGGGGCTCGCGGGCGCGAGTTGTAATTTGAGCTCATGACAAAGCCGTAAGCGCCGGCGGAGCGCACTGCCACCAGATCACCCGCCCGAAGCGTGAGTGTTCGTTCCCGGCCCAGGAAATCACCGCTTTCGCACACGGGTCCGACAACGTCAAGCGGTGCGGTCATCGGGTCGCAAGCGCGCCGCTGAATCGGCACAATATCATGCCAGGCTCCGTAGAGGGAAACCCTTAGTAGGTCATTCATGGCCGCATCGACAATCGCGAAGTGGTGCTTTGCAGAGGTTGTTTTGAGGTAAACGGTGCGGGTGAGCAGTATACCCGCGTTACCGGCAATAGCCCTTCCGGGCTCCAGAATGAGGCGCAGCGAGCGGCCGGCCAGCACGCGTCGAATGGCAGCAACATACTCGCAAGGCTTCGGTGGATTTTCGTCCCGATAGCGAATTCCAAGCCCGCCGCCCACATTAATGTGTTGCACGCGAAGCCCTTTTTCGGCCAGCTCATCGGTCAGCACCAGCACGCGCTTCAAGGCATCGATGAGCGGCGTCAGCGAGGTAAGCTGCGATCCGATATGGCAGTCAATTCCTTTGATAATGATACCGGTCATGCGCGCGGCCTTGGCATAGAGCGCGGCCGCCTGCTCAAGAGGGATGCCAAATTTGCTTTCCCGGAGTCCGGTGGCGATGTAGGGGTGGCTCAAGGCATCGACATCCGGATTTACGCGCAACGCCATGTGGGCCGTTGTTCCGAGCTCGCAAGCCACGCGCTGTAGGGCGTCGAGTTCCGCGGCCGACTCAACATTAAAGCAGCCTATGCCGACGGTGAGCGCACGGCGCATTTCGTCATTGGTTTTACCTACCCCCGAGAAGACTACCTTCGCCGGATCGCCACCTGCGGCGAGCACCCGTTCCAGCTCCCCGACGGAAACGATGTCAAATCCAGAGCCGAGGCGTGCCAAGACATCCAGAACCGCCAAGTTTGAGTTGGCCTTTACGGCATAGCATATCAAGTGATCCCAATTCGCAAGCGCCTCGTCAAAAGCGCGCCAATGGCGCTCAAGCGCGTCACGGGAATACACATAACAGGGGGTCCCGTAGGTGTTAGCCACCTCGGTAAGGTCCACGTCCTCACAGTAGAGGCGGTTGTGGCGATAGCTGAACGCTTCCGTGGTCACCTATTAGCTCCCGCCGCAATGCGGTTGCTCAGGTGTCGATGCACAATACCACGCGGTACTGGGTGGCTGAGTGGCGCTTCGGTTTTCTCCGGGGAGATAGAGCGGACCTTTCTGCCCACATGCCGCAAGCAGTGTTGCCATCGTCAGCGCGCAGAGCATGTTTTGGCCTTTGCGAAGCCATCGTGCAAAACCCGACATCAGCGATATCTCCTTTCCTACTCGCAGTCGCTGAAGCGTATCATTAATAGTGCCACGCTCGCTGCTACTCGCCTATAGCGATCGTGACGTCATCTCCTCTCGCGCTTGGCCAGGGGCCCTGTGCCTAGAGAGTGCAAGGCAATGAAGACGATCCATTTTTGAGGTATTACGGCCTATGACTACCGTTAATGACGCCGTCATTATTGAGCCGCCTGAGCCTGCCGATGCCGCCGTTATATGGCTGCATGGGCTTGGCGCCGATGGCCATGATTTCGAACCCATTGTGCCTCACCTCGGCGTGCACAATACCCGGCACATCCGGTTCGTGTTTCCGCATGCCCCTCAGATACCGGTTACCATCAACGGCGGGTACGTCATGCGTGCCTGGTACGATGTCGTCGATGTCGATTTGCGGCGCAGAGCGGATGAAAAAGGTGTGCGCGGTTCTGAGCAGATCCTGCGCGATTATGTGGCCCAAGAGCTGGCCGAGGGACTCGATTCCAAAAGAATTGTGGTAGCGGGATTCTCTCAAGGCGGGGCTATCGCCTTGCACATGGGATTGCGGTATCCGAAACCGCTGGCAGGTATCCTCGCGCTCTCCACGTACCTGCCCCTACCCGAGGCGGCGGCGGTGGAGCGCCATGCCAGCAATGCCTCTGTCCCCATTTTCCTCGCCCACGGTCAATATGATCCCGTCATTCCCTTTGAGGCGGGGGCGAATTCCCGGACACAATTGGAGTCCTTGGGGTATCGCGTCGAATGGCACAGCTACCCAATGCCCCATGCGGTCTCCCCCGATGAGATCATGGATATTGCCGTGTGGCTATCAACGGTCCTCCCCTGAATGGGTCGTCGCCAAGGCATCCGCGCTTCGATCACTTTTCTGCCCTTGGGATCTCTTACCTTGGGTTTCGGTGACCCGTCTACGTTTGGCTGACGCCGTGCTGCGTGTTCCCGAGGCGCTTGCGCCTCCGCGCTTTCGAGCGGATGTTGACGGTGTCTGGTGTTCATCGCTGGCCGGGGCGCTTTGCCCGGCTTGAGGAGCGCGGCGAGGGCGCTTTCTTAGCGATATGGGCCGCATTAAGAGTCCATCGACGACCGGCTCAGTCGGGATCTTGCTGCCGATGAAGGCCTCGATTTCGGGTAACGAATAGACGTATTCCTCGCAAGCAAAGCTCAGCGCATCTCCGCCAGCCCCGGCGCGCGCGGTGCGCCCGATGCGGTGCACGTAGTCCTCGGGATCCTGAGGTAAATCGAAATTGAAGATATGGCTGACGTCGGGTATGTGGAGGCCTCGAGCGGCCACGTCTGTGGCCACCAGAATGGGGAGCTGCCCATGCCGAAATCGTTCGAGCAGACGCAGTCTCTTCTGCTGGGGAACATCCCCAGAAAGGATCCCGGCATGAAAATCATGTGCGGTAAGATAGGCGGCGACACGCTCAGCAGTGCGTTTGGTATTGACGAAAATGATGGTGCGGGTGACCTCAATGCGTTTGAGGAGTCCCAGCAATAGGGGGATTTTTTCCTCTCTTGAGACGTGATAGAGGACTTGATCGACCTTTCCCACCATGACTTGCTCGGGGGATGCATTGACCACCGTAGGCGCGTTCATGTGCTCGTAGGCAAGTTCGGATACCCGGTGAGACAGCGTTGCCGAAAACAGCAGATTAAGACGCTTCTCCGGCGGTGGCATGCGTCTGAGCAGATAGCGAATATCTTTTATGAAGCCCAAATCAAACATCCGATCGGCCTCATCTAGGACCACCGCCTGAATGCTCTTGAGGCTGAAGATGCGTTGCTTAAGGTAATCGATGGTTCTCCCGGGTGTGCCGATGAGCACATCGATCCCCGCGCGCAGCGTCTCGCGTTGGCTCTCGTAGGCGGCGCCCCCGTAGACAACACAGATCCGCAGAGCCGTGTGCTTGCCGAGCAGCTCTGCATCCTTATGGATCTGAATGGCAAGCTCCCGGGTGGGGGCGAGCACTATCGCTCGCGGGTCGCCTTCCTTATGCTTGGAAGGGGGCGGGCAACGCAGCAGATGATTCATGATGGCCAAGAGGAAGGCGGCGGTTTTTCCCGTTCCGGTTTGCGCCTTGCCTTCCACATCTTGTCCTGCCAGCGCTAAAGGCAATGCCTTAGCCTGAATTGGCGTACAGAAGGTGAACTCTGCCTCATCGACACCTTGTTTCAGTGCCGGTGGGAGGTGTAGGCTGTCGAAGGTGACAGCAGTCAGCAGTTTGTCATTCATACGGGTCGTTGTTACCGGCAGATTGGTGGGCTTTTACCTACTTGCAATGAGAAGCTAATTCCGCTCAAATGTGCGCGTAGTTTCCTCAGGAGATGTAGCCCATGAGTGGTACGATCGTCCATGTCACGGATGAAACGTTCGACCGGGATGTATTGAGCGCTGATCGCCCGGTGCTGGTTGACTATTGGGCCGAATGGTGCGGCCCGTGCAAAATGATAAATCCGATCTTGGAGGAGATCTCGGAAGAATACGCGGGAAAACTTACTATCGCAAAGCTTAACATAGATGAGAATCCAAGCACTCCGCCAAAGTACGGGATTCGCGGTATACCAACACTGATGTTATTTAAGGACGGCAACGTTGAGGCAACGAAGGTCGGGGCTGTTTCCAAGTCGCAACTCTCGGCATTTATCGAAAGCAACTTGTAATCCGGCACGGCTCGCTGGAGGCATTGCCAAACTGGATTTTGGCGCTAAGGCGTGCTACCTTATGGGTGTCTCGCGTTTCCATTGCCATCTTGGCACATCTCATAGCCCCTTACTAACCCATAAGCCCTAGCCCTTGCAGCCTGATGGGCATGCAGATGCGTGCTGGCGTAAAGGCGCTTGCGAACACTCTTTCCCCCATAAATGAATCTAACAGAACTCAAACGGTTATCGGTACCCGAGCTACTCGAGATTTCTCAGGAGCTCGGGATCGAAGGTATGGCGAGGTCGCGAAAGCAGGACATCATCTTTGCCATATTAAAGGGACAAGCCAAGAAAGGAGAAGACATCTACGGCGATGGGGTTCTCGAAATACTCCAGGATGGCTTCGGCTTCTTACGTTCGGCGGACAGCTCATATCTCGCTGGTCCCGATGATATTTACGTTTCTCCAAGCCAGATACGCCGCTTCAATTTGCGAACCGGCGACACCGTCGCCGGCAAGATCAGACCTCCGAAGGAAAGCGAGCGCTATTTTGCCCTGCTTAAGGTGGATAGAATAAATTTCGACGAACGGGACAATGCCAAGAGCAAAATACTGTTCGAGAATCTTACGCCCCTGTTCGCTAACGAACGTCTCAACCTAGAGATTGGCAACGGCAGTACTGAGGATTTGACTCCACGCATCATTGACCTCGTGGCACCCATCGGCAAGGGTCAGCGAGGACTTATCGTCTCGGCACCGAAGTCGGGCAAGACGATGCTCTTGCAAAGCATAGCGCACTCGATTGAGTACAATCATCCGGAATGCTATCTGATCGTGCTCCTCATCGACGAGCGCCCGGAGGAAGTCACCGAGATGGTCCGTTCGGTGCGCGGCGAAGTGGTTTCGAGCACCTTCGATGAGCCGCCAACCCGCCATGTTCAGGTGGCGGAGATGGTCATTGAGAAGGCGAAGCGTTTGGTGGAGCATAAACGCGACGTTGTGATTTTGCTCGATTCCATCACGCGTCTCGCCAGAGCATACAATACCGTCGTTCCCTCGTCGGGAAAGGTCCTGACGGGCGGTGTCGATGCCAATGCGTTGCAACGCCCCAAGCGCTTTTTTGGCGCGGCGAGAAACATAGAAGAGGGTGGTAGCCTGAGCATCATTGCGACGGCCCTCATTGACACCGGCTCGCGCATGGACGATGTGATTTATGAGGAGTTCAAGGGCACGGGCAATATGGAGATCCACCTCGAGCGTAAGCTTGCAGAGAAACGCACCTACCCCGCCATCAACATCGAACGCTCCGGTACACGGCGCGAAGAACTCTTGGTGGCTGCAGATGCACTGCAGAAAATCTGGATACTACGCAAGTTGCTTCATCCCATGGAGGAGGTGGCGGCTATGGAGTTTCTTATCGATCGCCTCAAGGCAACCAAGACAAACGCCGAGTTCTTCGAGGCGATGAAGCGATAACCCCCGCCGCTCTGGAGATGAAAACGTGGCGGTATCTTTTTGGCTCAAATCAGGCCGGTCAACCCCCATCTATATTTTCATGTTGTTGCCTTAACCTTCTTCCGCTCTCCATTGTGCTTCCTGCGAGGACTTGTAGTCTTCCACAGCCTTTCGCCTGCGCTCTTCGTACAGCGCGCGCCGTTCAGCGATGCGTTTTTCCCGGCCGTCGGGCTTCATCGGGATATTTTTCTCACCAAACAACACTTGTTTGAGAAAGGCCATCGCAAATCGTAGCAGCGCCTCGTCGTCTGTCTTGATCTGCTGGAAACTTTGCGCCTCTACCTGAAATAGGCTTTGAAATCCGTCGGACTGGATAAACTCGCGAAAGCTGTCCAAGTCGTAGCTGCACATGTCAAACAGCTGAAAACTGCGCTCCGAGGGTGTGCCTGTGGTCGGTCCGCTCGAGCGCTTTTTGATAATGATGTCTCGCCACTCACGATTCATCTCATCATAGCGCTCTACACCTTGCTCTTGACGATACTGTCGAACAGTGAGCGTTTTGGGCTCTTCGTGCCCTCGGCAGTGGGCCTCTTTTACTAAGAAATAGAGATCTTCGACCACCGAACCGTCTTTCTTCCGCATGCCCATACTGCCGAGGGCGTAGTAGCGGCATGCCGCGGGTCTATCTCCATAAACGCCGCAACCCGATTCCTCAAGAAACACGCACTCCGACGTACCGGGTTTCGTCAGCAGCTTCAAGCCAGGCATGCCGTGATGGTCCATCTCGAAAGGCGTGGTGAAACGGGCAACGAACTCCTGTGAGGTAACGCCTCGATGTTTTCTTAGGCGCAGAATGTCGTAGGGTGTGAGGGTAATGTCGATGTTTTTACAGCAGGCATTAAAACACGAAATACCGGGGTGGCAGTCGAATTGGATTTCGCTATCTAAGGTGAGCTGAGTTGGTTGTACCGGACTTTGAAACGGGATCTCGTCTTTAATCTTGGTTACATGCATTCGATTACCCCTGTTTGAAGGTAAGAAGCTGTTGGTAAACGGCGGCGCTTTCTCAAGAGTCGCCGCGCTGCGGTTCGCTATCCTCGTAGGTACTCCCGTGCACACTCCGGTTGCTCAGCGCCGTGCGCCTTGCTCTGTCCACGCTCGCGATACTTTTCAACAGCCTCTAAGGGATAAACGGAGGTCAGTAATGCAGCGGCAGGCCCTTTTTGTCCAAGCAAAAAAGCCGGGCACCGAAAACGGTGCCCGGCTCCTTCATTGAAAAACCCAATCCTTGGCTTAAACGGGCGAACCCGGTCGAGCAATACCTTCAGGCTCGTCAGCGCCAGGCTTGATCAGCTGCACGTACTGGACTTTCTTCAGACTCCACTCACCCGTGTCACGGTTGTAGATCGAGTTGACAAAGCATTTCCAGTTATCGTCGTCAATGGCCTGATAGTCCATGCGGTAATAGTAGCCCGGATAGCGGGTTTCCTCGCGGAACTGGATGTGCTTCATGTGAGCAAAGGCGGCCAGCAGGCGATGGTAGTTCTCCCACGCGCGAAGCAGCTCGTGCAGATCCTTGGCTCGCATCTTCAAGGAATCCTCTCGAAGCATCTCGAGCTTACGCTCCGCTATCTCAAGCATCTTTCCATTGGTTTGATACCAGGTCGATATACCCGCAACGTACTCGTCCATGAGCTTTTGCAGGCGGAACTGGAACATCTTCGGCGTGATGTAGTGAGGATTCACATCGATAGCCGTGGTGTAATCCTTATGCTCGAGGAAATTCTTCACCGGCCGGTAGATTTCCTCCACCAAGTCATCCACGGTGCGCGACAGCTCAGGTTTCCAGTCCTTGTTGTCGAGCGCAAACTTCACCATGGCCTTGGCAGCGATGCGGCCCTCAGCATGGGAGCCGGAAGAAAACTTGTGCCCCGATGCCCCAACCCCGTCTCCGGCCGTAAACAGCCCTTTGACGGTGGTCATCCGGTTGTAGCCCCAGTGGTAGTGATCGGGTGTGCCCGGAATATCCTTGGGCCCGGATACCCAGATACCCGCGCATCCGGCATGAGAACCGAGCAGATAGGGTTCGGTTGGCATCAGCTCTGACATCTCTTTGTCGGGCTCGATGTTCTCCCCGGCCCACACTCCGCATTGCCCGATAGTCATGTCCAGAAAATCCTCCCAGGCCTCTGCTTCGAGGTGCTTGATTTCCTTGGGAGTCATGGTCTCGGCTAGTTTTGCCATGGCGGTCGGCGTGTCCATCAAGATCGGACCGCGACCTTCGCGCATTTCTTTCATCATGAGATGGTTGCGCAGGCAGGTGCCCATCTTGGGGCCGTTCGCATAGGCGTTGTAGCCGTTTGGCGTGAGATCCGCGTAGTTCTTGGTCTGGTAGTCCTCGCCATAGGCGTTCATCGCCTGCGCTTTGAAGAGCAGGAACCAGGCCCCGACAGGCCCGTAACCGTCCTTGAATCGGGCCGGCACGAAGCGGTTTTCCATGAGCGTCAACTCGGCACCGCACTCGGCCGCCATGGCATAGGTCGATCCGGCATTCCACACCGGATACCAGGCGCGTCCCGTGCCCTCTCCGACCGATCGCGGGCGGAACACATTCACAGCACCCCCGGCGACCAGCAAGCAGGCCTTGAACTTATAGATATGGAGTTTGTGCTCACGCACGCTGAATCCCGCCGCACCGGCCACCCGGCTCGGATCATTCTTATCCGTAACCAAACGGACAATGAAAATGCGCTCCTCAATATTTTCCATTCCGAGCGCTTTTTTGGCGGCCTCGGCGACGATCCACTTGTAGGATTCCCCGTTGATCATGATCTGCCAGCGCCCAGAGCGCACCGGCTTGCCGCCTCCCGTCAGCTTCTTTCCTTCATCGCCCGGTTGTTTCCAGACCGGCAGTCCCCATTCTTCGAAATGATGCACAGAATCATCCACGTGACGACCGACGTCATAGACGAGGTCCTCGCGGGTAATGCCCATCAAGTCGCCGCGCACGTAGCGGACATAATCGGCCGGATCGTTCTCACCCATGTAGGTGTTGATGGCGGACAGCCCCTGCGCCACTGCCCCGGAACGATCCAGGGCAGCCTTGTCCACCAACTTAATCTTGAGCCCGGTGCCCTCGATCCAACGCATGATCTCGAAGGCGGCACCGCAGGCCGCCATTCCGCCACCGATGAGCAGGATATCAACCTCTTCTTCTACGACTTCGGGGCTACCGAAAACAAATTCATCTGCCATTTGCACAACCTCTTTTCATTCATGGCTCGCCGCCACCCAACGATTCCGACAGTTTCGTCACTGGACGTTCGACCGTCAGAGGGCAGCCTAAATATGCTGCGCTGCAGCTAGTCGCCTAGGACTTGGCAAACTGGCTCATATCGCAGGAGTGGGTTCCTTTGGTAAACAAGGTGGAATGATCCGTGATCTCCGACGGCTCGGCGTCGGGCTTACCGGCATAGGGGTCGATCGATCCTTCGGGAGTGGTACGAATCGGGAACTTGAATCGCTTCATGGTCCCATTGCGGAATTTGATGGTCCACATAATGGAATCCGAACCGCGCAGTGGTTGTACCGATGCACCGAGGGGCACAACATCGGCGTAATGACGGCACTCGATGGCCTGTTGTGGGCAGATCTTGACACAGGAATAGCATTCCCAGCACTGCTCCGGTTCTTGATTGTAGGCCTTCATCGCGTGCCCCGTTGCTGATCCATCCTTGTCGAGAGCCATTAAGTCATGGGGGCAAATGTACATGCAGGCCGTTTTGTCTTGACCCTTGCAACCATCACACTTATCAGTACGAACAAAAGTAGGCATGGTGTTGTTCTCCGTTATCTCCTGAGTCGATTGAGTCCTACGCTGATGTCCAATAGCCTATTCTCAAGCTCTCCCCCACGTACACAAATGAGCGTCCCAGTCGGTGGAACGTGCAGCAAATCTCAATGCTGCCATACCCGCGGCATTGAGCCTGCGGGCATGCGCGCGCCGGATGGTACGAGCAAGCTCGGCCACAGCGATGGAGCAAGGGTTGACCTTTGAGAAGATCTCACGCAGCTTGGTGTCTGATAATAGGACGCGGACGTATACATCAGCGCGTACGTCTTCGTTTTGAACAGGCGCGCAGGCCCTACAGGCCCGGAGCCCCATGAGGTCTTGCCTTCCCAGCCTCCAAATACCCTATTTCCGAAGCGGCGGGTGGCATTAGTTACAACGCTCGTTGAGTACGTCGCGCGCAACCCATCAACATCGCCAAAAGCCTATGGTAACCTTAAGGTGCTGCAGTGCAAAACCCAAGCAGTTTTATCTTTAGTCTGCATAAGCCGGCTTTATTGTTAACCCATCTCGCCGATCAGCATCCGCAGCCCCACAATCAGCAGGAACACTCCAAAGCCGCGCCGCAGTAGAGCCGTGGGCAGGCGATGTGCCAGTTTCGCTCCGAAGGCCGCGAACAGGATGCTCATGGCGGCAATACCAATTAATGCGGGCGCATAGACATAGCCAGCACTCCAAGCCGGAAGCCCACGGGCACCTTGGCCGGTTATAACATAGGCGGCGGCGCCAATGGTGGCGATAGGTATGCCGGCCGCGGCGCCGGTGGCAACGGCCTGCCGGATTGGCAGCCGGCAACGCAGGAGAAAAGGAACGGTAAGATTTCCACCGCCGATGCCGAACAAAGCAGACAGCGCTCCAATGAACGTTCCGACGGCAAAGAGGCTATTGCGACCGGGAAGGTCGCGCTGCGGTATCGGGTTGGATGCCAGCGCCAGCTGCGATGCAATAAAGCACAGGAACACGCCGAACAACAGCTTCAACTGTCCACTGGCAACATACGTAGCGGCTATGGCGCCGAGCAGTGCGCCCAACGCAAACCCGGGGCTCAGGTGAAGGAAAACCGGCCATTGCACGGCACCGTGCTTGTGGTGCGCCCGCACCGAGGCGACCGAGGTTGGTACGATGGTCGCCAGCGAGGTGCCAACCGCCAAGTGCATGATGCTGCTTTCGGGAAATCCATTGGCGTGGAACATCCAAACCAGCGCGGGAACGACAACGATACCGCCGCCTACCCCGAGCAAGCCACCAATAGTGCCGGCGACGGCGCCTATCAGCGGGTAAGCAAACCAGGCCTCCATGTCTCAATTTCTTCCTGTCAGTACACCGCAATAAACACGCTCGCCGCATAAGCCAAATCGGGCGCTCCGAGGGGTAGGCGGGGCTTGCAAAGCGTAATGGGGGCGCATTGTCAGCAGGGATTAGAGGCAATCTATTACCGCGGTTAGTGCGCCTTGGCTTCCCAATGATGAACCCCGCGAACGGCGACTTTACTTCAGCGCATACGCCGCCGCCCGCCCTTGGATGTTACGGAAAAGCAGGCGAGGTTGCCGCCTTGTGGGGGGCTTTCTCGCTGCCGCGAAAACGCCTTCGTTAGGAGGCCAGCTTCACTGGGGACGGTGGCTTCAAGGCTTAGGACTGCAGGCGCACCTAGCTGGCCTTTATTGGCGCTCCTGCTTGCGTTTGATCACGGCTACCGTTAAACGGGACACACACACCAGCCTGCCGGCGTCATCGTGAAGGCGGATGTCCCAAACATGTGTCGATCGACCGAGGTGAAGCGGTCGGCAGATCCCATGGACCCAGCCGCCCGCGACGGCGCGGATATGATTGGCATTGACCTCAATGCCGTTAATCGTATGCCGGGCGGGGTCAACGCACAGGGCCGAGGCGGCACTTCCCAAGGTTTCCGCCAACGCCACGGAGGCACCACCATGGAGAATTCCATAGGGCTGGCGCGTGCGTTCGTCCACCGGCATTCGAGCCGTCAGCTGATCGTCAGTGAGCGCGACAAACTCGATACCGAGGTGCGTTACCAGGGTACCGCCAAGGAGAGCGCGCAGAGATTCTAAGCTCGGATTGCCGTACCAGATGGGCACGAAGATCATTCTCCAAATTGCTCGGCATCACTTGATCCCGAGCTGGCGTTTTACCTTGTGCTTTGCCTGAATGAAGGTGCCATGCGGCACGTAGATCAAGTCTGCCACCTTGCGCACCAAGTGCTCCTCGTATCTGTCGAGCTGGCCATCGGAGAAGGCCACCCGCCACAGGAGCTCAACCACTCGTTGCTTCTGTTCAGGAGAGAAATGGGCATTGATCAGGCTGGTGAATTCATACAGAGAAGTGGCGTTTTCCGCCTCCAGCTCCGCCAGGCGAACGAGTTCGTCGGTTTCCTGGGCCGACAATCCGAAGGCTTTCTGGATGGCTGCCGTCACGGAGAGACGCTCTGCCTCTTTGACATCGTAATCGGCTCGAGTCATTTCCACGAGCAGCGCCGCAGTAGCGATCTGATACGCCGGTTCCGCTTCCTTAGAGGTCACGTCGCGCGTCATCGGAGCGATGCGCGTCTCAAAAAATTTCCGAATATGTTCGAGCACTTTCGGTGGTCTCCAAAGAACCTCTGCCGGCGATGCGCCTGTCTCGCCAAGTATCTCCGGCCCTTGGGCAATGCCACATCCATGGCGGTGATTTGCGCCGTGTCAGGCGCGCTTATGAACAAAAAGATTGCTCATAATGGATTTCGCCGGTGGCTTGAATAAGGACTTTTCCGATTACCAAGAAGATCAAGATTATAGTTCCAATAGCCACCCATCGGCCATGGTCATCGTTTCGTCCGGGTGGCAGCCAATCGCCTTGCCTCAAGGGACGTCGTGAATACATCCTTGTAGACTTGAGTCCGGCATCCATGCCGGACACACCCTTGTGGCAAGGCGACTGCCTGCCTACAGATTCTGAGTGTGGTTTTAACCTCTGAATGGTGGTGACGCTGACGAAACGATGACCATGGCCCACCCATCCAACAGAGGCCGGGGCGCTCGGATTACCGGCGAAAAAAACGACTTTGTACCTGCCCTAGCGGGTCCGACTATTTGCCGAGATGTTCGCTGGATAAGCAATTAGTTTAAGGTGCAAAAGTATGTCAATTCCGACAGAAGGATACGAGACGAGGTGAACGACAACCCGGAACCCAAGAGCTTGGAGCAAGTGCTTGATCGCATCGCGGCGGCGGCCCCGAATCAAGACCGTGTGTCACTGAGCGAAATCGTGACCCCATTGGGACCGAGGGCGTTTGGCCCTTGGCTGGTGCTGGCAGGGCTGATCACACTCTCGCCCGTGGGCGATATTCCAGGGACGCCGACTATCATGGCGGTGCTGGTGCTCTTGATCTCGGGACAATTGCTGTTCCACCGGAGTCAGTTCTGGTTGCCGTCGTGGATGCTGAAGCGCTCAGTATCGCGCCACAAGCTCGAGACCGGTCTCAAGTGGATGCGACGTCCGGCACGCTTCATCGATGGCGTATTACGGACTCGTGTCACAGCGTTAACCGGCAATGTCGGCGGCTACATGATTGCGGCAACGTGCATTCTGATTGCGTTGGCGATGCCACCGATGGAGCTGGTGCCGTTTAGCGCCACCGGCGCTGGGATTGCTCTGGTTGCGTTTGGTCTCGCGCTCATCGCCAAGGATGGCCTGGTGGCATTACTCGCTTTTGGCTTCACGATCGCCACCATAGGGGCGGTTGCCTACAGCCTGTTGTGATCCACGGGATGCCGGAGCGTTGCGGGGCGATATTGGCGTTTAACTTCTGGAGCAAGATGCGCCTTCGCATATTCTCTCAACCGTGCATGCGACACGCCGTCAACGGCCGAGGAATTCACTGAGCGGGCGAAGCCTATCGACGGCGTCGCAGATCACCTTGAAGCAGGCAAGCAGGGGAACGGCAAGCAACGCACCCGGAATACCCCACAGCCAACCCCAGAACAGCACGGATAGGAAGACCATGAGTGGGTTGATGGTCAGGCGACGGCCAAGGATCGCTGGCGTGACCAATTGGGCCTCGAGCGTGTTGATAGTCAGGTAGACGGCGACCGGTTTCAGGGCATCCATGGGTTCTGCGAACACCGCCAGACCGACGACCCCGACAATCGCATAACCGATCAATGCGCCTAAATAGGGAATGAAGTTGAGCGCGGCGGCCATCACGCCCCACAGCACCGCGTTGGGCATGCCAACCAGGTACAAGGCAAACCCGATGGCGCACCCGAGCACGCCGTTGATGATGGTGACGGAGAGTAGGTAAGTGGCAACGTCCTGATGAATGCGGCGAATGGCAGCGACCGCCCGTTTCTTGTCCCGCAACGTCGGCAGTACCTTGACGATTTTTTCCTGGAACAGGTCCCCGCTCGCTAACAGAAAAAAGAGCAGCGCGAAGATAATGACCAGTGTTCCGCCGACGCTGCCGAGGGATGCAACGACGGTGCTGATAATGTTGAACAGGCCAAGGCTGATACCCTTGGCTTGATCGCCCTGCTCCTGCTGAGGCGGCGCGTTCGCGTCATTTTGGACTGCTGGGGCAACGGAATCAGGCGATTGCTGCTGATCTTCCTGCGCCTCCGTGATCGCGTTTTCAACTTTTTCTTTCGCTTTCTGGATCTGTTCAACCGGTTCTTTGAACTTGTCTTGGATGGTGCTGATCGTTTGGGGCAGTTCGGAAATCCATTGTGTTGCCGGCCCGGCGAGAAAATAGGCCCCCACCACGAAGATACCGACGAGGCCAAGAACGATGAGTCCGGCTCCGACTGGTTCAGGAATCCTTAGCCGCGTCAGAAGGCGGAGCACCGGCCAAAGAATCAGGAACAGGACAAAGGCCACCGCAACCGGCATCAGGACCTCGGCCGCGAAATATAGGGTGTAGAGACAGGCCAGCGCGAACAGCCCGATCATGGCAAAAGAGGGTCGCGGGAAATGCACTGCCGCTTGACCTGCCGTGTCCGCCGTTTCGGCCCTGCTCACGGGCTTGGTTGACGCTTCCGAGAGCGACTCCGGTGGGTTCTTCCCAGCAGTCTGCTGCGCCGGTGACCTGGGATCGGCCGGGTCGAGGGCCGCGGGGGGATCGCGCCAGGACGTCACGTGCTCATCCATCATCTAACCTTCCCTTGTCCGGCCATTTGGCATTACCCCCTGCTCGTTGACCTTGCGTATGGCCGTAGCATCTCTGCCTGCCGACCCCGGGCAAGGGGGTATCGGATTCCACAAAGATCGTGTCCGTGAGGACATCCCCCGGCCATTGCACCCCAAGCCCGTGCGCACGGCGAAAGCCATGCTACACCGAGGGTATTTAGCACGTGGTCAATCAGCAATGACGACAACCTCTTGGGCCAAGGAGAACCGCGCTGCGGACGTGGTTGTGTGAGACGACGATCGTGACGCGTTCGCATGCTGAGGTCTCACTGGCGTGGCGCGGCCCGATCGGGCCAACCGCGCGCTCTTGATACGACCCTGGGGCTGGAGGGTTGTTCCCCCGCCAGTGCCGAACCCTTCCTGGCTCTTTCCCCGCCGCTCACAGGAGCAAGCGCAGGGCGTCTGCGCCTCTTAGAAGAGGAACTTTAGGAAATACTGATATTCTAATATTTTGGTGTAAATCAGTGAGATGTTGGGGGCGCTGCATGATCTTTCGTCAGCTTTACGATCAGGAATCTTCGACCTATACCTACCTCATCGCTGTGCGGGACGGCGGTGAAGCGTTGCTCATCGACCCCGTGCTGGAGAGGGTGCCGCAGTATCTGAAGCTGCTGCAGGAGCTCGATGTCAAGCTACTGCTGGCCGTGGATACCCATGTGCACGCGGATCACGTTACCGGACTGGGGGCTCTGCGTACCGAGACGGGCTGCACCACGGTCATGGGTGAGCAGAGCCACGCCGACTGCGTGTCGCTGAAGGTGACCGAGGGCGAGCAGCTGAGGGTGGACGGGGTCCGGCTCGAGGTGATGTATACACCGGGTCATACGGATGATTCCTACAGCTTGTTGCTACCGGATCGGGTATTTACCGGAGACACTTTGCTGATCCGCGGAACGGGACGCACGGATTTTCAGAACGGCGATCCGGCGGCACAATACGACAGCCTATTCAACAAGCTGCTCAAGCTGCCTGAGGACACCTTGGTGTATCCGGCGCATGATTACAATGGCATGACCGTTAGCACCATCGGCGAGGAACGGCGCCATAACCCGCGGCTGCAGGTCAGCTCCCAGGCCGAGTACGTGGAACTCATGAATGCACTGGAGTTTGCCAGTCCGAAGCTGATGGATATCGCGGTTCCGGCCAACCTCGCCTGCGGCAATAAGGTTATTCCCGGGGGAGTTCGCTAACAGCGTGCGCGGCGGTCGCTGACGGCCGGCGGTCGAGCGCTGCCGGGCCTACCCGCCGAGCTGCTCCCGCAACCGGTTCTTCTGCACTTTGCCCATGGCATTACGCGGCAGCTCGTCGACGAAAAACACCGCCTTTGGCACTTTGTAGTTGGCAACGAACTGCTTGAGACTATCGATGAGCGAGCGAGTGGAAAGCTCGGAAGCTGCCGCTGATTTTACCACCACCGCGACCACGCGTTCGCCGAAGTCGGCATCGGCGAGTCCGATAACGGCCGACTCGAGAACGCCTGGTAAGCGGTCGATGTGGCTCTCGATTTCTTTCGGATAGACGTTGTAGCCGCCGGTGATGATGAGATCTTTCCGCCGCCCGACGATGGTCAGGTAACCCTCATCGTCCAGCTTGCCGAGATCACCGGTGCGAAACCATCGGTCATCGGTGAAATCTTCGGCACTTCTTTCGGGGCGTCGCCAATAGCCGGAGAACACATTGGGGCCTTTCACCTGGATTTCACCCACCTCGCCACGCGGCAGCGGCCGGCCAGTGTCGGCTGCAATCCGGATCGCCACCCCCTCGAGCGCCACGCCGACGGTGCCCACTTTGCGCTCACCCTGCAGCGGATTGGAGCTGTTCATGAGGGTTTCCGTGAGGCCATAACGCTCCAGGATGCGATGGCCGGTGCGCTCATCAAAGGCCACGAAGGTCTGCTCGCGCAGCGGCGCCGAGCCGGAGATGAACAAACGCATGGCCGCGCAGGACTGTCGGTCCAATGCCGGTTCCGCGAGCAGCCGCGTATAGTAGGTGGGTACCCCCATGAAGACCGTCGCGCGGGGCAGATACTTGACCACCGTAGGGGCTTCGAACCCCGCTAAGAAGAGCATCTTGGCGCCACTGAGCAACGCACAGTGGCTGGCGACGAATAGGCCGTGCGCATGAAACAGCGGCAGCGCATGCAACAGCACGTCCGCTGTGGTGAAACCCCAGGCCGATTGCAATGTAGCCGCATTGGAGGCCAGGTTGTCATGGCTCAACATGGCGCCCTTTGGCTGACCCGTGGTGCCCGAGGTGTAGAGCAGCGCCGCGATCTCGTCACCCGCGCAGGGCACTGCGGGATAGTCGGTATCGAGGGGGCGGCTTTGCTCGAGCAGGCTGCCGGTGCCGTGCGGACCAAGGTCAAACAGGTGAGCTATGTTGTAGCGCCGCGCCAGCATCTCCACCTCACGCTTTGCCTCGGGGCGAGCGATAAACACACTCGGTTGGGCATCGCTCATAAAAAAGGCGATTTCTTGGGAACGGTACGCGGTATTCAGCGGCAGATAAATAAGACCCGCGCGCACACAAGCGAGGTACACCAACAGCGCCTCGGGAGATTTTTCTACCTGGACGGCCACTCGCTCGCCCTTGCGCAGCCCAAGCGAGTGAAAGAAACGGGCCAGCCTCGCCGTTTCATGATCGAGATCCCGGTAGGACCAGCGACGGCCATCGGGAGTCTCGATGGCGACTTTGGTGAAGTGATTAGAAAAACCGCTGGCGAGCCGTTGGTAGAGATTGCTGTTGCTCATGCTTAGCGTGTTCCAGTCATTCCCACGCAAGGCGAGCCCACCGCCCGCTCTGTATGGTAGCGGGTTGCAAGGCCTATCCCTTGCTGGGGAACGTCGTAAATACCTCCTTGTAGACCAAGGGATAGGCCTGCTCCTCGACTCAGAGTACGGTGTTGCCACGCGCAGCGTGGCCCTGATGAAACGATGACCACAGTCCGAAAGAGACGTCTTTGCTGGTGTACTGTTCATCGGTTTGGAGAGATTGTATTCTCCAATGGGGGAGAGGGCCATGACAGGGGACAAGCCACCCACGATCTTTATCAGTTATGCCCACGA
>JAGTVB010000229.1 GCA_018224385.1 Gammaproteobacteria bacterium
CTCAATGCTGTTACAGGGTGTTTCGAAAAGCGTCACTCGCTTTCGCTTGAGTCTAGTGCAGAGGCTGTGCCAAGCGTTCGGAAAGCGGCGCGAGTTATTCGTAATTAACTGATGTATATAACATAACTTTGAGCAAGTGCGCATCAATCCAGACGCAAAAGCGTTTCTTGAGCCCCTTTTGTTGAAGGCTTATTCGAGGTGCCGTCTCTTTTTAGGAGACAAAAGTGTCCATTCGAGTGGACGCTCGGACGTGCTTATTCTGATCCCGAATCCCACACGAGCAGAAGGAGAGGCCGGAGTGTCAAGCGGTGCGCCGACAGCAATGGGTTGCCTCGGCGCGCGTCGACGTGATGCCGTGCGTACTGCTTTCGCATCACGTTAACACGAGACGGTAGCGCCTCGCTTCATTCTGCTCCAGCGTGGAGGTAACCAACGGGCGATGCGCGCCTAAATTCGCTGGCGCGTTGGCCGCAACTTAAGCTTGCGGAATGGCAAATCTGAGTTCGGGCTAGCATATTGAGGTAGTTTAATGTCAAATTTCAAAAGGACGTTGCGAATATTTACTCATGGGGTTGTGGTAAGCGTTCTCGTTTTCCCCATGACGGTTATTCTCGATGCGGCTTTCTCCACCGCACTTGCCGACCCGTGGAAGGATAAAGCAGGACACGGGCGCCGCCACCGTGGCGAGATCCACCACGAGTACAAAGGGGGTGGCCCACCGCCTTGGGCGCCAGCCCACGGGTATCGTCACAAGCACGGCCAGGACCATTATCACGATGCTCATCCACAGCCCGTCTACCACCACGCTGTCGATCTGGGCATCTCCTATGGCACGTGTAACCGTGATACGGTGGGCGCCGTCCTAGGCGGCGTGGTCGGCGGTGTGGGCGGCGCCCAAATCGGAAGAGGCGACGGCAAGACCGCCGCCACCATTGCCGGCACGCTGCTCGGGGTGCTGGTCGGCAGCCACATCGGTCGCACTATGGATCAAGCCGATCGCTACTGCACGGCACAGGTGCTGGAACACGCCGCCGAGCGCCAATCCATCGTATGGCGAAATCCAGAAGCCCAAGCGGGCTACCGCGTCACGCCGCTCGCGAGCTCTACCCAGCAGGGACAATACTGTCGGGAGTATCTAACAGAAGCTCAGGTTGGGGGCATGGCACAGCAAGTCTATGGCAGGGCCTGCCGCAAACCCGATGGTGCCTGGCAGATTGTAAATTAGACCGTTGCGGATGGCGCCGTACAGCGTCCCCGGGTACGTTTGTTTCACCGCATGTTGCCCGTCTTTGCGGCGGCGCCTCACGGTAGCGCCATTGGCATTGATAACAACAGGCGAAAATGTTCGCTTCCTCATGGCGTCGATGTCCCCATTGGCAGCGTGCTACGACCTAACATCATGTTAGTGGAATCGATGGCCGGCACCGCGTTTCTGATGGGGATCATCAGCGCCTGTTCTCTGCCACTGGGTGCGCTAACGTCGGCTTTCTGGAGACCCGCTGACCGGGTGGTGGCGTTCCTTATGGCCTTTGGAGGCGGGGCCTTGCTGGCAGCTCTCACCATCGACCTCGTGGGTGCGGCCCTGGCCCGCGGGCATTTCTACTTCCTTGCCTTTGGATGCATTCTGGGTGGCCTGCTGTTCGTGGCATTAAATGAAATCGTCAACGACTACGGAGGCTTTTTGCGCAAAGCTTCCACTACTATCTATCACCTGCGGCGCAAGGAGTACCGGCGATTCAAGCGCGTTTTCTCAGGGTTGGGCCGTCTCGACATCTTTAAGGAAGTCTCGGCATCCGAATTCAAGGGGTTGGTTACTTACATACGCAGCGAAAGCTATAAGCAGGGAAGTTGGATCTTTCGTCCTGGTGATCCGTCTGATGCGCTCTACGTCGTGGCCGACGGCGAAGTCGAATTGCTCATTGCGAAGCATGAAACTCAGTCCAGGGAACGCCTCGGTCGCAACGACGCCTTTGGCCGACTTGCCTTCTTGACCGGTACCCCCCACGCAAATGGGACCCTGGCCGCGCGAGATACGACCCTTTGGGTGCTGCCCAGAGTCGCCTTTGTCCACCTGCTGCCCAATTCACCGACCCTGCAACAGGCGGTGCACCGCTGGCTAAGGAGCGACGAGCTCTACCATTATCTGCAAGAATGTCACGGCATGACCGCCGAGCAGGCGCAACGCTGGACTGATGCGGCCGTTGCAAGTCTTGGGGCTCGGGGCAGCATACCGCCCGCTGTTGAGGTAGCACGGAACGACTTGGAATTTCGCTCGGTGGCCAACCAGATCAGTCGCCTGCCAATATTTGCGGATCTTCCGGCCAATGAGCTCGGAGCGATTGCCTCACGTATTCTTTTCAAGCGACACCAACGAGGCGAAACCTTCTTTTATCCAGGCGATCCGGCTGATCGTCTGTACATCATTGAACGCGGCGAAGTGTCCTTACTCGATCCTCGCCGGCGCGGAGAAAAGCCCACTTACCTGCACGATCACGACGCATTTGGGGCCCTATCGTTTCTCACCGGGGCCCGGCATAGCGTGTCCGCCGTGGCCACGGAGGATACGACGCTGTGGGTACTGAGGAAAACGGATTTTGAGGATTTGCTCAGGCGCACCCCCGCCCTGTCGCAGCATGTAAAGGTCTTCCTGCAGCGCATGGAAGTGGTCAGCTACCTTCAGCGAAAGCAGCATTTCGATCACGACGCGGCAGCGCGCTGGACCGCGAAGGCCGTCCGGGACATCGATTCTGGCAAGCTCATGCCGGCGATCCGTATGACGAAAGCCGAAATCGAGCAGCATGGCGGGGCGGCGCTTGCCATCTGGCTGGGGATTATGCTCGATGGCGTACCAGAATCGCTGGTCATCGGCGCGAGCCTTATCCACTCCCAAGTCAGTCTTTCGCTGCTCGCAGGCTTGTTCTTATCGAATTATCCCGAGGCACTTTCCAGCTCGATCGGTATGCGCCAGCAGGGTTTCTCTATTAACCGCATCGTGCTGATGTGGACATCTCTGATGCTGCTCACCGGAATCGGCGCGGCCCTGGGAAACCTGTTCTTCCGCGAGACCGGGGCGCATACCTTTGCCGTTGTCGAAGGCATCGCGGCCGGTGCCATGTTGACCATGATTGCACAAACGATGCTACCCGAGGCCTATTTCAAGGGTGGCTCCATCATTGGCTTCTCCACCCTGCTCGGCTTCTTAGCCGCCATTTTTTTCAAGACCCTGGACTAGAGGGCCAAGCACAATCGCCGCACCGGTCTTTAGGCCTGCAGGAGATGGCGGAAATTCTGAAGGAAAAACTTCATGAGAGAAGAGGTTTCTCGCATTTGGCATTCCAGGAACACGCGCGAGGTTGGAAAGTAGCGAGACGTGCAAACGCAGAGTGCTGCGGACTGGTTTGTGACAAACGCAAGTGCGCCGAGCATCAGGACCCAGCTTGGAGAATTCATGCAATGCCAAAGCATTCTGGCTGCCTTTGCTACTCCAATGTTTCGGCACTTGGCGGACCGGTCAACATCGGAGCATGCATTGCCGTGCCGAAGCTGAGCCACCGCATGGCCGGATTAGGGTTAGTCCCAAGAGATCGGGCGACGTTATTGCGTTAACTTAGGGGCACATGTTGGCCTGCCGCACCCCCCACCCCTCTTCGCGGCAGGCTTTTTATTTTCTGCTTTGACTCTCACTTCACCGCGGGCCGCGCATTGCGGCAGTAGCGTGTACACGCCACCCCTCAGCCGGGAATAATTCCTAACCGTACGCCAGGGGACTGCGTAATGTGGGCCCCGTTGCAAGCGCGAAACACTTTGAGCCAAGACTTTAAACCAGAGGAGCAGTCTCATGAGCTAAATGAGACACGTCAAACCGAGTACCTTAAAAAGTGTACCTTTAACCATGGTCATCGTTTCGGCCGCATTACCATTTCGAGGGTAACGTGCCCAGGATCGGTAGGCACTCAATCGCCTGGCCAAAAGGGTGTGTTCGGCATGGATGCCGGACCCAAGTCTACAAGGATGTATTCACGACGTCCCTTGTGGCAGGCGATTGACTGCTGCCGCGGCCGAAACGATGATTATGGCCGTACTTTTCAAAACACATGATGTTCTTAGCGACAGAGCGATTGGTGATCAGAACTGAAGAGCAAGGTGATTTGGAATCGCTATATGCGATTTTGAAAGATCCTTACACGATGCGTTTTTATCCGAAGCCATATACGTTGGATTAAGTCAAACGTATCATCGATCGGAATATTGCAAGTTATCGGTTCTTTTCAGCTGTGTTGTCGGGGGCGTGTGCCGTTAGAGCGTGTTTTAAAACCCCGGCGAGCGCAGGCAGAACAAGGCGCAGGCGGGCGAGAAACCGGAGTGTACCAGGGGAATACATGAGGATTTCGAACCAGCACGCAACGCAGTTATGGAAAGCGCAGAAGATTTTAAAGTATGCTCTTAGTCATCCTTCATCGCGGACCGAATGGCCATCCAATACCGTGATGACGCGATTATCAGTACCAAGGGCGCGATCGATCGGTATAAGCGATCGACACTTGGTGAGCAGCCCCCCGCGTTGATAGGGCCGGATATTTTCGAGGGCATGCGGAAGAATGCCAATCTCACCGTTACTGCCTGGGATGGACGATGTCTCGTTGGCATTGCCCGCTCGCTCACGGACTTCACCCAGGTTGCCTACCTGGCAGGCTTGGCCGTTGGGCCGACCAAGGGCCGCATTTATCAATGAAACCGGTGACTGCGTTAGCGCATCGATCTTGAGTCCCAACCGTTGCGCCGGACTGAGGTCGAAATAAAGCACGCGGTCGTTCTCGGTAAAGCGCGGCAGGCCGTAGAGGTCGTCGATCTCCCTTGCCGTCAGAATCGACAGGCGGCGCGAATCGGCACCCATGTGCGAGGAGCTTCACCGAGTGCAGTCAGCAATCTTGTAAGAAAACGCGGGAGAATTGCTGCCGAGGCATGCGCGATTGCCGGCCTTGGAAGAAAGACATTCTTCTCTTACCTGGCGAATTTCAAGAAGGCCCATGCCAGTGGGAGCGAAGGCACCCTATGAACTACTCCAAGATCCTAGACGAGCTGAGCAACGCGTCCTTGTTCGACCTTTATCGCCTGGAGCAGGCGATTAGCCGCAGCCTGGAAGATCCGGTAAGAATAAAGAAAATTAAGGATTCGCTGAAAGTCGGGCAGCCTATCGAGTACTTCGATGCAGAGGAAAATCGGTTGGTCGAAGCAAGCATCATTGAGCTAAAGAAGACGAGAGCCCTGGTAAAAAATCGGCATGATGGAAAGCTATGGAATATTCCTTTTTACCATA
>JAGTVB010000230.1 GCA_018224385.1 Gammaproteobacteria bacterium
CCATCGAGTACGTCGCGCGGTGTGCGGTAACCGGGGATTCCGTAGCGCATCATGCCACCGAGCGCGCTATGAGATTCAAATACTGTGCACCGGTGTCCCTTGCGCCGTAGTTGGTAGGCGGCCGCTAGACCCGCTGGACCGCCACCGACGATGGCGATCCGCTTTCCGCTGTCTTGCGCCGGTTTGGCAAATGCAAATCCGCGCGCCAGGGCGGTATCCCCGATAAACTGTTCCACCGAGTTGATGCCCACGTGGTCTTCCAACTCATTGCGGTTGCAGCCGTCTTCGCAGGGGGCCGGGCAGACCCGTCCCATGACCGCAGGGAAGGGGTTGGCATCGGTGAGTCGCAGGAACGCATATTCTTCCCAGCTAACCCCCGGTGGGGGTTTTTCCAGGCCGCGCACGATGTCCAACCAACCCCGGATGTCTTCGCCGGAGGGACAGCTCGCCTGACAGGGCGGCGTGCGCTGAACGTAAACAGGGCACTTATGCGACCAGCTGGCTTGAAAGATATGCTGGTCCCAGGGGCCTTCTCCCCAATGTGCTCCATCTTGGAAGCGGCGCAAGGTAAGCTGCTGTTCCGGAATGTTAGTCCGTCCGGTAGCCATCTTTTCTATCCTCTTTTATCGTCGCCATTGCATTGCTCACAGGGTATAGGGTTAAAAACGGATATGCGTGGAGGCGTTTAGGCTCTGACGTGCCCCTCTCCAGTTATCCAGATGATGTTTCGTGAAGGGGAGTTGCGTCAGTTCGAAAAAGCGTGGCCAGCCGATACGATCGATCCACTCCCCCATGCGCTCCCAATCCCGGGCGTTTTCCTGATAGGTTCTGAGGATTTTTTTCACCACAGCTGCGACTTCGGGCCAGCGTGGTGGATTGTTCGGCAATCCGGCAGCGACCAGCTTGTGTAGGGTCGGCTTGGTGCGTGCATTGGAGTTCTTGCCACCGACCCAGATGGCCAGTTTAGAGTGCTCCGGATCGTTGATCTGCATCGGCGGACAAGGGGGATAACACGCGCCGCAGCAAATGCACTTGTTTTCATCGACTTCGAGAGTTGGCTTACCATTGACCTTGGCTGGCCGGATCGCCGCCACCGGGCAGCGTGCAACCACCGCCGGTCGCTCGCATACGGCAGAAACTAAGTCATGGTTGATCCGGGGTGGCTTGGTATGCTGAATATTGATGGCGATATCGGCTTGACCGCCACAGTTGATCTGGCAACACGAGGTGGAAATCCGTACCCGATTCGGCATCGCCTCGTTGACGAACTCGTCATAGAGTTCATCCATAAGGGATTTCACCACCCCAGAGGCATCGCTCGCCGGAATGTCACAGTGCAACCAGCCTTGGGTATGTGCGATCATCGAGACGGAATTTCCGGTTCCGCCGACGGGAAAGCCCTCCTCTGTGAGCTTTCTGACCAGTGACTCGACCTTGTCTCGACTGCCCAACAAGAACTCGATATTGCTACGGATGGTAAATCGTACGTGGCCGTCGGCGTACGCGTCGGCGATGTCGCAAAGTTTGCGTATGGTGTGAATGTCCATCTGACGGGGAGTGCCGGCCCGCACCGTCCAGATCTCATCTCCACCCTCCGCCACGTGGTGTAGCACGCCGGCATGGGGTCGATCATGCCAGGACCACTGGCCATAGTTCTTTGCCAATAAAGGGTGCATGTACTGAAAGGAATCGGGTACCCCGCTTTCAATCGGCGTACGGACTTGAGCTGCCATTAATATCTCTCCCTACTCGGTCGGTATTTCGATGAAACCCTTGCAAGCGCTTAGCTGCGCCGTAGCGGTTTGCCCGGCGCTGTTCTGCCGCTAGCTTGTTCCCTCTGTCGAGGCATGGCCGTGGGCTCGCCACTTGTCAGCCTGCTCATCCCAATCGTCCATGCGCACAAACGGATTGGTCCTCGGCTGGCTTATCATGGCGGGATCGACTTCGACGTTGATCGCCTCTAAGAAATTTCCCATCCCAATACGCTCGATCATCTCGCCGACACGTTCGTGCTCGAGGCCGTTTTCAGCCCAGAACTCGATGATGTTTTCGGCAAGCTCCAACAATTCATCGAAATCAGCTTGGGTCTCGAGCTTCTTAAAGGGGATGAGAACAGTGCCCAAAAGATCGCCGATTTTTAGCGTGCGTTTTCCGCCGATCAAGATCGTAACACCACGATCGAGGCCCGGAGAGAGCGCCTTCGTCATCACGTTAATGCAGTGCATGCATCGGACGCAGTCCTGATTCTGAACTGCTAGCGTATCGTCATCGTTAAGACTCAAGCATCGCGTCGGACAGCGCGTGAGTACATTGTCGATGACGTACTTTCTTCCCTTCGCTCGGACAAATGCCTTTACCTCGGCCTGGTTTATGCGAATGTCATCTCGCCAGGTGCCAATAATTGCCATGTCCGCTCGTTGAATAGAATTCATGCAATCATTCGGGCAGCCGGAGAATTTGAACTTAAATTTGTAGGGCAGTGCCGGTCGGTGCAGATCATCAAGGAAGTTATTCATGACGGTGCGGTGCGCTCTTACCTCGTCATAACACGAGTGCTCGCAGCGCGCGTGGCCAACGCACGACATGGCAGTACGCACAGAAGGTCCGGCACCGCCCATATCGAAGCCAAGCTCGTTAATCTCGTCAAAGGCGGCCTGGATATTCTGCGAAGTACATCCTTGGAACATGATGTCCCCGCTTTGGCCATGCAACGCAATGAGTCCTGAGCCGTGGCGCTCCCAGATGTCGCACAGCTTGCGCAGGATGTCCGTGGTGTAATGCATACCTGCCGGCGGCATGATGCGCAGCGTATGAAACTCCGCAGAAGCGGGGTACTTATCAGCAACCTCTGAGAAACGTGGAATGACCCCTCCTCCGTACCCAAGCACGCTGGCCGTACCACCCTTCCAATAACCCTTTCGGGTCTCATAGGAGTGCTCAAGCTGGCCCAGGAGATCCACCATCATGTCCTTGTCTTCGGCAAGGCGTTTAAGTCCGGTTACAAAACTCGGCCAACGGCCCCCCTCCAATTGGTTTAGCATTGGCGTCTGATGCATTTTTTTGGACATCTCACCTATCTCCAATATAAAGGATCTTTAAAATTACCAAGCATGCGCTGACAATCGTTGCGATCGCTTGGAAGCCGCTTTGAGAATGACATTCATTACCTTTGCGCTGGCGATGCACAGCACTGCTTTCGGCCTTATTGTTATTATTTCCAGCTTGGGTGGGCGAAGAACGATCCGCATCAAGTCAAGAAAACTCCGTATGTTTACTTTATTTAATTGTTGTTTCATTCTTCGGGATGTGCGCGCGGGTGCCTCAGAGTCCCTTTATCTGAAACATGTATCATTTATACTTATTATATGCAAGCGGCATGTGCAGGAAATCGATAAGCAATTTTCCCTCACAGGGTGTTCTGAAAAAAAGCATTGCTTCCCAATGAACCTTCGGACGATGGCCAATGAATGGCAAGGAGTGAGGATAAAATGCCTACTGTGTTCTGGCTTCTCAAGCAGTTTTTGATGGTCGTGCCAGATGCTTGGCATCAAGAGATGATCAGCCAACTTGTCAATCATCTGATACGGGGCCAGCCACAAGCGCCAAAGTTTGCGTCTTTGGAAGGTGCGATTTTTCGTCTCGTGATTAGCGACACCGGTAATCAATGGCAATTTCGTATGCGACACGGCAAGCTTCATCCTGACCACCGACTCGATCGTGCCTGGGATGTGTGCATACGGGGAAGTGTGCAGGATTTGCTGTTGCTTGCCTTACGCATAGACGATCCAGATACGCTTTTCTTTTCCCGCCGCCTGAGTCTCGAAGGGAAAACCGAGCTCGGCCTTTATTTTAAGAACGTACTTGACTCCTGGGAGTTTGACTGGCCAGCTCATATCAATGCTGTGATTGGAGAGCAACCAGCGCAGGCCGTGCTCGAGGCGTTGCGGCGCACGCGCCTTGAGCATGGGTTAACGATGCTTGGGCGTGGCATTCGTCGCTCAGTTAGGGATATGATGACTTCACAGAACCCCAATGACGCGGTGTAAGCTAATGGCGCTGTACCGCCTGCCTCGATGTTTGGCTCACTGTTGCAGCAAGTGCTGCGTTTTTTTGCAATGACTACCGCCAAACCATACCGGCGTCTCCATTCCAAAAACCGTTGCAATAACCCTGCGGCGCCCATGGGGACAAGATAGCTTGCGCATCGCCATCAATCTTACCGTCGAGTACAGCGCGAAAAATTCCGAGGATCTGCTCTGTACCTTGGGATTGTGGGGAGATGCGCAGAACTTCTACGCCGATGGAAACGAGGTCTCTGACCTTGTCGAGCAGATTGCACGGTAAGCCGGACTGCAACTGAACACCGTTAATGGTGAACAGCCGGTGCTGCTCTTGAGTCCACAACGGTAAGCCGTCGGGATAGTCCGCGCAACGAAATGCGCATTGATCCTTGGCGACGTTATGGGCACGGGCGGTAAAACAGCGGGCGGAAAAGGCCAGGGGTAAGCGACCGAAAACGTATATTTCCGTTTCAAGGCCAGCAGGTCGTCTCGCATGCAAATGACTGATTGTGGCGCCCGATAATTCGATCGGCGCTACCCATCTATAGGCACCCTCTTCTGCCAGCAGCGCCAGCGTTTCCTCGTTGTAGACATTGATGTGCGGGCCTGAAACGAACGGTGTGCCGCGTGCCAGGAGTTGAGTGGCCGCCATATCGTTCGCTTCCACTGCGAACTGCCGATTGCTGCAAATACGATTCAGCATGGCGATATCGGAACCTGCTTCCAACAGCGCTAAGGTGGAAAGAACGACCTCCTTGCCTGTTTGGGCCAGCTGCTGGGCGATCTCCAACCATTGCTCGAAGCTTAGCGCACGACGCTTGGCACATATCGTTTCGCCGAGATAGACAATCTCGACCGGCCAGCTTGCCACCTGCTCATAGAAGCCACAGATTTGTTCCTTGGGCCAGAAATAAGGAATTGGTGCTAATGCAAGCTTTGCTGCCATGATCACTTGCTCATAAGACTTTACTTATCGTAAAAACCTTACTGCCAGGGACGATGCAGCGCCCCGAGCGTATGGGTCTGCCCCTCCGATACGCGATCGAGGGTGGCTATCCAATCGGCGCGTGCTGAGAAACCTGTGGGGTTCGTTTTGCAGGCATCAATGGCTGCGCGGAGCACTCGAGTGACCTGGGCAACGTAGGCAGGTCCGCGTTGTCTGCCTTCCACCTTGAGCGCTGCCACGCCCATACGCAGGAGCTGCGGCAAAATTGGCAGCGCGTTCAAACTGATCGGCTCCTCGATGGCATGGAAGATCTGCTCATCCACTTGGTAGCGTCCCTTGCAGAGCGTAGGGTAGCCTGCGGACTCGCCCGGCCGGTAGCGGTCGATGAGTACGCCGTTTAAGCGTGACTGGCGACCCTGCGACGTTTCCTCCCACCGCACCGCATGAGCAGGCGAGCAGACACCACAGGTATTTGGGGACTCGCCGGTGACATAGGATGACAACGCGCAGCGTCCTTCGACCATGACACAGAGGCTGCCGAATGCGAACACTTCTACTTCCACGTCTGTTGCAGCCACGACCTGCTGCACCTGATTGAGGGCTAGGACGCGCGGCAATACCACTCGACGGATGCCGAAACGCTCCCGGTAGAAAGCGATGGCTTGACGGTTCGTGGCGGAGGCTTGCACCGAGAGATGTAGCCTCAGCTCTGGGTGGGGCCGAGCCGCGTAGCGCAGGAGTCCCGGATCCGCGAGGATGACGGCATCGACACCGATATCGGCGGCGAGGTGGAGTGCGCGAGTGGCCCGTTTCCAGCCGGCGGGTTGGGGGTAGATATTCAAAGCCAGAAAAACCCGTGCGCCGCGGTCGCGGGCGTAGCGGATGCCTCGGCGGGCTTCCATCTCGTCAAAGTTCAATCCGGGAAAGTTACGGGCATTGGTGCCGTCGCGAAATCCAATGTAGACGGCATCCGCGCCATGATCCACTGCAGCGCGCAGCGCCGGAAAAGAACCAGCCGGGCAAACGAGTTCCATCGCTTTTGGTCCTGGTGTGATCGACCCGAACGATTTGGTCACTAGTCAGAGGTTGTTCTAAGCACGAATCCACCTGTCCTAGGGCATTGGGCGGCGGCACAGCATCGCTCCGAGCAATCTCGTCGCGCCGTGCGCTTTGTTTAGCCGATGCGCTCGACATGTTGCATGCCGCTTCGAGGCACTGTAGCTTCCGCTTCCTGTAAAACAGTGTCCTTGATTTAGGTCAATTCGATCAGCGTAGCTGCAACCGGATACCGATAAGCCTCGTTGATATAGGTACCTATCTCAGTACAGAACACCGTTCTACAAGGCGTTGATCTGTAGTGATATTTAGGTAACATCAATGACTCTGAATAAGCACGCGACAGGAGTTCATTGATGACCTAGATTCAGGCTGTAAAAGCGTTGAAGGGCGTGCTGCGGGAGCATCTCGACTGGAACGGTGCACGCCACCAGCCGATGCTCGGGCTCGAGCGCCTGGTACTGGCGCGCGGCCCGTTCAACCTGATACTGCGCCCGCTCCAGGCGCTGCTGCCAGTGGCGGTGCAACTGCGCGCGCTCGGCCTCGACCCTGCAAGCTGATCTCCAGTGCGGCAGGCTCCAGCGCTCGTAGAACCTGTTCGGCGACAAACTCATCGAGCACGTTGCCCACCAGCGACTGACAGCGTTTCTCGCCGTAGTTGATGGCCACGCTGTTACACTCATAACGCAGCTGCCAGCTATTGTTGTGATAGGTCGCCCTTGCCCGGCCCACTGCGCAGCCGGTGTGGCAGTTGGATTTGGTTCTGCACCAGGCATTTGTTTTTATACTCTCAGTAGTTCCAAGTTTGCCGAATAGGGGAGTCACACTGGGTGTATGACACATCGGCCTTTCTGTAGACTGAAGTTGGACCAACAACTTCAAGGAGAGACCGATGTGTCCAGCACACTATACCATCA
>JAGTVB010000231.1 GCA_018224385.1 Gammaproteobacteria bacterium
AACCACCCGTTCAACGTCGACGGGCCGCGAGCGGCCCGCGAGTTAACGGCACGTTGGGCGTCGTAACGTGTTGGGCCCTCATATTCGCGAGGCGGGCACGGGACCCGCGGTGATCTGCATTCACGCTGGGTACGCCACGTCCGCGCAATGGCGCTCGTTGACGGAGCGACTAGCCAATCAATTTCGGATCATTACGTGCGACATGTCAGGCTCTGGCAAGAGCCCAACGTTCCCGCGAGCCGTTGAGTACACCCTGGACGAGGAGATCACTTTCCTGAGTCAAGTATTTGATGTTGCGGGAGACTCCTTTCACCTCGTCGGCCACTCATTCGGTGGGGCTGTTGCGCTCAAGGCGGCGCTCCGCCATCGCGGGCGCGTGCAGTCGTTGACGCTGATCGAGCCAACGTTGTTCGCTCTGCTGATCTCAAGCGCCCCGGGGAGCGACGCAACCCGTGAAATCCTCACACACACCGAAAGCGTGTCCCAGTTGGCCGACATCGGACGATTCGAGGCCGCAGCGCAGCAGTTCGTCGATTACTGGTTTCAGCCAGGTGCGTGGGCGGAGACACGCGAGGACGTCCGCGCCGATATCCGGAATCGAATGAATTTGGTCAGACAACGCTGGGATGCCTTGCTTCTCGATCCGATTAGGATTGCGGACGTCGCCACGATCGACGTCCCTGCTCTTTGCATCACAATGCAAGACTCCCGCGACTCGACGCGCGAACTGAGCCAACTATTGATCAGATCCTTGCCGCGTGCCCGCACCGTCGAGATCAAGGGCGTGGGACACATGGCGCCGCTGACCGACCCGGACCAGGTGAATCCGCTGATCCACAAGTTCTTGCTGGACATCGCGTGTTTCCCTGGTCATTGACTCTGGAATGAGGTCACCTCCAATGACTGAAGAGATTCGGCGATTCTTCGAGCAGTACACGAAGGCCTTCGACTCCATCGATGGCACCCGTATTGCTGCGCTTTACCACATCCCGACTGTGACCATGCGCGGTAACGGCTCGATTCATTGCCTACAGTCACGCGAGGAGCTTGCACGGTTTTTTCAAGGCGTCGCCGACACCTATTTTCGGGAGGGATATCGTTCGGGAAGCTTCAAGAATCTACAAGTGATCCCGATCGGCGGACGCAGCGCCCTCGCGACCCTGCAATGGGAACTGCGGAGAGAAGATGGCAGTGTTATCAGGGAATGGCAACAGTCATACAACGTCGTTCGAACTCCCGATGGTTGGCAGATTCTGGTCTCGACATTTCATGTCAAGTAGCAGAGTGAACGCGAACCGCCGCCCAACCACCCGTTCAACGCCGACGGGCCGCAAACGGCCCGCGGGTTAACGGCACGTTGATATGGCTTGATGCTGTCAAGAGGCGATCCAGGTCCTCTGCATTTCCGGCAGTGAGTTCGCTGTACATAACGCTCCATGGGCAACGCGACGGGGCCTGATGACGACGGTCGATCACGCTGATATGCGTGCGTTGGGTAGCGCAAGACTGTGGTTCGTCACGGAGCTGCCTCGCTCTAGGATCTGAGGTGCCGGCGCGCAAGGCGCCGGATCAATAACGTTTCGACGAGGATTCTCCAGCCGTGGCCGCGCCGCGTTGCCGATGGGGCCCTATGTTCGGGTTCGCGCTAAGTCCTCCTTTGCTGCCAAGCGGTGCGTCTCAGGCCGCGGGCTTTACCTCGCGCGCGATCGCCCACACGAAGCCGCTGAGCTCGCGCGCGATGGCCACCACCACCTTGTTCCTGGGCAAGCGCCGCGCCGCCAGGCGCCGGAACCTCGCGCACAAGCGCAGCTGTGCCTTCCAGGCAAGATCGGTGATCTGCTTGGTGAGCCCCGTGTGCCGGCGCGCGATCACCCAGGACACGCGCGCCGGGTGCGCGTACGCCCAGGCCGCCTCGATGAAGGCGCGCCGCGCCGAGGAGTTGCCCGCCTTGGTGATCCCGCCCTGGCGCCGGCGCTTGCCCGAAGAGTCCTCGCTCGGGGTGAGCCCCAGGTAGCCCATGAGCTTCCTCGGGGATTCGAATCGGGTGAGATCCCCGAGCTCGGCCACGATCCTCACGCCGTGGATCGCCGAGACCCCGCGCAGCGCCTGCAGCGCCTCGATCACCGGCCGCCAGCGCCAGTGCTCCACCTGCGCGGCGATCGAGGCTTCCAGCCGCTCAAGGCGCCTTCCGGCTTCCTCCACCGCCTGCACGTACTCTTCGAACGCGATCTGCTGCGCCGGATCGGGCAGCTTGAGCTTCGCGATCCAGCGCCGGTGCGCGCCCGTCCAGGCGCTCCTGCCGACATAGCGGATCTCGTTGCGAAGCAGCAGCGCCTGCAGCCGCTGCCTTGCCTGGCGCTGCATGCACACCGCGTCCTCCCGCGCCCGCACTAGATCACGCACCGCCTCATCGTGCGCATCCGGTACGTAGATCGCGCTCAGCTCTCCGGCTCTGGCCAGGCGCGCGAGCATCAGCGCGTCCCTGCGATCGGTCTTCACCCGGTCCCCAGCACGCCGCGGCGTCATCGAAGGCGACACCACCATGCACCGCGCCCCCTGGCTCCTGAGCCTTCGGTACAGCCAGAACCCGCACGGCCCCGCCTCGTACACGAACAACGGATCGCGGTGCACCGAGCGGATCTTCCTCACCGCCCGATCCACCGCCGCCGCCTCCCCGCCGACGCGTCCGAACGAGCGGACCTCCCTGCCATCTGCAATCGCGATATCCACCGACTCCTTGTGCACGTCCATCCCGATTACCGCGGTGCTATCCTTTCCCATGGCCTGCCTCCTTAGCTCGGTTGATACGACGCTCTCGTTCAACATGTGGCTCTGCGTGCGCGAACACGCAACCCACGATACGCCGGAGGCAGGCCGCCTCAACGCATCAAGCCATTCTGTCTAGGCGGCACTGGAGAGAACTTACCAAGTTCATGAGAAGGGGAGCTTATGGAATCGGAAACAATGATACTGAGTTGGGAAAACCCGGTTTTTCTGACCTATGTTTTCGCGGTATCGATCATGCTGTTGAAGCTTGCGCTTCAGCCTTGGATGACTGTTTACCGAATGATGAAAGTTCGCGGCGGGTTTCGCAGTCCTGAGGATGCGAAGAAGAGCCCTCTGAATCCACATCCTGAGCTAAGTCAGTTAGAACCGAACGAGTATGTCGAACGATCTCGTCGGATGAATCTGAATGACTTGGAGAACATACCGGCTTTCCTGATAGCCGGATTGCTGTTTGTGCTTACGGAGCCGCCTTTGGTGCTCGCGTACGTGCTCTTCTGGGGCTTTGTGGCAGCACGCGCGGCACACTTCATAGCCTATGCCACAGCGCAGTTGCATGACGTACGAGCCACCCTTTGGACTGTGAGCTCGATATCAGTAATCACGATGGTAGTGTATACGCTGATCCACGCGGCAACTCTCTGAGAGGGCGTGGTGCCGCCTAACAAAAGGATGGAGCTGACAGTCAAAAGTATCACTCTCCTTGCAAAGATAAGAGCAAGGCGAGCGCCACTTTCGCCTGCAGCTCATCCTGGGCGTTA
>JAGTVB010000232.1 GCA_018224385.1 Gammaproteobacteria bacterium
CCGCAACCGCAATACCCTGGCGAAAACGCATCAACTCGGCGAGCATCTCGGCCCGCGGCACGATGGGCACACGTCGCTGGCGTGCGCGCAGCAGTTCCGGGTTGTCCTGCCGGATAGCCGAAGACACCACCACCACATCAGTCCCTTCCACCAGGCTCGGATCATGACCGATGCGCACCACCACACCCTTGGCCTCAAGCCGCTGGGTCATCGCGTTCGCAGCGCGGTCGCTGCCGGAAACCTGATAACCCAGATTGTGGAGCACCTCGGCGATGCCACCCATACCCACACCGCCGATGCCCACGAAGTGAATGCGCCGAACGCGCCACATCCATTGGCGGGCCATGGCGGCACTGGCGGCCGAGGCCAAGCGCACGGAAGCTTCGCCCACCAGCAGGGAGCGTTGATAAGCCACCGGCTCTGCCAGGGGTCGCTCGCACTGCTCGCCGGTTTCCACCGCCCGGTGCGCCCAGCTGTCACCCATAGACCACCTCCACACAGCGCGATGCAACGCGCGCCGTGGCGTCCGGAACGGCCAGATCACGTGCCGTCTTGGCCATTTCCAGCAATCGGCCCCGGGCCTGACCGAGTTCACCGAGCAAGCGGCACAGCCGAGCGCCGGTGAGCTCGGACTGCGGCACCATAATCGCCGCACCGCGGTCGGCCAGATAGTGCGCGTTGGCCGTCTGGTGATCGTCCGCCGCAAAAGGAAACGGCACCAGAATCGACGCCGCTCCGGCCGCAGCGAGCTCGGCGATGGTCATCGCGCCGGCGCGGCAAAGCACCAGATCGGCCCATCCATAGGCCGCCGCCATGTCTTCAATGAATGGAATGAGCTCGACCGCCGCCATCGTCGCGGCACGGTAGCACTGGCGCGTCGCTTCAAGCTGCGCCGGCCCCACTTGGTGGCGCACCTCCACCGAACCCGTGGGCTCAAGGGAACCCAATGCTTGCGGCACCACTTCATTGAGCGCGCGCGCACCCTGGCTGCCGCCGAGCACCAGCAGCCGCAGCGGTTGGTTGCCGCGACCCGCAAGCCGCTCCTCCGGAGGCGGCAGATCGACGATGCGTTGACGCAGCGGATTTCCGGTGTGCAACGCCCGACGGCGTTGTGGGAAACTTCCGGGAAACGCTTCCATCACTTCCTTGGCCAAGCGCGCCAGGAGGCGATTGGTGAGACCAGGGATGGCGTTCTGCTCATGGACCAACAGCGGCTTGCCCATGAGCCAAGCCGCTAACCCCCCGGGACCCGCAGCGAAGCCCCCCATACCGAGTACCACCTGGGGGCCGATGCGCCGCACGCTTGCCAGGCATTGCACCACCGCGACCAACAGCTTAAATGGCGCCAGCGCCCAACTGAGCCAGCCCTTTCCGCGCAGACCGCTGATGCGCACAAAACGAAGATCAATGTGGTGATGCGGTACCACCCGGGCCTCCAGCCCGTGCCGCGTGCCCAACCAGACCACCTGCCAGCCTTCACTACGCAAATGCTCTGCCACGGCAAGCGCCGGATAGACATGGCCGCCGGTACCGCCGGCCAGGATGAGCACGGTAGGCGCCCGAATCAGGTTGGTTGCGGCCATGACGCTCACCGGCCTCTCCTCGCCTCGAGGTCGACCCGCAGCAGCAAGCCCACCGAAAGACAGCTCGCCACCATACTCGAACCGCCGTAGCTCATCAGGGGCAAGGTCAGCCCCTTGGTGGGCAGTACTCCGAGGTTGACGCCAATGTTGATGAACCCCTGGAGGCCCAAAAGCAACCCGAGACCATAGGCGGTATAGGCCGCAAACGGCTGCGCCATGCGTTCGGCACGGCGTGCGATAAGAAACGCTCGCCACACGATAAAGGCGAACGCGCTCACCACCAGAAGAATACCCACGAACCCCAGCTCTTCGGCCAGTACCGCAAACAGGAAATCAGTGTGCGCCTCCGGCAGGTAGAAGAGCTTCTGCACACTGCTGCCAAGACCCACACCAAACCATTCTCCCCGCCCGATCGCGATCAGCGCCTGCGTCAGCTGGAATCCGCTCCCGAAGGGGTCGGTCCAAGGATGCAAAAAGCTCGCAACACGCTCCAGCCGATAAGGCGCAAGCAAAATGATGAGCCCGAACAACGCGCCCATCGCCAGCGCACAAACCAGGAAACGCCCGATGGGAACGCCCCCGAGAAACAGCATGCCCACAATCGTGGCACTTAACACCACGCTTGCGCCGTAATCAGGCTCGAGCAAGAGCAGCATCACAACTGCCCCGAGCACCACCAAGGGCCGGGCGAAACCACGCCAGGCGCTGCGGATCTCTTCGCTGCGGCGAGCAAGATAGCTGGCCACGTACAGGATCATGAATATTTTTATGAACTCGGAGGGTTGTACGCTGAAGCCGCTGACATCCATCCAGCGCATGCTGCCATTCACTTCTCGGCCAACGCCGGGCAGCAACACCAGCACCAGGCCCAACAGACCCAATCCAAACAACGCTAAACTCAAGCGTGCCCAAAGCTGTAGCGGTAGCCGTAATGCCAGAACCGCCGCCAACACCCCCAGCGCGACATGCACCAGCTGACGCCAGAAGAAGTGAAAGGGATCGCCATAAACCCGATCGGCGGGCGTCATGGAGGCCGAGCTGATCATGATCAGCCCCAACAGCAAGAGCGCTATAGCCACTCCCGCTAACGCCCAGTCCAGGCCGGCACGGGGGCGCTTGAGTGCACCGGCTACGGCGCCTGATCGCACCAGCGCAACGCTTGGTCCGTTCATGGCGTCAGGCCCCGCACCAGCGCAGCAAAGGTTTCACCCCGCTCTCGGTAGTCGCGATACATGTCGTAACTCGCACAGGCAGGCGAGAGCAGCACCGCATCGCCAACCTCCGCGAGCTCCCGCGCCTGGGCACAGGCTTGCGCCATATCATCGGCCCGCACCACACGAACCCGGTCCTGAACGGCTTCCTGGACACGCGGCGCATCGCGGCCAATGAGCACCATGGCCCGCACACGGCCTGCGACGGCTTCGCGCAACGGGCGAAAATCGGCGCCCTTACCATCGCCGCCGGCAATCACCACCAGCTGCCGGCCAGCGTTCCCGAGACTCGCCACCGCGGCAACCGTTGCCCCGACATTGGTGGCCTTGGAATCATCATACCAGTCAACGCCGTCCACGTTCGCCACGTGCTGCAGTCGGTGGGACAGCCCCTTGAAGCGGCGCAGTGCATCGCGCATGGCGGGCAGCGACAGCCCTACCAATTCACCCAGAGCCAAGGCCGCAAGAGCGTTGGCAATATTCACCAGGCCCGGGATCTGTAAGGCGCTGGCGGGCAACAATGGGTGGCTGCCCTTGGCTAACCACGCACCGCCGGCTCGCGGCACCAGCCCAAACACATCTTCGTCGGGAACCCCGACGGTGAACCCCGATACGACCCGATCGGAACGGCGCATGTTGGCTACCCGCGCATCGTCTAGATTCAATACCTGTGCCCCACCGCCGCAAAAAATCCGCTGTTTTACCGCCGCATAGCTGTCGAGATCGCGATGTCGATCCAAGTGGTCTTCGCTGATATTGAGCACCGTTGCCGCCGCTGGACGCAGACCCTCGGTAGATTCCAGCTGGAAACTGGAGAGCTCCAGCACAAAAAGCTCGGCGCCAGGCTGTTCCAGTAACGCTAACGCCGGTGGCCCGAAATTACCTCCCACGCGTACGTCTAAGCCGTCGGCCCGTGCCATTTCCCCCAGTAACGCCGTTACCGTACTTTTTCCGTTGGAACCCGTGATTGCCACCACCGGCGCCGCAACTTCATGGGCAAACAGCTCGATATCGCCGACAATCGGTACGCCACGGGCGGCCGCGCGCTGCATTGCGGGCTCTGCCAGGGGCACCCCCGGGCTGACGATCAGAGCACCCGCGCCACCCAGGAGAGACTCATCCAGCCGTCCCAGGGTAACGGGGACTTGCGGCAATGTCGCCCGTAAATCCTTTAGACCGGGCGGATCCGGGCGACTGTCAACGACGTGAATCGGTACGCCCCGTTTCGTTAGAAAATGCGCACAGGCAAGCCCTGTGCTGCCCAACCCCACGATCACCGTTGGCCCCTCCCCGGCCCCAATGCCTTGGCGCACAGCGGCAGCCCGAGCGGCGGCACCGGAAGCGCCGCTTACGGCAACGGTTGGGATGTCGAGGTCCATGGGGCGCTTCACTACCGTATCTTGAGGGTGGCCAGCCCGATGAGTACCAGCACCACCGTGATCACCCAGAAACGCACGATGACACGAGGCTCGGGCCAACCCTTCAGTTCAAAGTGATGGTGTAACGGAGCCATTCGAAAAATGCGCTTGCCGGTGAGCTTAAAGGAGGCAACCTGCAACACCACCGACACCGTCTCGATGACGAATACCCCACCCATGACAAACAAGACCAGCTCTTGGCGCACCAGCACCGCCAACAGCCCAAGCGCAGCGCCAAGCGCGAGCGCCCCCACATCGCCCATAAACACCTGGGCAGGATAGGTATTAAACCAGAGAAATCCGAGCCCGGCGCCGACGATGGCGCCGCAGAAGACCACCAGCTCACCCACGCCTCCGATATAGGGAAATCCGAGATAACTCGCAAACTTGATGTTTCCCGTCACATAAGCAAAAATGCCGAGCGCTCCGGCGACCATCACCGTCGGCATAATAGCAAGCCCATCCAAGCCGTCGGTTAGATTCACCGCATTGCTGCTCCCGACAATGACGAAGTAGGCGAAGGGGATGAACAGCCAGCCGAGTTCAATGGCGACATCCTTTACTACCGGCACGATGAGCTCCTGTTCGGCGGGCACTTGGGCGGTAGTAAACAAGAACAGCACGCACGCGAGTGCAATAACCGATTGCCAAAAATACTTGTATCGAGCCGGCAGCCCGCGGCAATCCTTACGCACCAGCTTACGGTAGTCATCCACCCACCCCACCGCACCGAACAGCAGCGTCACCATCAAGACCACCCAGACATAGCGGTTGTCAAGCTCCGACCAGAGCAGCGTGCCTGCGGCGATGGCCACCAAGATCAAGGCGCCGCCCATGGTGGGAGTTCCCGCCTTGACGCAATGTGCCTGGGGCCCATCGCTTCGCACGGTCTGTCCGATACGGTAGCGGCTCAAGCGGCGAATCATCATCGGTCCGACCAGCAAGGAGATGGCCAAGGCGGTCAGCACGCCAAGAATGGCGCGCAAAGTAAGGTATTGAAAGACGTTGAATCCACTGTAGTAAGGCGTAAGGTACTCGGTAAGCAATAATAACACTGGGTTGTACTCAATCCCTTTCGGGCAAGGCCTCCGTAGCCGTCGTGCGCGGTGCCACCTGGGACGGCGGTACCGCCATTTCCGTTTGCTCCGCGCCACTGCAGGTCAAGCCGGCGACAATTTCCTCCATACGCATGGAGCGCGATCCCTTAACCAGCAAGGTCAGCCCCGGCGAAATGTCATCACGAAGTGCCTCGATAAGGAGCGCATGGCTTTCGTAGTGAACCCCCCCCACGCCAAACGCCTCGGCGGCCGTCCTACCGAGAGCGCCGAGGGCATAGAGCCGTTCAATGCCTTGACGCCTGGCGAGTTCGCCAGCGCGCCGGTGCCACTCCGGCGCTTCCGGTCCAAGCTCTCCCATATCACCGAGCACCAGCCAGCGGCGCCCCGCGGCGCTGGCGAGCACCTCCAGCGCCGCCCCCAGCGAACCGGGGTTGGCATTGTACGTATCATCGATGACGGCGCTGCCGCGCAGCCCTGGTTTTCGCTCCAGGCGCCCCGGAACCGAGCGAGCGGCTTCAAGACCCCGACGGATGAGCTTCAAGGACAACCCCAGCGCGAGCGTTGCAGCCACCGCGGCGAGCGCATTTTGCACGTTATGACGCCCGTCCAATGGAAAGCGAACGTCTGTGGCGCCAACGGGCGTTTTGATAGTAAGCACTGCGCCCTGCGCTGCGGGATGCCAGGTGGCCCAGACGTCGGCCTCGCGGGTTAGGCCAAACGTGATTCGGCGGCGATCTCCAGCCAACTCGGTGAGCAGCGCCGCGTACGGGTCGTCGGCGTTGATGATGGCGGTTGCCGATGGATGAAGCCCGCGAAACAGCTCTCCTTTAGCGCGCGCCACCCCTTCGAGGCTGCCGAACCCCTCCAGGTGTGCCGCACCGCATTGGGTGATGACACCGACCGTGGGTTCGGCGATCGCCGTAAGCCGCGCAATCTCACCGGCATGATTGGCACCCATCTCGATGCAGGCAAAATCATGCTGCCCTCCCAGCCCAAAAAGTGTGAGTGGCACCCCGATATCGTTGTTAAAGTTGCCCGCCGTGGCGAGCGTACGCCCGGCCTGGCGAAGAATACCGGCGATCAATTCCTTGACGGTGGTCTTGCCGTTGCTCCCCGTGACCGCCACCACAGGCAACTGAAAACGACGCCGCCACACGCGCGCCAGCTCGCCCAGCGCTAATCGCGTGCTCGGAACCTGCAGCCGGGGCAGAGGCAGCTGACCCAGCGTCGCGTCGTCGACCATGACGCCCCCCGCGCCACGCCTTTCGGCATCGCCGATGAACCGATGACCGTCCTGGTTACGGCCGCGCAGCGCCACGAACAACGCCTGCGCCGGCAAGCGCCGAGAATCGACCTCGCAGCCTTGAATCCAGCCATCGACGCCGGTCAG
>JAGTVB010000233.1 GCA_018224385.1 Gammaproteobacteria bacterium
CGCTTTCAATGTGACGACGTCCGCCGCCTGAAGCCCCACCGAGCGCAACAGCATTACGGAGAGAATAATAAGCACAATCCCGCATCGTCGCCGGTTAAAGGTGAGTCTACGGAACATCTCCTCGGCCTCCTAAAGAGCAAATTCACAATGGCGATTGATCCACGTCGCCACGCGCAGTATTTGGGAAGAGCCGCGCTGGGTTTTGAAACACCCTCTTAGACGGGTGTCAATTGCAACTGCCTTCATGGCTACGACGGTTCCGCCACGAAGGGGTCAAGCAAACCGCGGGGGCTGCCGCCCCCGCAGAGCTCCGATAGTGTGATGATGGTAACGCTTACGCGAACATATCATCCACGATGTTGCTATACCAGCTCTCGGCATAGATGGCTTCCGCCGCGCTGTTTCCGTCTTTGGGCGATACGCCGCCGGCACCCTCGACGCTATTCAATTGACCGTCCGCATCGATGCGATAGACCATGGCCACCGAAATACCGTAGTCGGGCGCGAGCAGGCTATAGCAGGTATTGACCCAGGTAGGCTCGCCCACCTCACGCCCATTTAGCAAATCAACGACTGCGGCGGCGCATACCTTCGCTTCAGAGTTGGCCGCATAGCCGGATTTTGGAAGCGATCCTGGGATCGTCGCGTCACCGACGACATGAATGTTGGGTTGCATCTTGGATTCCCAGGTCTTGTGATCGACGGGACACCAACCAGTATCGTCGGTGAGCCCGGTGGCCTCGGCGATTGCCCCGGCTTTCTGCGGCGGTATGACATTGAGTACATCGGCCTGGTGCTCGTCAAACTCCGTGACTGCGATTTTGCGCTGGGGATCCACCTCAACCACTTTGCCATCGCTGGACCCGGCGACCCACTCGATTAGGCTGTTGTCCGTTTCATACCCGTAGAGCTTCTGCCAACCGGAAACAAACAGTTCCTGTTTGGAGAACTTGTCTTTGGCATCCAGGATAATGACCTTGGACTTGGGCTTGTTTGCCTTCAAGTAGTGGGCGACCAAGCTTGCCCGTTCGTAGGGTCCCGGAGGACATCGGAACGGATCCGGCGGGGCAACAATAATGAACTTACCGCCATCGGGCATCGCTTCCAGCTGTTGGTGCAACAACTTGGTCTGCGGTCCCGCCTGCCAGGCGTGGGGGCAGAGTTCGGCCGCTTCCTCGTCGTACCCTTCGATGGCGCCCCACTTAAACCCAATCCCCGGTGATAAGATGGCCCGGTCATAAGGCAGCGTGTTGCCGCTCTTGAGGGTAATCTTGCGTCCCTCGGGGTCAATCTTGGTGGCCGTCTCTGGGATGACGGTGATCCCATAGTTGGCGGCTAGCTTGTCGTAACTGTGGGTGAGCCATTCGAATTCATGCATGTTGACAAGCACCCAGTTGCTCATTGGGCATGAAGTGAACGTCTTTTCACCGGTGACCAGCGTGACGTCGATACTGGGATCCATCATGCGGATATACTTGGCGGCTATCGTGCCTCCATAACCACCGCCGATAACGACGACCTTAGCGCCCGCTGCGCCACCATTCTTCGTCTGAGCGCAGGCCGGGAGCGACAAGGTGATTCCCGCGACAGCGCCCGCCGCGCCGGCAAACTTGATGAACTCTCTGCGGTCGATTCTTGTTTTCATAGTATCCCCCTACTTCTTCAAGCTCGCGAAGTAATCGGCCATGGCTTTAATCTCTTCTTCGGTGTACCCCTTTGCGATGCGGTTCATAACAGTCCCGGGGCGCTTTTCGGATTTGTAGTCCAGCATGGCTTGGGCCATTTGTTCCGCAGAGAGATTATTAATGGAAGGGATGGCGCCTTTACTTACACCATTATTGCCGTGGCATCCGGCGCAGGTGTACGCAAGCATCTGTCCGGTGGGCGTGCCGGCATGCACCAACTGACCAAACAAACTCATGCTGATGAAGCACATAGCTATGAATACTTTACGTACCATGGCTCCTCCTTACGTTGTTGCGCTGTGTGTGCTCATGTATTGTTATTTGCATCCGGTTCCGATTTGTTGTTAGTTCCGGTTGCCGCAGGACCTTGTGAACCTACCTGATCACGCCATGACGTCCGGCCGGTTTGCGCTTGCTGAGGCAAATCGGGCGCTAACCCAGAACCGCCGCAACGGCTAATCGGCTGAGCGACACCTCCCCCGCACCTCAGCACGCCGTTACCGGCGCTCAGCGAGCGCCTACCGCACCCCACCATCTGTTGATCAAGGATAAAGAGACAAGTTCCCACGCCACGGGATGCTATACCATGAAAAACATGACGGCAACAGATTGGGACAAGAAATAGCGGAGGTACAGCGATGTGAGCGGCATCGTTCGAAGGAAAAGATAAACAGCGCAGCGTTTATAAACATCGTAACGTTTATTATTTGCTTCTAGTCGAGTTCGCGCTTGTGCACGTTAACGCGCTCTGGGCAAAACAGTTGCGTTGGTCGTTTTCATCGTGTAGCGTTTACCTCGTTAAAATATATAAGACATGCGGAAAACTGGAGGAGAACAATGAAAACAACGCTGCGTCTAGCCGCTGTAGGTATGCTGGTGGGCTTCGTAGGCACGGTTGCTGCTGCCGGTGATCCGGCTGCCGGCGAGCAGAAGGCGAACGCCTGTGCCGGTTGCCATGGTAAAACAGGTATCAGTTCTTCCCCACAAAACCCCAATATTGCCGGTCAGCACGAGCAAGCGCTCTACGACTCAATGATTGCTTACAAGGAAGGCAAACGGGATCATCCCGCCATGAAGGCGTTTATCGCACCGCTCAGCGACCAGGATATTGCGGACCTGGCGGCCTTCTACGCGAGCCAACCCTGTAAGTGAGTCTCTTCGTCTTTCTGTAACTCGCTGTGCTCCGATCCGCCGCCTCGTCACACGCAAGACTGGCGGCGGATTTCTGCTGCACGGTGCAGTGAGATATTTCCGGCTTTTTCCTACCCTCGCTTTTTAAGGGCGATCAAGCGTGTTGTTTAAGAAGTTCCGATTGGGAAGAGAGGTGACATGAACGCAGCCAAGAACGATTCCCTTTTAAGTCACCCACTTGCTGCGATTGGCACGGCATTCGTTTTCTATGGGGGACTCTTCTTTGGTTTTCTCCTACTCTTGGATCTCGCGACGCCGGCGGAGAACCCATATACCGCGCTGGTGACGTTCGTTGTTGCGCCGATGGTTGTTGTTCTGGGCGTGGTATTGGTCTTACTTTCTATGTGGCTCCAGGTGCGTGCCGCGCATCGCCGGGGTGAGAAATTTACGTTCCACGTCGCCATCGATACCTCCAGTCCTCATTACCGCCGCAATCTGGCTGCGTTTGGTGGAATTTCGGTGGTGCTTTTGGTCATCATCGCCTATACCGGTGTGAAAGCGCACGACGCCGTGGATTCAGTGGAGTTCTGCGGGGAAACGTGCCATGCGGTGATGGGGCCGCAGTACGCTGCCTATCACAATTCCGCTCATGCGCGGGTTCGGTGCGTGGACTGCCATATCGGCCCGGGCTTTGAGCACTGGGTAAAGGCCAAGATGGCCGGTATGCGTCAGCTCTATGCGGTCGCTTTCAATACCTTCCAGCGGCCGATACCCACTCCGGTGCATGCCCTGCGCCCCGCCCAGGAGACCTGCGAAAACTGCCATTGGCCGCGACAATTCTACGGTGAGAAGTTTGTCACGCACACTTATTACAAGACCGATGAGGAGAATTCCCCCTGGACGGTCGACCTACTGGTCAAGATTGGCGGCGGAAATCCACGTACCGGCAAGCTGGAGGGGATTCATTGGCACATGCTGGAGGCGAATAAAATCGAGTACATTGCCGTCGACGAGGATCTGCAGGATATTCCTTGGGTGCGCGCGACCCGAGACAATGGCGAAGTGGTGACCTACACGCAAGCGCCGAGTACGGGTGGAGACATCCCGGATCCGAACAGCTCCGATGTCCAGGTTCGACGCTTTGACTGCATGGACTGCCACAACCGCCCGAGCCACATTTTCCATCCTCCGGCCAAGAGCGTGAATCTCGCGATGTCTCAAGGCCTCATTTCGACGGATCTGCCCTATATTCGTAAGACGGGGGTGGAGCTCTTGATGGCGGACTATGCCGAAAACGATGAGGCCATCACCCGCATACCGCAGGCGCTTAAGGAATATTACGAGAAGGACTATCCCGATGTGGCCCGTGACCGGGCAGCGCAGATCGATGAGGCGGCCACTACCCTGGTCAAACTCTATCGGGAGAACTTTTTTCCGGAAATGAAAACCGATTACCGCACGCGGGTGAATAATTTAAGCCACTTTACCAACGCCGGCTGCTTTCGTTGCCACAACGACAGACTGGAGAGTAGCGACGGCGCCAAGCTGCAGAAGGATTGCACCACGTGTCACGCAATCGTTGCCCAAGGTGCATCGGCGGAGTTGGCTGAGCTGGAGCGCGACCTTCAAGGGGTGCAATTTAAGCATCCGGTCGAGATTGGCGATGCCTGGCGCCAGATGGACTGCATTCTTTGCCACACCCATGAATCCGGATATTAGAGGGATTTAGGTGGGTTTGAGAGGGGCACAAAGGCGCTTGCTCTGCGGGCCGGTCAGTTATCGAGGCAAATAGGTAGCAGAGGGTGTGGCGCGCGGATATTGGAGGCTGGGATTTACGAGCACAATCGTAGGCCGATGCCCGAGACTACCTTAGTAACGGCGGCTACGGGCACGGTCGGTCGGGAGGTGGTCCGGCAGTTGCTTGCAAGAGGTGTCCCGGTACGAGCGGGGGCGCGTGCGCCATTGAAACCACCCTTCCTGGGTTCTGCCGATTACATGGTCTGCGACTTGGATAAGCCGCAGACTACGGCGTCGGCATTCAAGGGTATCGAGCGCGCCTTTCTGATCACACCGCTGAACGAGCGCATGGTTGAGGTGGGGCGCGCCCTGGTCGAGCAAGCCAAAGCATGCGGTGTGGAGCACCTTGTTCGCTTGTCCGCGCTGGGTGCCGGCAGCTCCTCGCCAGCCACGGAACTTGCCCGTGCGCATCGTGCCGTGGAGGAGGCCATTGAAGCCTCAGGCCTGCGCTATACGTTTCTTCGCCCGAATGCGTTCATGCAGAATTATGTTACCGCGTTCGGAAACAGTATTCGTTTGGAGGGGCGGTTGGCGATGCCGCAAGGGCGTGGTGCAGTGAGCGTCGTTGATGTGCGCGATGTGGCTGCGGTGGCGGTGGCGGCGCTGACAGATGCTCGTCATCAGGGGCAATCCTATGAGCTGACGGGGCCGGAAGCGCTGAGCAATCAGGATGTCGTGGAGATCCTCTCGCAGGTAGCCCACCGGCCCCTTCGTTACGTTGACCTATCGGAGGCGCAGGCGCGCACCGCGCTCGTCAGCCAGGGCGTGTCGAGATGGCTCGTCGAGGTGTTCCTTGAACTCTATGCGATGAGTCGCCAAGGAATGGCTGCGGGGGTATCATCGGCCGTGCAGGAGGTGCTTGGCCGATCGCCCATCAATTTCCGGCAGTTCGCAACGGACTACGCCGATCAGTTCCGCTGAGGCCCTCGTGAAAGCGTGCGGCGCTCTGCACCGGCACTGGCAAAATTGCTGAGTAGACGCTCTCAGCGAGGCTTGGGCGGTGGTCCGCCACACCTGCCTCGCTGCGCTCAGCGGAATCTTTGATTGCGGCCCGATATTCTGTGGCTGCCAGTAACGCTGTTGACAGCGCCGGACTCCTCGATACCCGCGGCGATGGCATCGCCCGCTACGGCTACTGAGAGCATGGCGGGATAGCAAGTCGAGGAGTATGTTTCTGCGCAGCTGCCCCAAAATTCCTCGATGGGCTGCGGCCGACCTATCCCGTAACCCTGAGCATAGTCTACCCCAAGCTTGCGAAGCAGCTCGATAACGGCCGCGCTTTCGGCATACTCGGCAACCGTTTGAATGCCCATGGTGTGGCCGACCTGATTGATAGCGGCCACCATCGCTTGGTCTATGGTGTCTTCGACCATATCCCGGACAAAGTTACCATCGATTTTAAGGTAATCGACCGGAAGGTTTTTTAGGTAGGCAAAGGAGGACAAGCCGCTCCCAAAGTCATCCAGGGCGAAGCAGCAACCAATCTTTTTCATTTCCAAGATGAAATGACTCGTCTGCTTTAGATTGTCGATGGCGGCGGTTTCCGTTATCTCAAAGCAGACCCGTTCGGGCGGCAGCGCCGAGTTGCCAAAAGCCTGGCGCGTGAAGGCAAGCAGGGAGTCGTCATTGAGTGAGTTGCCGGACAGATTAATGGCGATTTTGGTCGAGGGAAGGCGTGCGAAGGAGTTCCCGTATTCCTGTAAGACCGTACGGATCACCCAGCGGTCGATAGCGCGCATAAGCCCATAGCGTTCCGCTGCCGGAATAAATTCTCCCGCCAACAACAGTTGGTCTTCGGCATCCAGCATGCGCAGGAGGAGCTCGATGTGCATCGGGCGCTCGTGGCTGGGAGGTAGTCCAACGATAGGCTGACCATAGATCCGGAAGCGATTTTTCTCGAGAGCATCGGTGAGTTCGGCTGCCCTCAAAATCTGAGTGTGCAGCCTACTGGAATGACTGTCATGGGTTTCGTACACGTACACTCGGTTGCGACCGAGCTCCTTGGCCGTGTAACAGGCGACGTCTGCTTGGCTCAGCAGTTTGGCGGTATTCTCGGCGTCTGCGGTAATCGGAACGAGGCCGATACTGCCGCCAATTTCAAAGTTACGCCCTTCCCAGGAGAAGCGAAAATCCCGAATCGCCTTGAGCAGATCCTCAGCGATCTCAAGCGCCTTTTCTAAAGAACAGTTCTTGATGAGCAGGCTGAATTCATCGCCACCGAGCCTTGCTAGCGTATCGCAAGCGCGCAACTTACCGAGCAACAGACCTGCGACCTGGCGCAACAGCTGATCGCCAACGACATGGCCTGCGCTGTCATTGATGAGCTTAAATTGGTCGAGATCGACATAGCAGAGGGCGTGCCGAGTTCTTTCGCTGCGGGCGCTTGCCAATGCCTGCTCAAGTTGGCGTTCAAATTCTCTGCGGTTCTCTAGGCCGGTCAGCGCGTCATGGGTGGCTTGATAAGCCATCTGCTGGGCGAGATGATGGGTTTCCGTGATATCACGATCGGCGCCGCGATAACCCTGAAAAATGCCGCTTGCGTCAAAGATCGGTTTACCGCTGATGCGAAGGACCTTTTCTTTCCCGTCCGGTCTCACCCAGGTGAACTCGAAGTCGCTGAACGCGCATCTGGCGCGGAGGCTCTGACAGTGCCCTTCCCAGGCCGCCGCATCGACAATCCAACCCGCGTGCACCTCCTCTCGAGTGCGTCCGAGCACCGCTCGGCGCTCCAGGCCAAGGGCCTCAAAGTAGCGCCCCGCGAGATAGGTGAAGCGCAGGTCGGGGCCCATCTCCCAGAACCAATCAGCCCCCGTTTGCGCAAAGTCCTTGAATCGTTCTTCACTTGCCCGCAGGGCGTCTTCGACGCGTTTACGTTCGCTGATCTCTGCCTTAAGCGTCCGGTTCGTATTAATGAGCTCGGCAGTACGGGCTTCGATGCGCCGTTCAAGATCCTCCTGAGCGTCGCGCAAGGCGTCTTCCATGCGTTTGCGTGACAGCTGGGCCTGGATGCGCGCGAACAGCACCGGAAAGTCAATGGGCCTAGAGATATAATCGTTGGCACCGCTCTCGAGGGCCTCCACCACACCGCTACCCTCGTCTTTCACGGTGACCATGATGACCGGCAGCGCAGATGCGGAGTGCGTCTTGCGGATGGTCTTGAGTACCTCGAGGCCATTCAGATCGGGCATCAAAAGATCTAAGATGATGAGATCAAATGCGTTATTGGCGACCAGTGCGAGGGCGCTGTGGCCGCCGGCGGCTTCGGTGACTTGGTACAGCGGTGGGCGCAGCACGGCTTTCAGCACCGCCCGATTGGTGGGGCGGTCGTCGACCACAAGAATGCGTGCGCCGGGCGCTTGAGTCATTGTTTAGACCGCCTGCAACCTGTTCTCCTAAAGCGCCCGACTTGCATGCAAGTAGCGTTCCGATAGACAAATCACACGGTTCGGCTTGTTATGGGAGAGTAGACGCCCGCTACCTGCGGTGAGCCTATGGCAAAGTGCGGTGGCTCGCGTGCCCTTGACCGATCGGCCCCCATCCTGCATCCTTGCGCCCTCCGTGTCCACTAGCTGCTGCCTGCAGTTTGCTCTCCCATAACATTACTATAACACCACCTGACGACTGTGCAACACTTATTGCACTGTGTTTTGATAGCATGCGGCTAATGATGCTGGCGCGCCACAAAACCATCCATGCCTCCCTGGCATACAGATCCCGGACCCAGAGCTAACGTGTGCTCGGGTTTGCACTCTGGCCGACCAAGCCGGCCATATCAGGTGCGCGGCCGAGCCTCAAGCGACAACTGCTGCCGCTTGAGCTCCGTCAGCGCCCACTCGAGAAGAGCCCCGGCGCCCATTGCAAGAGAGCCTACGATCTGGTTGTCAAGGGCGTCTCGCAGCTCCTTCGATATTGGTATATTGAGGAAGGTTGTCGCCCGTCGGCGGCTCGCCTTACCGATAACGATAACCCGTCCAGCCGGGTCCTCGCGCAGATTGATTACAAACATTCCCGTTTGTAGAGACACGGGAGGGTTGTCACCGCCCGAAGGCGGGTTGCCTCCGCTTGAAAACTGTGTTGATTTTCCCATGGCGTTATCCTCTATTTAGATCCACACGTGCAGCCCCGAGAGCAAGGACCAAGCCATGCGTCAGAAATATCAGTTACATCAATTAATTGGATACTTATGGGAAGGCCGCAACGATACCGTTTGTAAAGGGATCCAGACAGGGTTCGTGTCGAGTTCACCGCCCGTTGCGGGCGTCGGTCACAACTTTAGGGGAGTATTTTAGAGCGCCCCGCTGGCGGCACTCTCGTTTCAGGATGGCAGCGAGCTGCTGTCGGCCAAGGCGGCGCGATGCCTGATCGACTGTAAAATGGGTGGACAGTATTCGTGATAAGCCGTCAGGTGCAAAGCTGGTGGAGGCGCTTTGGCCCGCGAATGTGTGGGTGCCGCGGCGTTGTTCTCGTTTCCTGCGACATTGCCCTGTTATTCACCCTATGCTTGGGGTGCGCCGTTTCGGGACCGGCTTGCTGCTGTGTCCAGAATCGTTCCGCAGGGCCTTGGCGCCACCGTGTCTCTTGCTTGCCTGCCGGCGCTCGCGGCATCATCTAAACCGCTGCTCCAAGGTCGAGTCCGTTAGGCAATCCACCAATCCTCCTCCCGGCCCCGATAGCCGTGTTCGTGTTGTCTTCCCGAGATTTGGTCGCAGTAACGCTTAACGCAGGCTTCCAACAGCGGCATGCCTGGGCAGGGAACCTCAATGGGACCCGTGAAGTCGCTGGCGAAAGTGGCCAGGATCTGTTGCTTAAGCGGCTGGCATTTTTCTACTTCGGATGAATCCTTTTGCACGAACTGCGGAGAGCAGATCCAAGTATGGTTCGGCAAGCCGTCGTCGCCGAGCATCGCCGCGCGGGCCGCGGGATCCGTAAACAAGCCGTGAAGCTTCGCGAGAATGGCTTCATCTTGAGGAAACGTTTGCAGTGCCACCTGGTAAACACTGATCTTGGGCTTGCTGTCATCAAGGATCAAGCCCAGGAAATCCTGTACGGTGGTAATGGATGGAAAGTGGAACAAGTCCTCGTGAGTCCATACCAGCATGCCGTATCTCCATCTTGTTGCGGTGCTGCCAGAAGGAATGCTTTCCGCCGTGAAACGGCAGGGTGCTCTTGGCTGGAGGGCGGATTCGCCGCCGCCTCCCGCCGGGGTCCTGGGTCAGCGACGCGGCACCGGCGCTCCCTGTGTGGTGTTGAGCGGCCCGCGGTATTTGCGCAAGTACCACCATTCCAACAAGCGCTTCGACCAATGAAACACACGAAGTGGCGGCAGTACCAGGGTGCGCTGAGGGGTTCGCGCCACTAACACGCCGGTCTCGAGATCGTCGACGACGCAGATCAGTTCGGTTCGGAATGTTTTCTCCGGTGTGTGCCCATCGAGCTCCGCTAGTAAGTTCTTGGACCCCGCGGCTGCCTGCAGATCGGCCATGTGCGCCTGCTTGGGCAGCCAATCCGGCCCTGGAAAACTGCCGGCATCACCGGCAACATAAACGTGCTCGAATCCTGGTACGCGACAATGGGCATCGGCTTGAATCATGCCGCCCGGCGAGCGCGGCAGGTCGGTCTGATCGAACCACGCGGCACCGGTCATACCGGGCATGAAGAGAATGAGGTCGGCGTGGAATTCGCCGCCAGCCGTTATCACTTTATTCGCTTCGAAGCGGGTTAATTTATGGCCGAGATGCGTTTCGATGCCCAAGGCGGCCATGCGGCCCATGAGGCCCTTGACAGCCTTCGCTCCGAGACGCTTGCCGGGTTCCGACATGGGGTTGAAGAATATCAGCCGGAAGCGCTCACGGCGTCCTTCGCGCTTGAGCTGATTGTGCACGCCAAATAGAAATTCGAACATCGGCCCACCGCGCACGGCGGCGGCTTCTTGGGGATTGCCGGCGAAGCCGATGGCGACGGTACCGCTGTCGAGCGCCTTCAGGCGGTCACGCACAGCCTCCGCCTCCGCGACCCCCTCGCAGGGCGTGATAGCGTGTTCGATGCCGGGGAGTTTCTTGATATAACGCCCGCCGCAGGCGATGATGAGGCCGTCGTTTTGTACCTTGCCTTGGGACGTGAGAACAGTACGACCCCGGTCCTCGAGCCCGAGCGCTTCGCCGGCGTGAAAGTTCACGCGCATACGTTGGAAGAACCCTTCCAAGGGTACGACAACGTCATCGTTTGAACGCAAGCCAGAGGGGATCCAGATGAGGCTGGGATAGAACAGGAACTCCGGCCTTGGGGCAATAACGGTGAGGTGTATCGCTTTGTCTTTTGCACGCAGGGTGCGTATTGCCGTGAGGGCGGCAAAACCTGCGCCGATGATGGTGACGCGTTTCATGTTACAACCTTCTCCTCTCGTGGCCATCAGCATCTGCAAGTGCCGTATGACACCGCCGTGGTCCCCGCAAAGCGAGTCGAACTTTAGGCGATGGTGATGGCGTTAGCAATTGCATGTCATCATACCGAAGTAAGGAAGTAATCATGAAATTAAAGAGCGCGAGCTTCAGCGACAACAGCCCGATTCCACAGCAGTATGCGTTCTGTGTTCCCGATCGGGAAAAGCGGGTCGCCTTGGGTCCCAATCAGAATCCTGCGTTCTCCTGGGACGATGTACCGCCGGGGACTAAATCGCTGGTGCTCATTTGCCACGATAGCGATGTGCCGAGCAGGCCAGATGATGTCAACAAGGAAGGCCGCGTGGTGCTGCCAGAACTGCCGCGCGTTGATTTCTACCATTGGATCCTTGTGGATCTCCCTGCCGATGCCGTCGCCATTCAAGCCGGGGAGTTTTCCGACGGCGTGACGGCGAAGGGCAAGAGCGGACCTGCGGCGACGCGGGGCACTCGCCAGGGCATTAACAGCTACACCGAGTGGTTCGCCAACGATCCCGATATGGCGGGGGATTATTTCGGCTATGACGGTCCCTGCCCGCCGTGGAATGATTCCATTGTTCATCACTACCACTTCACCCTTTATGCCCTCGACTTGGAGCGTTGTCCGGTGGGTGAGAATTTCACTGCAGCCGACGTTCTTAAGGCCATCCAAGGGCAGGTGTTGGCGGAGGCGAGAATTACGGGTACCTACAGTCTCAACCCTGACGTGCGTGGGTGAGCAACAATCCGGCCAAGCGGGATGCAGCACGTGCGTAACATCGGCATCATAGCGCATATCGACGCAGGCAAGACCACCACGACGGAGCGCATGCTCTATTACATGGGGCGAACCCATCGCATGGGATCCGTGGACACGGGCACTGCGGTGACGGATTGGATGCCTCAGGAGCGGGAGCGCGGCATTACCATCGTGTCCGCCGCTATTACCGCCGTTTGGAGAGGCGAGCAAATTAATCTGATCGACACCCCGGGCCATATCGATTTTACTGCCGAAGTGCAGCGGGTGATGCGCGTGCTGGATGGCGGTATCGTGGTGTTCGATGCGGTGCACGGGGTCGAGCCCCAGAGCGAAACTGTTTGGCGCCAGGCCGACTACTACCGTGTTCCGCGCATTTGTTTCGTCAACAAGATGGATCGCATCGGCGCCGATTTTGCGCGCGTGCTGGGAATGATGCGCGAGCGGCTCGGTGCCAACGCGGTGGCGTTGCAGCTGCCGATCGGCACCGAGGCGGGTTTCGAGGGCGTCATCGATGTGCTGACGATGCAATCGATTCGCTGGGCAGATGAACTCGGCGCCAGACGTGACGTGCAGCCGATCCCAGAGGATTACCGCGCCGCGGCAGAGCAGGTTCGAACGGAAATTTTGGAACGGATCGTGGAGACTGATGATCGCCTGCTCGATCAGTATTTGGAGGGGCGTGCACTTGACCTCGGCGAGATTAAGGCGGCGCTTCGCCGGGCGACCCTGGAGAGTCGGTTGTTTCCGGTTTACTGCGGCGCGGCATTACGAAATAAAGGTGTGCAGCCCGTTCTGGATGGGGTGGTGGACTACTTGCCGTCGCCTTACGACGTGGGCGCCGTACAGGGCAAAGACCCGCGTACCGGGGCCGACATCGTATGTCCGCCGGACGAGCAGGCGCCGCTCGCCGCGCTCGCCTTCAAGATAGTCACGGATCCCTACGTCGGCCGACTCGCCTACCTGAGGGTGTACTCGGGGGCGCTCCATATTGGTGACCTGGTGCTCAACCCGATCCGTGATCGCCGCGAACGTGTGGGGCGGCTGGTGCGGATCTATGCCGATCGTCGAGAAGAAATCGAACGGATAGGCGCCGGGGATATTGCCGCTGTCCTGGGCATGAAGAGTGTTTTTACCGGTGACACGCTTTGTGCAACGGATGCGCCGGTGGTGCTTGAATCCATTGCCTTTCCGGAGCCGGTGATCAATCTTGCACTGGAGCCGAAGGCGACCGTCGATGAAGAGCGCCTCCTGCAGGCACTTCGCTCCCTGGCGGAGGAGGACCCCACTTGCCGCGTCGGTATCGATGAGAACACCGGACAGACCCTGCTCTCCGGAATGGGGGAGCTGCATCTCGAGGTGTTGGTGGATCGCCTGTACCGCGACTATGGGGTAGCCGTTCGCACTGGCAAGCCGCGGGTGACCTACAAGGAAACCATTACCCGCCCGGTGGCGCGCGTGGAGGGGCTGTTCGACCGGCATGCTGGCGGGCGTTCGCATTTCGCTCAGGTCGTGCTTGCCCTGGCGCCAGGGGAACGCGGCGCTGGCATCCAGTTTCGGGATGAAACCGATGGCGCCAGCGTGCCTCCGATGTACCTCCCGAGCGTGGAAAAGGGTATTCGGAACGCGGCCGAGAGCGGATTTCTCGCAGGCAACAAGGTCGACGACATCGTCGTGACCCTGAAGGCGGGTACTTACCATGAGCTGGACTCGAGCGAGCAAGCGTTTTACAACGCCGCCGCGCTTGCTTTCCGCGAGGGACTTCGCCAGGGGGGTGCCGTATTATTGGAGCCGATGTGCAGGCTGGAGGTGTTGGTGCCCGAGGAGTTTACCGGGGAGACGCTAGGGCAGCTGGTGGCCCGGCGTTGCGATATTCTCGGTACCGCACCGGGTCCAGGAGGGATTCAGGTCATTCGTGGCATGGTGCCGTTGAGCGAGATGTTTGGTTATGCCACGGAGCTGCGTTCTGCAACCCATGGTCGCGGGTCATTCACTATGGAGTTTGATCATTTTGCAGCGCTTCCCCGGGAGCAGATGGAGCGGGTGTTAAAGGGGCTTTGGTAGCGGACACGATCACGGTTTAGCGCCACGGTTGGCTGGTCAGCAAAGCGATTAATGGCCGGGATCGGGAGGAGATCAGGAGGGGGACCTGTTCGCGCTCGATGCCAGCACCCCATGCTCTGTCACAACGGCGGTAATGAGGCGCGCCGGCGTGATGTCAAAATACACATTGCGCAGGTGCACGTGAGGGAGCTGCGGTGCAGCCAATTCGCTTGTGGCCATTTGTTCCAGCGTTACCTCGCCGGCCGAGAGATCGGAAAATTTGAAGCTTTCGCAGCACACATAAAAGGGGATACCGGCGTCGTAGGCCGCCAGCGCCAGAAGGTAGGTGCCCGCTTTGTTTACGGCAGAGCCATCGCGTAACAGCGTGTCGGCCCCGACCAGGGCCAAGTCTGCGTGCGCCGCGAACAGGCCGATTTGGGCGTCGGTGATGTACTCGGTGTCAATGCCGAGGCGCGAAAGTTCTTGAGCCAAGACAAGTCCTTCCCGTAGCGGGCATGATTCCGTAATCACGGCTCGCACGCGTCGTCCGACCAGGGAGCGGAACGCCGCCAACAGCGTCGAGCTCAAGCTGTGGGTGATCACCGTTCGGCCCTCATCGATGAGCGCGGCGGTGTGTCGACTCGCGTCAATCACGGCCTGCCGGGACTGCTCGGCGACCTCGTTGGCGCTGCGAATCACAGCGGTCCGGGCCAGCTCGATAGGCTGGCCACGCACCTGCGGCAGGGACGCTAGGAAGTTATCGAGCAGATTTCGCAGCGCCGCCATGCTCGGGCGAGCGTCGCGCAAGTCAAGAGAAAGTTTTTGCACTGCCTCGGCGAGCGCATGACTGTCCTTGGCGGGGTACGCCCGAGCGTAGTCCACAATAATTGCGAGGCAGCGTCGCGCCAGTTGACTGGCGCCTCGTCGGCGATCGCTGGCTACTTCCTCAAGGCCCTGGCGGCACAGCTCCAGCGCGTCCATCGCCTCAGCGCGCGTGCATCAACTTACTGCGCTTCCCGATAGCGGCGTTGAGCGGTTTCGAGGCAACGCATCAGGGCGTCCTTCAGGGCTGGCACGGTGGTGTAGCGATCAAGCTCGTCCATAGCTACCCAACGAAATTCGGTATTTTCCCAGTCGAGTCGGATTCGGGCGCAGGCCGGCACGTCAAAGAGAAAGGGATGGATCGTCCAGCAGATGCCAAGCGCGGCATCATTCACTTGAAGGGGATCGCCTGCCGCAATCAGCCGCACGTCTTGCTCACGCAAGCGGGTTTCTTCGGCGATTTCCTGCAGCGCTTGTTCGTAGGGAGAACGCTCCAAATAACCGCTTATCGCCGACCAGCAGCCTTGATAGGTGCCGACCTGCTTGCTGCGGCGCACCAGGAGCAGCTTGCCGCCGCGCCGCAAAAAGGCCGTTACCACCCGGCGAGGCTCATAATCGGTGCCGGTGTTCATCTCGCGTGCAGCGCGTGCGGGGCACCACGAGCCATTTTATTCGCTTTTCGGACTGGCCGCGACAGGTGCGCGGCAAGCTGCGGTCGACTCCTCGTGGCTGAAAAGCTTTTATCGATTCGCACGGGTTTCCTAAATCTGGCAAAATAAAACGACAATGAGCGCCGTGTGGCGCGATTTCATATGCTCTGGTGTCCTAATACCGATAATCGGAAAGCAATTAAATGCCTGATCTGGATATGGACTTTGCCAGCGGCGTCGCCGCCTTCGAGGCGAAGGAGTTTCGGCGCGCCATGCAGCTGCTTTCACCGCTTGCGGAAAGCGGTCGCCCGGAAGCGCAGTTTCGTTTGGCTATTATGTTTCAAAACGGCCTCGGTGTGGTACCCAACGAAGCCATGGCGTACAAGTGGATGCGCGCTGCGGCGGAGCAAGGATATGGGCTCGCCCAACATGGACTGGGCTTCATGTACCTGGAAGGTGAATGCACCGAGCAAAACGAGGCGGAGGCGGCTATCTGGTTTCGCCGGGCGGCAGACCAGGGCTTGATCGGCTCTATGACGACACTTGCCCTAATGTACGAGCAGGGCCGCGGCGTTGAACGGGACCCGGAAAAAGCCAAGCGCTTGTACGATGAGGCAGGATTCGACGCCTGATACTGGCGGCCCTGGGTTCGTTGGGCTGTTTGGCCGAGGAAAGACAAAATCCCTGAATGAGGACGGAGAAAATGGCCGAAGCGGTAATTGCACAGCGCTCGCCCTTTGCCATCGACCTGGAACCTGGCCGTTACTGGTGGTGCCGGTGCGGACGATCGGGCAATCAGCCCTTTTGCGACGGCTCTCACAAAGGCACCGAATTTACCCCGGTGGAGTTCTCCGTGACGGAGGCAAAAACGGTTTGGTTGTGCGGCTGTAAGCATACAGCCGATCAACCTTATTGTGACGGGACGCACGGTACGCTGCGCGAATAGAGTTCCACGTGCGCCGTTCTCGAGCAGCCGCTTCCTAAAGCGGCTCGTTAAAACCCTAAAGCCGCGATCTCCACGCCGCTGGATAGCCGCGTTGCTGAACGGCACGGCCACACGCGTAGTCAAACCCAGACGCGTTCGTTCACGGCCCATATCCGATAACGTGCAGGCTATTGGCCTGACCCGCAAAAAAGGCCGCGAGATCCTGCCGGTCCTGATCGGTTAGATTGGCGGCGAAACCCGCCATGATCGGGTTTTTGCGAACGCCCGTTTGGTACTGTTCCAGCGTCAGTACGAGATAGTCGGCGTATTGGCCCGCGAGTCTGGGAAATTGCGGGTCGGTGCTGTTGCCGTCCGGCCCGTGGCAGGCCTGGCACGGCGCCGATTTCTCCTGCCCAGCCACAGGATCACCGGCCGCCATTATTGGCGTACTCATGAGCGTCACGATAGAGGTGACCAATAACAATACCAATCGTGTCATAAGGTAACTCCCTCGCCTGATGTTCGCCGCGGGTGCGGGGTTATTTTTCGTGCTCGCTTGCAAAAAAAGCTGCGATATCCGCCATGTCTTGCTCGGCTAGCGTTGCCGCCTGAGCCTGCATCGTGGCGTGGGGGCGTTGCCCGGACTTGTACGCCTTGAGTGCAGCGATAATATACTCTGGATGCTGACCCCCTACCTTCGGAACGTGATAGCTCGGATAAGCGTTAAAATATCCTGGAATACCGTGACAGCCCAGGCACGGCTGAGCCTTGATCTTTCCTGCAGACACGTCGCCGGCTGGCGGACTCGCAAGCGCCAACCCGCTACTGAGCAGCAGGGCGACGGCGCAGACAGAGCTGCGAACTCTCATGATTTTCCCTCTTTTTACTCTATCTTTCTTTAACTTATTCGCATGTCATAAAGAGCATGACGGGCGGGTTAGCCGAACACGTCATCAATGTCGGCGATTGCGGCTGGTGACTCTTGACTTTCCCCCGACGCCCGCCTGCAGTATACCTTGTCGTCGAAGGCCGAGCCAGTTGGTGCCCGAACGGCGCTGCCGACTTGCTCCATTGCAGCCTGCTGCGAAGCTACTGCGTGAATCGGCTACGCAAGCGTACGATAATCTCAACGGACTCGACGATGCTTCCGTTTGGCAGGTTGGGCAATGCGGGCATACCGATCTCGGTTTCTTCGATATCGGTCAGGGTGCCGCTCTTGATGTCGTAGAAGTGGTGGTGAAAGCGGGTATTCGAGTCATAGAACACTTTAGCCGGGTCGACCACCACGGCGCGAACCAATCCTTTGCGCAGGAAAAGGCCGAGGGTATTATAGACCGTAGCTTTGGACACCCGGGGTTCACTTCGATTTACCGCCTCGAGTAGCTGGTCGGCAGATAGGTGTTGCGCGCGCGCGAGGAGGATGCGGGCAATGGCGACGCGCTGCGGGGTCGGAGTGATTTCATGCTCGCGGAGCAAAGTGATGGCCTGCGCGGAATGCAGGCGAGGGGGAGTGGCGTCTGCTGATAGGCCCATGGTGCTGAGTATAAAGAGACTGCTTAGACAAAGTCTAGAAATGTCAGCGAACGCTTCACCCCTTTTCGGAAACTACAAAAGTCTTGGCGGCAGCGCCGCTGCTTGGGAGGCCATTTTTGAGGAACGCCGCGAGGCGCTGGCCGGCGGCGTACGGTGGGGCGCAGCCGCTAAGGTGCGCCGCTGTTAGACCAATCAGCCGTTGCCCATCACCGTCCCGATGAGCGACGGTGAACGAGACTAAGAGCGCCGAGCCCCAGTCGCAACGCGAGGATGGAGGCGGGGCCAGGCAACTTCCGGGGCACGCGTTGAGTCCCTAGGGGCATGTGTTAACATTGATGCGCTCTATCTGAGTTCCGCTCGCTAAAGTGAAGCTTGGGAAGCGTAATATCGGGGCGCGCGTGTGGCGGAGACCATTATCATAATAGGGCCGAGCCGATGATTACCGACGAAACTATTCCCCAATCCACTCTTCCACGAACACCACGCTTTGTCAGCCGCCTTACCCGGGATACCCTTGCAATGATCCTTGCTGGTGGCCGGGGTGAGCGGCTTAAACACCTCACCATGTGGCGCGCCAAGCCGGCGGTCCCTTTTGGGGGAAAATTCCGGATCATCGATTTTCCGCTGTCTAACTGCATCAACTCCGGTATTCGTCGAATCGGAGTGCTCACGCAATACAAGTCACATTCGCTCATCCGCCACATCCATAAAGGTTGGGGCTTCCTGCGTGGCGAGTTTGGTGAGTTCGTGGAGGTATTCCCGGCCTCGCAACGAGTCGAAACGTCCTGGTATGCCGGAACCAGCGACGCGGTATACCAGAATCTAGATCTGATAAGGCTGCAGAATCCGCGCTATGTCTTGGTGTTAGCCGGCGATCATGTCTATAAGATGGATTACGGCCCGATGCTCGCGCACCATGTGGAAAAGGGTGCCGATTTAACCGTGGCGTGTCAGAATGTGCCGCTCGACGAAGCCCGCGGTTTTGGCGTGATGACGGTCGACAAGGACGACAATATCATCGCATTTCAAGAAAAGCCCGCCGATCCAAAGCCGGTGCCGGGACGTAGGGATGTGGCGCTCGCTTCCATGGGGGTCTACGTGTTTAATGTGGATTTCCTCTATGAGCAGGTTATCAAGGATGCCGACTCGCCTACATCGAGCCATGATTTTGGCAAGGACCTGATCCCGTCGGGGATCCGCGATCATCGGATGGTTGCCTATCCGTTTGTGGATGTGCAAGATGGAAAGCAGCCTTACTGGCGCGACGTAGGCACCGTAGATGCCTTCTGGCTTGCTAATATGGAGCTCATCGGGATTACACCACCCTTAAACCTGTATGATCGCGAGTGGCCGATTTGGACTTATCAAGAACAATTGCCGCCGGCCAAATTTATCTTCGATGACGAAGGGCGCCGAGGGATGGCGGTGGATTCCATGGTCTCCGGCGGGTGCATCATCTCCGGCGCGCTGTTACGGCGCTCTTTGTTGTTCTCCGATGTGAAACTCAATTCTTACTCGAGGTTGGTGGATAGCGTGGTGCTGCCTGAGGTAGACATTGGGCGAAATTGCCGGATCTCGAAAGCGGTGATTGACAAAGGCTGCATAATCCCCGAGGGAACCGTTATCGGCGAAGATCCAGAGGAGGACAATCGGCGATTCTACGTGACGGAGCGAGGTGTGGTGTTGGTTACGCCCGAGATGTTGGGGCAAACCATCCATCAATTTCGGTAGCCTCGTCCAAGGCGGGCAGTCACGGGCGAACGGGCGCTGTGACACGATCGCCGGACGCTGCGAGGCGCCGACTAACGGAAACCCCCCATGGGAACTGTCCCTAGCCAACAGCGTTGGTGGGTGAAGGGATCGCGTTTCTTAGACGCTCAGGTGACCGGTCACCTGAGCGTCTACCCATAAGCAAAAATAGGCCAAGTTTCCACCATGCCTGATCCTATATCGCCCAAGCATACCGGCCTTGACGTCGGGCTGCAGCTTGGGTTTAGCAAGGTTCGCCGTCTTGGATACCATACGGGGAGTTGTGGCGATGGGTAGCTTGAGAGTTGCGAGCCGAGCACCTTCGCCTGTGCTCGACCGGCGCCGGGCTGGGATCCTGCTCCATCCTACCTCGCTTCCAGGGCGCCTCGATAATGGTGATTTAGGGCCGAGCGCATATCGGTTCGTCGACTTTCTTGCCGCCAGCGGCTGTAGCGTGTGGCAAATGCTCCCGGTCAACCCTACCCATGGAAACCTCTCCCCCTATGCGTGCCAATCCATTCATGCGGGTAATGATCGGCTGATTAGCCTCGAACTGCTCGAGTCCGAAGGATGGCTTGATAAAGACGACGAGTCCGAGGCGCGAATGGCGGCGGCGGGAGCGTGTGCTTACCGGTGCTCGCGGCTCGTCCAAGGTTGCCTCGGCTTTCTGGCGAGGGCAAGCGCCACGGACCGGAGCGCCTATGAGGAGTTCAAAGCTGAGGGTGCCTATTGGCTGGAGAACTATGCGCTGTTTCAGGCACTTCAGGAAGAGTATGGCAGCGCGCCCTGGTGGGAGTGGGCGCCGTCATTGCGCGACCGGGAGCCGCGTGCACTGGAGGATGCGCGCGCCCGGCTCGCCGAAGCGATGGAACAGCAGCGCTTTGAGCAGTTTGTATTCTTTCGTCAATGGCGCGCGCTGAAACGTTATGCCAACGACCATGGGATTCTGCTGTTTGGCGATATGCCCATTTTCGTGGCGGAGAATAGCACCGCGGTGTGGGCCCGTCGCCATTATTTTCGGCTCAACGATGTAGGGCGGCCGTTGGTCGTTGCGGGTGTACCGCCCGATTACTTCTCCGCTACCGGTCAGCGCTGGGGCAACCCGTTGTACGACTGGAACCGGATGCAGCAAGACGATTTCTGGTGGTGGCGCGAGCGGGTAAAAAATCACCTGATGCTGTTTGACCTGGTGCGCATCGATCACTTCCGTGGTTTTGAGGCGCACTGGGAGATCTGCGGCACCCAGGAAACGGCGCTCAAAGGTCAATGGGTGAAAGCACCGGGGCGGGATCTGTTCAGTACTCTGCAGCAAGCGTTCGATCCGCTGCGGCTGGTGGCGGAGGACCTTGGAACCATCACGCCGGAAGTCACGGCCCTGCGAGATCAGTTCAAGTTTCCGGGGATGAAGGTGCTGCAATTTGCTTTTGACGGAAACCACGACAACCCGTATCTGCCCCATAATCATATTCCTAATAGCGTGGTGTACACCGGCACGCACGACAATAACACCACCCTTGGGTGGTATCAGGAGCTCTCGGCGGAGGAACGACGCTATGTTCTGGACTATCTCGGAGATGCGGCCGCCGACATGCCATGGTCGATGGTGCGCGCCGCGCTCATGTCCGTGGCAAAGCTCGCTATTGTGCCGATGCAGGATGTGCTCGGTTTGGATGCGAGCGGGCGGATGAATACCCCCGGAGTGGATGAGGGAAATTGGCGCTGGCGCTTCCGCTGGCAAGAGATACCGGAGGAGCTGGCCTCGCGGATGCGTCGCCTTGTGCAGATCTATGGTCGCGAGGTGAGCTAGGAGGCTGCCTTAAAAATTGCCATGCCCTTGGCACGGTAGCAAGGCGATGCTACGGCAAGCGCAGTAGTGTTTGAAACAGCTTCAGAGGGATGTACCCTAAAATTTGATGACACCAGCATGAGGGGGGAAATCGAGGTGAGGACGACACCCGCAAGCCAGCTAAGCGCATGGGATACGCTCAGAGCGCACCACCAGCAGATGGCGTTAGTCCATATGCGCGACTTGTTCGCGGACGATCCCGGACGCTTTGACCGCTTTTCGGTAGCCGCCTGCGGCGTGTTCCTGGATTTCTCTAAGAACCGCATAGTCGATGATACCCTCACGGCGCTGCTTGCTTTGGCTCATGAAGCACAGCTCGCGGAGTGGATCGAGCGTATGTTTGCAGGTGAGAAGGTAAACAATACTGAGGACCGGGCGGCCTTGCATGTGGCGCTTCGTTACCGCTCGCCGGGCTCCTTTCCCTCGGCAAGCCACGACGTCATGCCCGAGGTACGCGATGTACTCGCCCGCATGCGGCGGTTTGCGGATTCGGTAGCGCGAGGCGAGTGGGTGGGTTATACCGGCAAGCCCGTGCGGGCCATCGTCAACATTGGCATTGGCGGATCCGATCTGGGTCCGGCGATGGTCTGCCGAGCGCTCTCACCGTATGCGCAAGGGGGGATGAAGGGATATTTCGTGTCCAATCTCGACTCGACACAACTGACGGGCGTGCTCAACGAGCTGGACCCGCAGACGACGCTTTTTATCGTCGCCTCAAAGACGTTCACGACCCAGGAAACGCTCACCAATGCGCGCAGCGCGCGTGAATGGTTGGTGGCCAAGGCGGGTGAGCAGGCAGTCAGCAAGCATTTTGCTGCGGTCTCGACGCGGCCCGATCGAACCTCTGAGTTTGGAATCGATCCAGCGAACGTGTTTGAGTTCTGGGATTGGGTAGGCGGCCGTTATTCCCTCTGGTCGGCGATCGGGTTGTCCATCGCGACCCTGATTGGTATGAATCGGTTTGAAGAATTGCTCGCCGGCGGTCACGACATGGATCAGCACTTCCGCAGCGCGCCCTGGTCGCAAAATATGCCGGTGTTGCTCGGTCTTCTTGGAATTTGGTATCGGGACTTTTTCCAGGCGCAAACCCAAGTGGTGTTGCCCTACGATTACGCCTTACGCGATTTTCCCGACTATTTGCAGCAGCTGGAGATGGAGAGCAATGGCAAGCGCGTGTCGCGCGCCGGCGAACCGCTGGACTATCCCACCGGTGCCATCATTTGGGGTGGCCCCGGCAACAATGGCCAGCATGCCTTTTATCAGCTCATGCATCAGGGCACGGTTCTCGTCCCGGCAGACTTCATCGTACCGATGCGCAGCCAGTATCCACTGCCCGGTCATGAGGAGGCGATGCTCTCCAATGCGCTTGCTCAGGCGGAGGCGCTGATGCGCGGCCGGCCTGAGGCGGCCGCCCGGGCAGCCGCCGCGGCGGCCGGATTCTTAGGAGAGCGACTCGAAGCGCACTTCCCGCATCGGGTACTCCCCGGAAATCAGCCGACCAATACGCTTGTTTACGAGCGATTGACGCCCCGCGTGCTTGGTGCCTTGATTGCGCTCTATGAACATAAGGTGTTTGTACAGAGCGTGTGTTGGGGAATTAATCCCTTCGATCAGTGGGGCGTCGAGCTCGGCAAGGAAATGGCGGCGATTATTCTTCCCGAGCTTCAAGGTGCGGAGCCGGTCAGCGGTCACGATGCCTCGACCAACGGCCTTATAGGATACATCAAACAGCACCGCGGACCTTAGACGCGGTCATTTTAAGAATTCTAACACCGTCATCGACGCGCCACCGTGAGGTGCTGTGGGAGCCGCCATGGGGTTGCGGGCGGGTGGGCGGCGGCGCTCGCGGGAATTTTGCAACGGCTTGTTCACCGACGACGGTGCCAGGTCATTCTGGAGCTGCTGCCAGAGGCTAAAATAGAAAGCGGGAGTATTGGTAACCGGCGTCGGCGCTGCAGACAGCTTCCAGGCATGAGAAAGGGGCCAGTGAGTTAGCCTGGCCCCCCAATCGATTTACCCACCGAGAAGCGAGATCTTAGCCTTTCTCTTGACTGGTCATCTTTTGGGCGAGCTGCTTGATCTCTTCGACGCTGTCCGTCATGCGGGTCTTTACGACGTCAAATGCTTCCGTATTGGATTTGGCCGCCATTTCAGCCAGCTCGCGCATGTTGGTCAACGCCTTTTCGAGGGCGTTCCCCAAGAGTTGAGCCTGCTTAGAGGCCGCCTCGGCTGGTCCTCCGGAAGAGGAGAGATCTTTCAACGCCGCTACCGCTTGGTCCATGGTTTCACGCAGGATTTCGCTTTGGCGCATGGCGATTGCTTGCAGGCCCTCAAGGGCTTGTCGATTGGCATCGGTTAACGCCTCGATGTTCTTGCGCTGATGTTCGATGATCGCGCCCATGTCTAATCCGGGTACTTTGTAATCGGAAAAGGCCTTGGTGACCTGGCTCATCATCTTGCTTGGGTCGAATTCGGAGAGTACTTTGCTCATATCAAACGTCTTAAAGGACTGGGCTTTCTCAGACATGTCCTGGCTCCGCAATGATCTGTGTTCTAATGTTGCACTGCAACAAGAAAGCATTATCCATACCCTGGCCTTTACTGTCAAGTCGGTATCCCTACAACCATTGCGGCTTTGTGTGGGGGAAAGGGATACACGATAGGCCGAAACGTGGGCCTGAACGGAATGCTGAGCGGCGAGGGCAGCGCTGCTGTGTGACGGCAAGTAAGCAATGACGAGCTTGATGAGGGCGCCCGGTGTGTGGTCTACCTAATTATTTTTTTATCTTTACCTAAGGTGCCCAGACGGTATCAAAATGAATAACGAAGAATGGGTTGAGAAAACCTACCGGGCCGGTGAGATCGACATTCGAGTGACCAAGCAGTACTCCGAACGGCATCTAACCCTGGTTTTTGACCTACGCACGGACCGGCGCTGCTGCTTGCATTGGGGCTTGCGGCGTCACCGGGATCGCAATTGGCATCTCCCACCTTCCTCGGTTTGGCCGCCCCATACCGCCGCTTTTGACCAGCATGCGGCGCAAAGCCCGCTACAGCCGAGTGCGCCGGGTTGGGTGACATTGGCGGTGCGGCTCGACCGTCCGCTGACCTGGGACGCGTTACTGTTTGTGCTCTACCTGCCGCAGGAGCGGCGCTGGATAAAGTATGGTAAGGATGATTTCTGCATTACCCTTCCCGCCGAACGACAAGCGTTAAGCCCGGTGGAGGCGCTCGAGGCGCGGAGCAGGGGTGCGGATTGGCGTCGGCAAATGTTTCACCTCGGGACCGGCGAGCGCTTGGCGGCGGCGACGCTGAAGACCGACACGGGGATGGAGATAGTTTTCGTGACGGATCTGGATGCCCCCTTGTGGCTGCACTGGGGTGTTGTCGGGGGATCGGTCGATGGCTGGCAACTGCCGCCGACAACATTGTGGCCTCCCGGGAGTCGAGAGGTTCAAAACAAGGCGCTGCAGACGCCGTTTCGAGATCACGATGGGCTGCGTTGGCTGGAAATGGGCTTCGCCACGGCGAACGTGCCCCCCGCCATACAGTTCGTGCTTTATGCGTCGTCCCAGGAACGCTGGATCAAGTCCGATCGGGGCGACATGGAGCTGCGGTTGCAACCGGTCTCGGCTGGCCAAAGGACCCCTCCGGAAGGGGATAGGGAGCCGATCGCGAAGCGGATCATCAGCGCCGAGACGCAGCGGCAGTCTTGGACCCTCATGCACCGTTTCAACCTGTGCTGCGAGGTGCTGGAGGGAGCGGAGGAAAACGGCGAGGCACTGGCGCTGATCTATACGTGGCTGCGCTATTCGGCCATTCGTCAGCTGGACTGGCAGCGCCGGTACAACACCCAACCCCGGGAGCTGGCGCGAGCCCAGGATCGCTTGACTTTGCGGCTGGCGAGTATCTACCAAGCGCACCCAACCAGCCGGCCTGCCATGCGGCTGATGTTGACCACGCTTGGTCCTGGCGGGGAAGGACAGCGGGTCAGGGATGAGATCCTCAACATCATGCACCGCCACCATATCAAGGAAGCGCACGGCACCTTTATGGAACAGTGGCATCAGAAGCTGCACAACAATACCACTCCCGACGACGTGGTTATTTGCGAGGCCTACCTTGCATTCCTTCGCGCCGACGGTGCGCTGGAGGCCTTTTACCGCACCCTTGAGCGCGGCGGGGTGAGCCGGGAGCGTCTGGCAAGCTTCGACCGTCCCATAAAGACTGACCCTCATTTCTACGCCGATAAGAAGCAAGGCTTGATCGGTGATTTTCAGCGTTTCCTGCAGTTATTGCGCTCGGTGCACTCGGGGACCGACATGGAATCTGCCGTCGCCGCCGCGGACCAGCGGTTGGACGCGCGCATGAGAAGATTGCTGAAGCGCCTGCGGGCGGGTGCTACCGATGCCAGCGCTTTGCCGAGGTGGGCGGAGCTGCTAACCGGGACGCGTCAGTTGCTTGCCCGGCGTATCGATGCAACCGATGAGCCGCGGGCTTTGCGCGACATGCTTTACCTCGATCTGGCGCTTGAGCAGGCGCTACGCACGGCCATTGAGCGTCAGGCGCTACGGCATGCTGAGGTGCAGGCCCTGATCTCGCTCGCTGCGACGACCTCGCACAATATGGGCCTGTCGTTCGGCGAGACGGAGTTTGCCATCGTGGCTCGCCACCTCGGCGGCCTTGCCAGGGCGCGGCAGCGCGATGTTGATTGGGCGCTGCAGGTCAAGAGCGTAACCGACCGGGCGGCTCGTGCTATCGGTGATTGGAGCGATGCTCTTTATCGTCGTCTGCAGCCGCAGGCCGAGTTTTTGGGAGAGGCGCTCGGGGTCGCTAACTGGACCATTGCGGTGTTCAGCGAGGAGATCATTCGCGGCAATCTGCCGTTCGTGCTGTCGGCACTGCTGCGGCGCTTGGACCCCGAGCTGCGCGCCCGGGCCGGCACGGGGGGATGGCAGATCATCAGCCCCGCTGTCGCAGCGGGGCGGGTGTGTGTCCTCAAGAGCCTGTTAAGCGCTCAGGGGCAACGTTACCCTGAGCCTACCGTGTTGGTCAGCGACCGCGTGGCGGGCGACGAAGAAATTCCGGACGGGGTTACCTCCGTGATCACCCGTGACACCCCGGACTTAGTGTCGCACGTGGCGGTGCGCGCACGAAACGCACATGTGCTGTTCGCGACTTGCTTCGATGAGGCCACCTATGAGCAGCTCAAGGCGCTGGAGCATCATCGATTGCGTTTTGCCGTGAGCGCCGGGGGAGACGTCACCTTTGAGGAAGCGGTAGAGGCCACGCCCGGTGAAGTTACGCCGCGCGGGCGGCCCGCAGTCCAGGTGCGGCGGCGGCCATTCTCTGCCTGGGCGATCGCCTCGGCGTCATTCCGAGACGCACTGGTCGGCGGCAAATCCATAAACCTGGTGGGTTTGCAGGGACGGCTATCGAGCTGGATCCGATTTCCCACTTCTATTGCGGTGCCCTTTGGGGTCTTTGAGGAGATCCTGCAGTGTGCGCAAAACCTGCCGCTGGCCAAGCGCCAGGAGCAGCTACTGGACGAATTAACGCACGATCCGGAGCGCGTTCTACCGCAGCTAAGAGAGACCCTGCTCGAGCTCGAGGCGCCGGCGGCGTTTCGGGATGCCCTCGGCGACGTATGGAGGCAAGCGGGCTTGCCGGATTACGAATGGACTTCTGTCTGGCACGCGTTGTGTCGCGTGTGGGCGTCAAAGTGGAACGAGCGTGCGTATTATTCGCGCACGGCCCTGAAGATTGCCCATGAGGATTTGATGCTTGCGGTATTGATTCAGCAAGTCGTGCAGGCGGAGTACGCCTTCGTAATCCATACGGTCAATCCGCTAACAGGCGCCACCGACGAGCTGTTCGCCGAGGTGGTCGTTGGTATGGGCGAGACCCTAGTGGGAAATTATCCGGGCCGGGCGCTGGGTTTTATCTGTCGGAAAGACAGCCTGGCGCTTTCCCCGGTATCGTACCCGAGCAAGAGTATCGCCCTCGATGGCCATGGCGTCATCTTTCGCTCCGACTCGAACGGCGAAGATCTGGAGGGGTTTGCCGGTGCCGGGCTCTACGATAGCTTTTTGGCGGAGGCGCCACGCCAGCGCTTGGTGGACTACTGCAACGAGCCGCTGGTGCACGATCACCGGTTTCGCCAGGATGTGCTGGCGAACATTGCCCGCCTTGGGCGCGAAATAGAACAAACCTGCGGGTCAGCGCAGGATATTGAAGGGGCCGTGCAGCACGGTGAGTTTTACGTGGTGCAAACGCGTCCACAGGTGGGGCTATAGGACCTCGCAGTAATGGAAAACAGCAGGCCGGCGGTCGTCGCGTGGGCCGGTTAGGGGTACAATCGCCGGCAAAATTCGTCATTCCCGCATAGCTTGGATGGCTCATATGACTCGGCGCATTCGCATTGGTAATCAAACCGCCTTTTCTGCCACAACCCCGCTGGAACCCTTCGAGTTCGCGCTCGCCCATGGGTTCGACGCATTTGAGTGGTTCGGGGATAAGAAAGTCTATGAGGACGGCAGTGTTTCGGGCTGGGATTTCGGCGACATGGATGAGCCGATGCGCAAAGAGATTAGACACGTCGGTGAAGCGCGCGACATCCGTTACAGCGTACATGCTCCCTGGCAAGCCAATCCACTCTGGCCTGACGGGAACGATCTGTTGCTGGAAAGCCTCGAATTCGCCCGCTCAATCGGCGCTGATATCGTTAATCTGCACCTGTATCTGGACCAAGGACCACAAGGCTATGTGCACGCATTGCACGCGGTCATCCGCCGCGCGGCTGCGCTTGGCTTGAACATCAGCATCGAAAACACGCCGCATACCACCCCTGACGACGTTAACCAAACGTTTGCCGCGCTGCGCCATCTCAACGGCGGCGCGGAGCACGTGGGATTTTGTCTGGATCTAGGTCATGCGAACCTGTGTGCGTCAACGCACAACGATTATATCCGTTATATCGATCAGCTGACTGGTGAGGTGCCGATCATTCATGCCCATGTGCATGAGAACTATGGCGATGCAGACAGTCACCTGACTCTTTTCAGCGGTCCGGCGGGCGACCACGATGGCGGTATCCGCGCGTTCATTGGTCGTTTGCGCACGCGGCGGTTCAGCGGTGCGCTCATTCTTGAGCAGTGGCCGGAACCTCGCGACCTATTGTTGCAAGCCGAGCGGCGGCTGCGCCCGCTGCTCGGGCGGGCAGGTGAGAAACGCCACCCGGAAAAGCATCGGTCGGTGGCGGCCGACACACCGGTTTCGTCGCCCGAGCAACCGGCCGGCGGAGCCGAGCGAGCGGCTCCGGGCCGGATCACGCTCGACCCGGAGTCAATCAGCGATCCGTTCATCTCTGAGCTCGTCGCTGCGCACCAGAGACACGCCAGTTGGCGCGAGCGGCTGGTTTGGGTGGGCGAGCGCCTGGCTGGAGCCGACGCGCCGCTCTCCTTAGGCGAGCTTGCAACCATCGCGGCGTATCTGCGGTTTCTGGGAACCGCGGAGGTCTCCTGCGCGGAGGATGGGCGGCATTTTCGTCCCAATCACCATGCGCGCGCCGCGCTGGTTATCGAAAAGGCGTTGGCCGGTCTGGAGTCCCAGGATAATGCGTGGATTGTGCGCAAAATTCTGCCTTGGCTGCCCTCGCATAGCGATCAATTTTCCCGACGCGAACCGCTGACCCGGATCCGCGATATCGCCCACCGCAATGATATTCCGAAGCCGCTAAAGCACGAGATCAAGCACCGATTGCAAAACAAGCTGCATCGATGCGCCGGTCCCGAAGACTTGAAGACCTCGGAGGAAATTCTGACACGGATCACGCAGCCCGGCACCGACTACACGCCTGATTTCGTCAATCAGTTTGAACTCTTTCACCAAGAGCTCAGCGAGTTTTTCAACGCCACGGGCGTGGAACAGCGGGTGCTCGAGCTGCTGCCGTCGCTCAGCACGGCTGATGCCGAGCGCGCTCGTACGTTTCTCGAGCGCAAGGCGGCCGCGCGGCGCGGCCTGAGGGATCGAGGGGTACTCTTGCGAATGCTCACTGAGCTACGCCAAGCCCTGGCTAACTATCGGGATGGGGTTAGCGATGTCGCCCGGCAGCGCCTGCGCCTCGCCGACATTGGTCTTGAGGATTATGCTTTTGCGTTGACCAGTGAACTCGCCAACGAGCTGGAGCCGCTCGCGGTGGCCGATCATTGGCAAGATGTGCTCAGTGCTCTGCGTTGTCTCGTGGCCAATGTTCGCTTGAGCCAGATTGAAGTGCAGGAGTGTGCCGCCATCGAGTCGGAGTTGGCTCAGTGGTCAGAGGCCTTTGATCCGGCCAGCGATTTTCAACTCCGGCGGTTATTGGCGACGTTGGACCGGGCGCAGCGCCTCGGGGAAGGCTACAGCGACAGAGTTGTCGGTGTGTTTGCCGATCGGGTCAGCTTACTTGGCGCGGCGCTGGGCGTTCCTCAATACGCAGTCGAAGTATTTTGTGAAGGGGATATTCGCGGCAACATTGTATTTCAGCTCTCCAAGCTCGTGGACATGGCGCGGGCGGCGCTGCGCACGGCCCTGGGTCTGCCGCCGTGGGAGACGCTGGTTGCCGGTGAGGCCTGTGGACGGCTGGTGCGCGCGGATGAGCTGGGAGCCCTGACCTCGCTGTCCGAGCCACTCATCGTACTGCTGGGGCGTGCGGATGGGGACGAGGAGATACCGCCCCAGGTGAGGGGGATTTTACTTGCCCATCCCATCCCCCATCTTTCCCATTTGGGGGTGCGTGCACGTCAGGCACGGGTGCCCTTTGCTAGTGCCGACGGGCGCGATCAGCTGGAGCAATTCCAGGCCCTAGAAAACGGTTGGGTGAAGCTTAAGCTCGGGGCCGAGCCGCTTTTGCTGGAGCGAGCCGAGGCTCATTCGCACCTGGGCGAGTCCCTGCCCGTTGCCCCGGCTGCGCGGCTGGTGGCCACTCTTGCCACCGAGCTGCGGCCGCTGGCGCTGGCGGTCGCCGAGACCTCGACTTGTGGAGCGAAGGCGGCCGCTGCCGGCCGCTTACTGGCCCTGGCCGAAGAGAGCGGCTTGTTTCAGGCGCCCAGCGGAGGAGTGCTGCCATTTGGCGTGATGGAGGGTTGCTTGTCCCTGAATCCTGCGTTGGAAGCGCGCTACCAGGGGCTTCAGCAGGCATTGGAACGGGCTTCTCCGGATGAGCAAGAACGACGTGTCGAGGAGTTGCGGGCGCTGCTGGCAAGCGTACCGATCCCGCATCATCTGCTCTCTGAACTCGGGGGGCTGTTTGCGGAAGACAGGCGGCTTGCGGTGCGTTCCAGCGCCAACGGCGAAGACTTGGAGGGCTTTGCCGGTGCGGGGCTTTACGAGTCGGTGATCGGAGTCAACCGGGAAGGGCTCGCGGAAGCGGTGCGGCGGGTCTGGGCATCGTTATGGACGCGCCGCGCCGCCCTAAGCCGCATGGCCTGCGGTATTGCCCATGAGCAGATCCGCATGGCGGTATTGGTTCAAGAGATGGTGCGCCCGGAGCTGTCCTTCATCATGCACACCGCCGATCCCATTACCGGCAGTCGCGAGCAAGCATCTGTGGAGCTGGCAGTTGGGCTCGGCGAGACGCTGGCGTCGGCGGTGCAGCCGGGGAGCCCTTATCGGTTGCTTTGCGAGCGCAACAAGGGGCAGGCGCGGCTTACGCGGCTCGCCAGTTTCAGCTTCGCTTTGTTTCCGGGCCCAGCGGCACCAACGATGGAGCGAATCGATTACCGTCGGGTGCCGTGGTCACTCGATGCGGCGAACGCCGAGCAGCTCGGCGTTCGCCTGATTGACATCGCTGCCTTTCTGGAAGCACGCTTTGGCTCGCCTCAGGATGTTGAGGGGGTGATTGCGAACAACACCATCTATCTGGTTCAGAGCCGCCCTCAGCAGGGCCTTCGGTAATGATGGCCCGGGCTCAAAAGGTAGCCGCGTAGACGACCCGCACTTGCCCCATGAATTCTCCCAAGCTACTTGCAATGCTCGCGATCCAACCGCC
>JAGTVB010000234.1 GCA_018224385.1 Gammaproteobacteria bacterium
CCGGAGATTACGGTGCGCGTCCAGCTTGGCAGGGGCACGCAGAGTGCCACGGTGTGGACCTGCGATCTGTCCCACGGGTATGTCTCGATCAATGCCGAGTACCGGAGTTAGTCGCCCTGCGGCCCGGCGCGAGGCACTCCATGTCACCGCGGCGGCGCTGGTCGATGGCGCGGGCCGCGTACTCATCAGCCGGCGAGCCGACGGGGTGCATCAAGGCGGCTTATGGGAATTTCCGGGCGGCAAAGTGGAACGGCAGGAAACACCTCTGGAGTCGCTGCGCCGGGAGCTTGCCGAGGAGCTGGGCATCGGCCTGCAGGCGGCCCGTCCGCTCATTCAGGTGCATCACGATTACGGTGATCGCGCCGTATGGCTGGACGTGTGGCGCGTAGCATCCTGGTCCGGCGAGCCGCGCGGTCAGGAAGGGCAGGCGGTCCGCTGGGCACAGCCGAAGAGCCTGGATGCGAGGCTGTTTCCGCGAGCCGACGTACCGGTCATTGCGGCCTTGAAGCTGCCTTCGGTGTACCTCATTACGCCTGAGCCCGGGTCGGATCCGGAGGGCTTCCTGAAGACACTTGCTGGGTGTGTACGCGGCGGTATTCGTCTCATTCAGCTACGGGCCAAGTCCCTCGAAGCGCGCCGCTATCGGGCGCTTGCTCGTCAAGCATTAGCCTTATGCGAAGATCATGGCGCAACCTTGCTGCTCAATGCCGAGCCCGACCTCGCGAGCGATCTCGGGGCGCCGGGTGTCCATCTCACCGGTGAGCGTCTACTGAGGCTTCGCGGGCGCCCGTTCGGTGCCGATTACTGGGTCGCTGCTTCCTGCCACAACGCGGGAGAGCTGGCGCATGCGTGCCGTATTGGGGTTGATTTTGCGGTGCTCTCTCCCGTTCGATTCACCTTGAGCCATCCCGCCTCCCGTCCCTTGGGCTGGGACCGATTCCGGGCATTGGTGTGCGCTGCGACGGTTCCAGTGTATGCCTTGGGTGGCATGGGCACGGGCGATTTGGGCACCGCCTGGGAGCATGGCGGGCAAGGCGTTGCCTGCACGAGCGCCCTTTGGCGGCGCATCAGCCCGCCCACCGACAGCGTTTATTGAGGGCGTTTTCGCGTCGTGCTGACGCCTGACGGATAGCGGCGCGAACGGCGGGGCTCTCATGCAAGGGACTCGAGTCCGCTGCGTCCTCAGGGCCGTTCACCGCTCGAGATACTCGAGCTTCACTTTGACCTTGGACCATTCATCCGCATCCTCGGGCGCGTCCTTCTTTTCGGTCAGCACGGGCCATTCCTTTGCCAGCTCGGCGTTCAATTCGAGGAAGTGACGCTGGTCTTCGGGAACGTCATCCTCGGATAGAATGGCCTCCACCGGGCACTCGGGCTCGCACAGCGTGCAATCGATGCACTCTTCCGGATCGATCACGAGGAAGTTGGGACCCTCGTGGAAGCAATCCACGGGGCAGACCTCTACGCAGTCGGTATACTTGCACTTGATACAGCTTTCGGTGACAACAAACGTCATGATCCTGCTTTTCCTAACTTTGCCAAATCGATCACATTATCTTAATCGCGTTTGCCATTCCTTTCGAGCCCGCTCGTAAGGTTCTCGGTGAGGCGATAGACAAGCTCTAACGCCTGCCGAGGGGACAGCTGGTCGGGGTCGATATCCGTAAGCAGTTGTGTAAGCTGGAGATCCGTATGAGCTGGGTGGCGCGCAGACACCGCATCGATCCGGTCTGGTGGAAGGGGCCGCCGCTGCCCGGCTTGAAATTGATGAAGCAGGCGGTGCGCTTCTTCGATGACACAGGCCGGTATCCCGGCTAAGGCGGCGACCTGCAAACCATAGCTGCGGTCCGTAGCGCCCTCGCGAACTTGGTAGAGGAACACAATTCGCTGCCCCTGCTCGATGGCATTGAGGTGGACATTCGCCACCCCCGGCAGCGTGTCCGGCAGTGCCGTGAGCTCAAAATAATGGGTCGCAAACAGGGTAAAGGCGCGGATCCGCTGCGCCAGATGCTTGGCGGTTGCCCACGCGAGCGCCAATCCGTCGTAGGTGCTGGTGCCCCGACCGATCTCGTCCACGAGCACCAGACTGGCGACGGTTGCGTTGTGCAGGATGTTGGCGGTTTCAGTCATTTCCACCATAAAGGTGGAGCGGCCGGAGGCCAAATCATCGCTCGCGCCGATGCGGGTAAAGATGCGATCGATCGGCCCAATGGTGGCTGTCTCGGCGGGGACGAAGCTTCCCAGGTGTGCCAGCAGCACGATGAGCGCCGTTTGACGCATGTAAGTGGACTTGCCACCCATGTTGGGCCCGGTGATGACCAGCATGCGCCGTGATTCGTGCAGCTCCACATCGTTGGCGACGAACGGCGTATCAAGGGCTCGTTCCACCACCGGGTGCCGGCCGCCCCGGATACGGATGGTGGCCATGTCGGTAAGCTGCGGGGGGTTGAGGTTGAGGGTCAGGGCGCGCTCCGCGAAATTCAGCAGCACATCCAGCTCGGCGAGCGCCGCGGCGGCGGCTTGCAAGGGCTTCAAGGAACCACAGAGCGTCTCGATGAGATCATCATAGAGCATTTTCTCGCGCGCCAGCGCGCGTTCGCGACTGCTGAGCACTTGGTCCTCAAAGCGTTTGAGCTCCGGGGTAATATAGCGCTCCGCGCCTTTGAGGGTTTGGCGGCGGCTGTAGTGGGTCGGCGCTTTGGCCGCCTGTGTTCGGCTGATTTCAATGTAGTAACCGTGGACGCGGTTGTAGCCCACCTTTAATGTGGCGATGCCCGTGCGGGCACGTTCCTGGGCTTCCAGCTCGGCGATAAATTGCCCCGCATCCCGTCCGAGGGCCCGCAACGCGTCCAGGCCTTCGTCATAGCCCTGGGCGATGACGCCACCGTCTCTTAGCAGTACCGGCGGGTTGTCTACCAGGGCGCGACAAAGCAGGTCGTGGGGCTCAGGGAAGGGCGGGACACGTTCGAGCCAAAAGTGAATCAGCGGCGTGTCGAGCGCCGTGAGATCGGCCCGCAGGCCGGGGAGAACGCCAAGCGATCGCCGGAGCTGGACCAGATCCCGGGGGCGCGCCGTACGCAGGCTGATCCGTCCTAGAATACGCTCCAGGTCGCCGATGTGGCGCAACTGCTTGTGCAGGGATTCGACCTCGCCTTGGCTGCGCAGCGTCTCGATGCAGTGGTACCGGCGCTGAAGCTCATCCTGGTTTCGCAGCGGCCGCCCGAGCCAGCGTCGCAGCAGGCGTGCTCCCATCGGCGTGGCGGTGCGATCCATCAGACCCGCCAAACTCTGCGCTGGGTTGCCGCTCAAGCTTTCCGTGAGTTCCAGATTGCGCTGCGTTGCGGCATCCAGCAGCACGGCGTCTTGCGGGTGTTCAACGCAAAGCTCCTGGATATGGGGCAAAGCGGTGCGCTGCGTATCCTTGGCGTACTGCAGGAGACAGCCCGCCGCGCCAACGGCGAGCGGTAACTGCGCACAGCCGAATCCGGAAAGATCGCGGGTACCAAACTGTTCACTGAGACGCCGCTGCGCCGAGGCGGTGTCGAAGTGCCAGGCCGGTTGGCGCCGAAGCCCGCGCCGGTCTGACGCGTCCTGCAAGCAGCCGTCCTCCTCGCTGACCAGGAGCTCTGCCGGGCGCAAGCGTGCCAGCTCGGAGCGCAGCGCCGTCGCGCCCTGCACCTCCATGATCGAAAAACGGCCGCTTCCAAGGTCCAGCGCAGCGATTCCAAACGCATCCCCGGCTTGCTTGACGGCGGTCAGGAGATTATCGCGGCGCTCTTCGAGCAACGCCTCGTCGGTAACCGTTCCCGGCGTCACGATCCGGGTCACCGCCCGCGCCACCGGGCCCTTGGCGGTGCTGGGATCCCCGATTTGCTCGCAGATGGCGGCGGATTCGCCTTGGCGCAGAAGCTTGGCGAGGTACGTGTCCACCGCGTGCGCTGGGACACCGGCCATGGTCAGGGGTGCGCCCGCCGATTGGCCTCGGCTGGTAAGCGCGATGTCGAGCAGTCGAGCGGCTTTCTCGGCGTCCTCGAAAAACAGCTCGTAGAAGTCACCCATGCGATAGAAGAGAAGAATATCCGGATGGGCGGCCTTGATGCGCAAGTACTGCTTGATGACCGGCGTATGTTCCGGGGGCGTGCTGTTCGCATCCATCAGAAACGCATGGTGAGCGCCCTTTGGCTACTCTCCAATGACCTTCACCAAGGCGCGCTTGCGGCGCCGGCCATCAAATTCGCCGTAAAAGATCTGCTCCCACGGCCCAAAATCAAGTTTACCCTCAGTCACGGCGACCACGACTTCCCGTCCCATGACCTGGCGTTTCATATGGGCATCGGCATTGTCCTCACCGGTGTCGTTATGGCGGTACTGATCAATGGGCTCGTGGGGTGCGAGCTTTTCGAGCCAGATGGTGTAGTCGCGATGCAGCCCGCGCTCGTCATCGTTGATGAAGACCGAGGCGGTGATGTGCATCGCATTGACAAGCACCAGCCCCTCGCGCACACCGCTTTCGCGCAGGCATTCCTGTACCTCAGGCGTGATATTGATGAATCCGACTCGGCTAGCGACATTAAACCATAGCTCTTTTCGATAGCTCTTCATGTTGTTCTCCCCCTGGGGCCGCGTGGATTGGGCCGCCGACGCCGCCCACCGTGCAAGTGTTGTTGGCAAGTTTACTGCGCCCAGCGCGCCGGTTGAAGCGCATCGCCTCGTTCTCGGTTGAAAACACAGATAGCCATCCCCATATTTTCCGGGTGATTCTAAGGGTTTGATTCAGATTGGGAACGTAATGGGTAGGGCGATGACTGTTGATGCGCAAAAAGAGACGCTTGGATTCGAGGCTGAAGTCAAGCAGCTTCTCGATCTCATGGTCCACTCTCTGTACAGCAATAAGGAGATCTTTCTCCGGGAGCTGATTTCAAATGCTTCGGACGCGGCGGATAAGCTTCGTTTCGAGGCGCTTTCCAACGACGCCCTTTACGAAGGGGACGGGGAGCTCAAGATCCGTGTGCGGGTCAGCAAGGACGGTCGCACCATCAGCGTGAGCGACAACGGCATTGGCATGAACCGCGCCGAGGTGATTGCGAACCTGGGCACCATCGCGAAATCGGGCACGCGCGAGTTCTTCAAGGCGTTGACCGGCGATCAGGCCCGGGATACGCAGCTCATCGGTCAATTCGGGGTGGGCTTCTATTCGAGTTTCATCGTGGCCGATCGGGTCACGGTGACCACGCGCCGAGCCGGCATGCGTGCGGAAGAAGGTGTCCGCTGGGAGTCCAGCGGCGCCGGCGACTACACCATCGCCAATGTCGAAAAAATGTCCCGGGGCACCGAGGTTGTCCTGCATCTTCGTGAGGCAGAGGACGAGTTCCTGGAGGACTATCGCTTGCGGGGCATCATTCACAAGTATTCGGATCACATCGCCTGGCCGATCCTCATGACCAAGGACAAGAAAAGCGGCGATGAAGAGCAGATCAACACGGCCACCGCACTCTGGGCGCGGGCGCGCAATGAGATCAAGCCAGAAGAATACGACGAGTTCTATAAACATATCGCCCATGATTCTGAGGGGCCGCTCGCCCATGTCCACAGCCAGGTCGAGGGCACCTTGGAGTATACGTCGCTGCTGTTCATACCCAAGAAGGCCCCCTTCGATCTGTGGGATCGAACCACGCGCCGCGGCGTCAAGCTCTACGTGCGGCGTGTTTTCATCATGGATGACGCCGAGCAGCTGATGCCCGCCTATCTGCGTTTCGTGCGCGGCGTCATCGATTCCAACGATCTGCCACTGAATATCTCCCGCGAGATCTTGCAGCAGAACAAGCAGATCGACTCCATGCGCGCCGGGTCGGTCAAGAAGGTCTTGGGGCTGCTCGACGAAATCGCGAAAAACGAACCGGAGAAGTATGCCAGCTTTTGGAAAGAGTTCGGCCGGGCCTTAAAGGAAGGGATTATCGAGGATCACAAGAGCCGAGAGTCTTTGGCCAGGCTGTTGCGTTTCGCCACTACCCGCACCCCATCCGGGGAACAGGCCGCCAGCCTCGATGACTATGTCGGGCGGATGCAAGAAGCTCAGGACACGATCTACTACATTACGGCGGATAACTACGCCAAAGCAGTGAGTAGCCCCCACCTCGAAGTGTTCAACAAGAAGGCCATCGAGGTGCTGCTGCTCACGGACGAGATCGACGAGTGGGTGGTGACGCACCTGACGGAGTACCAGGGCAAGCAACTGCAGTCGGTGACTAAGGGTGCGCTGAACCTTGGAAAGCTGGAAGATGAGGCGGACAAGGAGAAGACCGAGAAGGCCGGCAGCGAGTACCAGACATTGCTCGCCCGCTTGCAAGAAACGCTGGGGGAGCGGGTAAAGGAGGTGCGGCTGACCCATCGGCTGACGACGTCGCCGGCCTGTTTGGTGGCTGACGAGCAGGATATGGGGGCGCATCTGGAGCGTCTCCTCAAATCCATCGGCCAGAAGGTGGGCGGCTCGCAGCCCATCATGGAGCTTAATCCCGAGCACCCGCTGGTGCAGCGCCTCGATGCGGAGAAGGACGGAGGGCAATTCGCTGATTGGGCCCACATTCTGTTTGACCAGGCGCTGCTGAGCGAGGGCAGTCAACCCGACGATCCGGCGGCCTTTGTGCGGCGATTAAACGAGCTCTGGCTCACGCTCGCTGGTCCGTCCCGGCCTACCACCGGCACGACCGATGGGGACAGCGCATCGGCCTCGTGATGGAGCCTGGCGACGATTCATCGCTACTGCTCGAAGCGGCGCAGTCTGAGCTTCGCACCATCGCCGACGTCATTCGCTGGGGCGCGAGCCGGTTTAATGCGGCGGAGCTTTGCTTCGGACACGGTTTTGATAACGCTGTCGATGAAGCTACCGCCCTTTCGCTGCATGCGCTGCACCTCGATCCGCCGTTAGCAGCAGAGTTATTTGCAGCAAGGCTTACCGAGCCCGAACGGGATCTTGTGCTGGCGCTTTTCGCGCGCCGCATCAAGGAGCGGATTCCGGCCGCTTATCTCATGGGGCAGGCTTGGTTCGCGCGGCTAGCGCTTAATGTCGATGAGCGGGTGTTGATACCACGATCGCCCATCGCCGAATGGATCGAGCGCGGCTTTGCGCCCTGGATCGAGCCGGAACAAGTAAAACGGGTGCTGGATCTGGGCACGGGCAGTGGCGCCATCGCCATCGCCTGCGCGCTCGCCTTTCCCGCCGCCGAGGTGGATGCGGTGGACGTCGCACAGGGGGCTCTCGAGGTCGCGTGGACCAATATCCAGGCCTTTGACCTGGAGCCGCGCGTCCACACCGTCCACTCCGATCTATTCTCAGCGCTGCAGGGGTGCTATGACCTGATCGTCAGCAATCCGCCCTATGTGGCCGCCGCGCTGCTGGCGGGCCTGCCGCCGGAGTACCATCATGAGCCCCGCCAGGCGTTGGCCGCCGGTGAGGATGGGCTGGCGTACGTGCGCCGGATTCTCCTTGAGGCGGGCGACTACCTTTGCCCGGGCGGGGTGTTGGTGGTGGAGGTGGGGGCAAGCCGTGCCGCGCTGGAGCAGGCATTGCCGGAATTGCCGTTCACTTGGCTGGAATTTGCGCGGGGCGGTGAGAATGTCTTTCTGCTCACTGCCGAGCAGCTGCCGCGCCCTGGTGCGTTGTGTTAGAGAAGCCGGCCAAGGGCGCCTGTCTTAGAAGCGGTTCTGAGGAAGCTGTTGTAAGTGAGATTGTTGTGGGTGTGGCAGGCTCCAGCTCCGGTGCTGGCGTGCGGGCTCTGGACTCCAGAATTTCGACCTCTTGGCCCACGCCCGAGCAGCCCTCGCCCGCCGCCAGTCTGCCAACGCTTGGCGGCTTGTCCGAGAATCTTTATGCTGTGGACAAGGAGAAGGCGAACGGCGTCTTCGGCAACACGGTAACTGTATGAGTGAGTTGTGGTGATGAAGCGAGCTAGAACGATGCAGGAGTACCGGGGGATGGTGAACGATGCCCTGGAGGAAATTCAAGACCTCAGGGATGCCATCGAATTTGATGAGGACGAGATGTCGGGGGCGGCGGGATTCGTGGACCGCCTCGATGTCGAAGTTCGCACGCTACGGGACCGCATGGCCGACGGAAGCTACCAGTTTGCGAACCATGATCTTCCCTTCATGCCGGTCATCGCCGACGAGTCGACCCATTTCCTGCCTTTCAAAGAGCTTCTCGAGACCATCAACCGCACCCACCGCGAGGGCTTGGACAGCGAGGCATGACGGGGAGCGGAAGCGGTACGGTGCCCTCTCGCGGGGTGTACCCATTGAGACAAAAAGGGTGTAGCATCCGTCCCCCAGCGTTGCGCAGGCACGCGCGCTGGAGGACCCGCTGCAACTTAGAGGAGGTAGAGCGATGAGCGCTGACTTCAAGTCCGGTGGTGATGCGACGGCCACAGCCGAGGGCTATCAAGCGAACGTTGATCCGACCAAGATGTTCAACAAGGGGTTGGATCTGGGTGTGGCTAACCCGGACATCCAGACCGATGAGGACATCACACTGCAAGGCCAAAATGTCCAGGCTGGCGCGTTCGGCGGAATCGGTGGCGGCGACAACGTCGCTCAGGGCACTAAGGTTTAAGCAGTTCTGGTGGCTTTATCGTCGATTCCCCGGCGGCGGCGTGCGGCCGCCGCCGGGGCTCGATTGCGTATTCTTTAATTAGTCCCGTGAGGGGTTGCGAAGCCTACCGGAAATCACCGTTGCGGCTACCGATGAGGACCCCCGACGCATTCTTGCCCCTCTCTATCGCGGCCCGCGTCTTTTGGGCGTAACCGCCGGTTGCGTTTCGAAATCGGGCTCCGGGCTGACCTATTCACGTGCATAACTGGCGCTCAGCGGCCCGTTATCTCGTGCTCCAGAAGCTCCGATCGGAAATCCTCGTACTTTCCGGCGGCGCTGCGGGGAATGACCTCGCAGTACCTGAACTGGATCTCAAAAGGATAGCCGAAGTTGCCCTCAATCTGCCGGCGGACCTGCTCTTCCTCCGTGCGGCTCAATAGCCGATCGGCAACGAGTTTCAATTCCATTCGCGTCATGCTTTTCTGCACCAGTTGGAATTGCCGAATCTTGGCATCGGCGCGGAATTTCAATGGCAGCGTTGGCCAGTGTCTCTCCCCGGTGGGTAAGGTGACCAGATTGCGGGTACGCCCCAGTATGCGTCGAATGATCGGCAGACCCCGACCACAGGCACAGGGGGGACCCGGTTCGGCGTAATCGCCAATCTCATATCGAATCAATGGCGTGGCAAAGTTGTGCAGGTCGGTGAGCACGACCCGGCCAATCTCGCCGGGTTGGCACGGCGCGCCGTTGGGATTAAGGATCTCCACCAGTAGGCTCTCCGATTGCACATGATACTGCGGGTATTGCGCACACTGCATGGCAATCCAGCCCGTTTCCTGGGAGCTGTAGGAGTCGGTGACATTGATTCCCCAGGTGTCCTGGCAGGCGGTGCGCAACGGCTGGTCTACGACCTCACTCAGGGTGAGCACTTCTCGCAGCCGGGGGACCCTCGCGCCCGACTCATGGCTCAGCCGCAGCAATTCCCGGAGATTGGACGGGTAGGTAACGAGATAAGTCGGATTCTGCTCCAGCAGCCAAGCGAATTGCTTATCCACAGCCGCATTAATGTCGTGAAACAGCATGAGCCCAGCATTTAAGGTGAAATTCCAAGGTAGCCCCTGGCCTTTCTCGGCGGCTTCCCGTTGCACTTCTCGCAGGTAAACGAGCGCGGCCATCTTGGCGGAAAAATCCCGGCCGTGCCAACGGTGGTAGCGCAGCTGATTTGCCAAGAAGCGTACCGCGGTGACACCGGTTCCCTTCACCGCAATGGGTCGTCCCGTCGAGCCCGAGCTGCTGATGTCAAAGGGCGCGCCGTGCTCCTGGGGGACCTCCCGGCTGACCAGGGCCGGCCCTGCCTCCTGAATGTCCGCACGGCGCAACAGGGGCAGCGTTTGCCATGTGTCGAGGTCGAGCCAGCCTGCGCCACGGTGCGAAACCGGCTCCAGGTGCTCCTGGTACCAAGGCACCGTCTTTGCCGCGTGCGCAAGCAGCAACTCCAGCTGGCGAAACTGGCGTTGCCGGTGCACTTCGGGTGCGAGCCATTGGCTTTCATCGAGCTGGTGCTGCAGCGCAAGTACGATGGCATCCCGACCGTTAGGGAACGCCGGCCAGCTCAGTTCGGCCATTGCCGATCGAGGAAGCGGGAACGGGTTGGATACGCGAATTTTTGTCATTGGCGCCGTGCTAACGAGATCGATCCTTAGGAAGGGCTTGCCGGCCCCATGTCATGGGTTTTCTAGGAGCGGTTCCTGCTGTCGGAATGTGTCAACAAGTGTCGTTTCTGGCAACGCAACATCATGCCATGTGATCGGGTGATCCTTTCTCACCGGCCTTATAATGCGCACCTTTTGCTCATCCCGTTCCTGTTCAAAAAGGCAGATGGGCACGAGATCGGACGACCGGAGGATTGTTTGGCGTTCAATGAGCCCGTACAGGTGGTTTCCGCCGAGGCCGATGCTGATTTCAGTATCGGCCGGGAGATCGCACTTCGCGTAGGCCACCACATCCGCCACTCGCGGACGCTGGGGGATTAAAATCGGCCTTTTTCCGATGGCGACGCTGGCGATGGCATAGGGTGTTTCCAAATGACACAGATGGTAGGGGCGGTAAAACAAATAGAACGGTCCTTCTCCCATCTTGTAGTATTTCAGGTATTCCCGTTGCACCGGATGTTCGCAGTAGCCCACCGCGAACACCCCGCCGCCCGGCTCGGCCCCCAGCAGGTAGTCCACCACGCCGGGGTTCCTGAGCGACTCCAGATCGAACTTGTCGAACACTTCATGGACGTGCTCAGCGCGCGGTCCAATCATGCCAGGTCGAGATGGAATGAGCCCGGTGGCGTTGGCCACCAATGCCATCTCGATGTTCAGCTTGGTGCCATCGGTCATGGCGGCACAGGCGATTGGGTCAAGATGACGAATGTTCGCCTCTTCCAAGATCGAGGCCGGTGTCGCGTAGCGATCCAAAAATCCCTTGATATTTCCCGCCATTACCACCTCAAGTCCCCACAGCTGGATCTCCTCCAGCAGCCGCAATAGAACGCCATGCTGGTCGCCCGCATCGCTGGAAACCAAGGCGCCGGATTCCTTCCCGACCTGATGCAACCAGGGGCCGAAGAAGCAATCGAGCTCGGCGTTCATGAGCACTACATGGATTCCGTTGCGCAGCGCGTACTCGACCGCTCTTAGCGCGAACCCAAGATTGTTTGTGGATTCCACAAGCACATCGATCTCAGCCTGCCCGTGCTCGAGGAGCGCAAAGAAATCATCGGTGACAATGGTTCTGCGTTGCGTCAGGGCTTGTGCTATAGCCGCTCCTGAGGTTGCCTCGACCCACGGGGCGCCATAAAGTCGGGCCGCTTCCGCGGCCTGGGGCCGATCGACATCGACCGCCGCGATCAGCCGAAAGCCCGGCGTTATACCCAGTTGCAGGCAGATACCTCGACCCATGAAGCCACCGGCGCCGGTCACCGCGACGCGGATTGGTTGGCCTTGGCTTGCTAACGAACTCAGCTCTCTGTACATGACATGTTCCTTGCGCAGCTAGAACTTATTATTGGAGGTCATGGTCGTGTGGACGGCGGCTCAGCGCTGGCGCATCGGCCGGGAGCTCGCGTTGGGTCAGACGTTCCAGCAAGGAAAGCCAGCGGGCGCTGATGGCCTGTGCACTGTGGCGCTTAATAATCTCGTCGCGGTCTGCGAGGCCAATTTCACGACGCCGGCTGGCCTCGCCGAGCTGCGCCAGGTAATCGGCCCAGTCCTGGGTGCTCTCTGCAAAATAGCAGCTTTTCCCATGGGTAAGGGTTGCTCGGTACGAATCGATGGGTGAGGCAATCATAGGCAGGCCGAGGGCCTTCAGCATCACCATGCGCGTATTGGGTTTGGCCTGGTACCAATCGGCGAGCGCCGATGGGAGCACGGCGATATCGCAGTCGATAAGATCGCTCCAGACCCGCTTTCGATCCCACTGCAGAGTTGCTTCGGGCCCCTTGGAAATGGTCACGAGGCGGTAATTGCGTAGCCGCGGGTCCTGGAGCGCTTCCTTTATGGGCCGCAACAAATGCAGATTTTCAGGATACCCTACCCACACCACCTTAAGGTGCTTGTTTGGCCGCGGCTGACTATAGTCTTTTGCAAGTCCCGCCGGGGCCTCCAGGACGGCCTCAATGACCGAAGTCTTTTCCGGAAAGGGTCGAGCCACGTCCTGCAGCCGCTGCGATCCGACCACTACCCAATCAACGGCGGCGGGCATACCACTCTTGACGAGATCGCCGGTGACATAGACGGTTTTGGTTGCGCGCGATCGCAATGCGCGGGCGAGCGTTTCGGCCTTGGCGCCGGTTACCCCTTGAAAAATCAGCACGTCGAGCCCGGCATCGATGATCTGCTGCATCAGCTCCTCACTAGGCTGGAACGCGGTCCAGGGGATGCGGGGCTTGCGC
>JAGTVB010000235.1 GCA_018224385.1 Gammaproteobacteria bacterium
ACCGGCGCCAACAGCAAACAGAACAATCGGCACGTTTTGCTCGCGTGCCAGCATGGCTTCACGAAGATACAGCTTGGCCTCGGCGTCAAAAAGAATTCCCCCGCCACCGAGAATCAGCAGATCCAACCGCTGAATCTGCGGGAGAATTTCGCTGCGCGAGAACTCGCGCACGGGCACGGCATGGTCTACCTGATGGCGCTGCAAGGTGTCCCGCGGGTTGCGGGAAAAAACCGTAATTTCAACTGGAAAGTCCCGCCGCAGCTGACTCACGATAACCTGCAGGATGGCTTCGTCTCCTAGATTGAGGCCACCATAGGAACCCGATATACCCACCCGAAAAGGTTGCTCCCGCCCCTCATAGGCCATTGAATGACTCATCCGCGTTCAGAGGCTGTAATCTAAGATTGGCCGTGTAGCCGTCCCTCATTCTCCCTATCTCCAGGACGTCTCATCGGTGCGCGCCGTGCTCGCTGGACGCTCGGTACGATTTGTTTACAATCTCGGCGAAAGGGCAACGGGTCGCAGCCTGCGCGCGGCGCCTAATGGGTCGTTGCTCCCACCACGCAGATCGTGCTCTGCCGGCGCGCAGAATATCTTTACAAAATCTTATAAACAACGATCTCTTTATATATTGGTCGCTCCTCTGCTGCTGGCTGTTGTATGCATGCGGTCATGGCACCCCTGTCCCACGCGCTGCCGAGCCATCGATTGCCGTGCAACATGCCCACAGCCCTTTCGTGGGTGTCCGCAGCATTGCGTCTTTTCTCCCAGAGCACTTCTTCTATCTTTGCGGTCTAACCTCGAGAGACACCGCTTGGCGTTTTAACTCATCGAGAGCCCACTCGATGAGGGCACTCGTGGCCATCGACAGCGAGCCTACCAGCTGCTCGTCGAGTCGCCGGCGCGTCTCCTGACAAATGGGGATGTTCAGAAGCGCATTGGCGCGCTTTCGCGTGGCCCTGCCCATAATCACGACGCGTCCCTCAGAATCGCTACGGACATCAATGGAGAACATACCGGTAGGCAGTGGCGATTGCAGCGAGGGAGACGGTGCATGAGGATGCTCCCCGCACACGTTTGTTAATAGCGCCGCCCCGAGCGAAGGTGACTCGGTTACCGGCTCCTGATCCATTTCCTCGGTTAGACGTAGATAACGGGCGGATTCCATGATTGTATTACTCCTCCCCCTTGCTGTTTCACACCACCAAAGCCTTGGAGCCGCTTGATTTGAATATGCCATGAATGGCACTGGGGTGGAAATAGGGGAAGATCCTAGGGAGAGTACGCAAAACTACTTAGTGACGGAGCATCGCATCACTGATGCGGCGTCATTAACGCAAATCGCATCCGGGTGCCACCTACACCGGTGGGTCAACCACTCAAGCGGCGGCCCGCTGTGAACGATTGCTCCTTGACGCAGAAAGGGCGCGACTTAATGACGAGGCCGCGGCGCTTAGTATTGTCGAATACTGTTTAGGGATCTCTATCCGAAGACATGCGTAACCCACCTCTTTTTCCACATGATGAATACCGATTCGGATGATCACGTGCGCCGTACTGTTTCACGTCTGTGACCTCGGAGATGCCTGTTTACAAGATCGAGGTCGGCGATGTGTTCCAGAGCGACGATAATCCGTGCTTTGAGATGCCGATTAAAAAAAACCGGCATGAAGCGTGAAAAGATATAGAACGTATCACGCGAAGAATGTCCGGCAATCGTCTTGGCAGACTTGATAGTGCATCGGTTAGGAAACCTAAGGCCAGAAGGGATGGTCTAGAGTTTACATTGAACTACCCACATTTCGAGCCGCTGCACACTGCCGCTACGGAACGTCAATCGGGCTCTAAAATCCGTTTCCAAGACACGGCCGCCTTATGTCAGGGAGGGAACTTGGACATTCTCGAGGTGCCTCAATAATCAATGATCGTCCGCGCAGCAAAAACCGTCGAAGGAGATAACGGTGGTACAGCAACTGAGACACAAATGGAGAGTGTACCTTCTTTTTGGCATAGGCCTAGTCTCGGCGCTTTCAGGGCAAGCAGCTGAAAAAAAGTCCATTTCGGGACAGGACAGGTATGTACGCACACTGTCACAGACAGTGAGCCATCCGGATGATACCTCGCATCATTTTCTTGTCCAACAAGTTATGATTCATGAGACCAAGAGTGCTGATTCAGACTTCAATAATCTGACCGTCAGGGTATATGAACAGGCAGATTCCGTAAGGGATAAAGGGACGCACAGAGGCTATCGAATTCAGTGCCACGAGAATGGAGACAAGACTTATGTGAAATACTACGGAGTGCATAAACTTTCGAAGGGCGAACAAAAGCCTCACAAAGTCGACATCGAAGGACATTGGCAGCTAACCGGCGGTACCGGAAAGTTCTCAGGCATCAAGGGAGGTGGGCGATACTCGGGGAGGGAAACACTGGAAGACTTAACCCTGGAGTGGGAGGGCGAAGTCGAGTACTAGCGCGATGAACAATTAGTGTGCATCAAGCTTAGAACTAGGGCCAAAGTCATAGCCGCGGCATTGGAAAAACCAAAATTAATAAGCCTTGAGTTAGAAATTAGGTCGTTCTGACGTTCCCCACTGTGTATACCGCCGAACACGTAATGCCCGCAATGGAGATGACGGGCGAACCACGATCCGATGTCCTCTTTGACGCTCTAGAGGCGAGTCTGCGTAAGCTCTGAGGCGTTACTGCAGTAACGCCTCAGAGCCGAAAGCCTCCTCTCCGAGCGCAACATCTCTCCTGGGAGAATCTTGGTCGGAGCTTGCCGCCCTGGGTTCCATAGCGGCTGAACTGGAGCAGCCGGTTCGTACGGCACTGCTCATAGGAGCTTTTCAAAAAGTATTACGCTCATCAGAGCAATGTTGCAGGGCGTCTCGCCATCCTCATATGCTTCGCTCAACAGTGCGGTTACACCGGCGTGCCTCTTGCGACTCCGGCGCTTAGGATCATGGGTTCACTGCTTGGCCTCTACAGTCACGGTGCAGTGCCTTGCGTAAGCTTCCACTTGGATGACTACGGTGCCGTCTTGATTAGCGATCTGACGATACCGTATTTTATTTTCCTCGATGGCCTCTAAGAGCTCTTTTGTAGATATTTCCAGCGCATAGGCAACCTTTTCAATCGGTAGATCAAACTCGATGTCCTCTCGCTCATTTTTCTTTACCTTGCTGCGAACCTCTTTCATGATGATTCCTCCTATCCCCTCCTACCGAGGATGTCTTTGTCAGCGAGCGATCCACAGGCACTGCCACGGTAAGCATAGCTCGCCGTACTGCGACAGGAGCTGCGGCTGAACCCCGATTCATTTGGGCGCACATTGCAGGCCAATTGTACATCCCTTATGGATCAGTCTAAGGACGTAAATGCCTCCTCAAGGTGCCACACCGCAAGGAGAATGATGCAATAGAAGGTGTTGGAGAATGGATTGCGACGTGACAGAGCATGGCGCAGGTGGCGAGACAAGATCGCGAGGAACAATCTTGAG
>JAGTVB010000236.1 GCA_018224385.1 Gammaproteobacteria bacterium
ATCAGCAACGCCCCCTTTTGATGAGCATAGGCCAACGCTAGGCTCAGCGCGCGCGATTCACCATAGCCGCCGAAGCTCATGTTGATGACGCGGGCGCCTCGATCTGCAGCGTAAATGAGCCCGCCCATCACTTCTGCGTAGCTTCCTTTTCCGGCGCCGTCCAGCACGCGCACAGACATCAACCTTATCCCTGGGGCAACCCCGGCGATACCTTGCTCGTTATTCATGGCCGCCGCAATGATCCCGGCCATAGCGGTGCCGTGGCCCTGCTCGTCAAAGGGATCATTATCGTCGGCACTGAAATCCCATCCGGCAGTCAAGGTACCACGGAGCTCAGGATGGGCCGGATCGATTCCACTATCGAGAACCGCCACCAAAACAGTTCCTTGACCCAGCGTGACTTCCCACGCCGCTGGCACCTCAATGCGTATCAGCCCCCATTGTAGTGGGTACAGCGGATCATTGGGACTGTCAAACATCGCGTGCGCCAGGTAGTTCGGTTCCGCTGCCTCGGCGGGGGTCTCATCGAGTAAAATTGGCGCAATAGCCATGATATCGGTCCCCTCAGCGAATCGGACCCGGTAATAGCCGATCTTGGTCAGCGGGTCATCGGCCGTGGCGAAAATCTCTCCGCCGAAAGCCCCGACAATATCCCCAACGTTGCGCCCCCCAAGGTCTGGGGGAAACTGCAGCAAGAGCTCGTTAGCGATGTACTCGGCCCTGGGAACGGGCTGCGTATCGCTTGTGGGCTGGTTGGCGCGTCTCATACCGGTTCGTGCTGCTGGCCCGTGGCGGATGGGCGGGACGCCGATTGAGGCACCACCTGTCGGGCTATTACCCAGACCGCTTAGCACATAGGCCCGCGTTCCCTCAGTACCGTGCCCTTCCACGAGCACAAAACCGCCGCCGGGTACTTGAGCCATAATGGCGCGCAACGTCTGGATGGGCGTTCGTTGGTGCAAAGAGAGCGTGACCGGACGAGGGTTTAGCCCCTTCAGGGCATCGTCATCAATGGAGATGTGGGCCGCTCCCGAAAGCGCCGACAGCGCGTCTCGGACATCGGCGTGCTCGGTGCTAGCATTGAGCAGCGAGCTCTCGGAAGCGAGCGCTGCGGAAGTTTGAAGATCGGATGGTGCGCTTTGCGATCGCGTCGTATGGCCATCCTCCTGCTGCGCGCCTGCTGCGCCCGTTTGGAACGTCACACCACCGACCATGGATAGCAGGCAGAGTCTGAGAAGAAAGCCGGCACAGTTCCCGTAACCTGACCGCGGCATGGCAGCAGCTCCTAGCAGTTTGCTTACCCATGTTTGACGCAGCAAAAATGGTCACTGTAGGGGACCAAACAGCGGGTAATCGTTGCTCGTCAAACAACTATTATGACAAAAGTCCGACCTCGGGCCCCGTGCCCTGTCTTTAGAACAGTTTATAGCGGTTCTTGGGACCGTTATTCTCAGCGTGTCTACTGATGGAGACTGATAGGCATGCAACTGGGAACCGCTCTAACAAACGACTGCGCGTGCCGGGTTTTGCAGTAGCCTCGTGGACATCTTTCGAGATGTTGTGCACTGCTCACGACAACATGCGGCCCATCTGGTCGCCGGGCAGGGGCGCTCCGAGCAAGTAGCCCTGAACGTAGTCACAACCCTGTTTTCTCAGGAATGCGAGTGGATCATCCGTTTCGATACCTTCGGCCACCACTTGAATATTCAGATTGTGTGCCATCGCGATGATCGCCTTGACAATGGCGGTGTCATCCGCGTCGGCGGGGATCGCGTGGGTAAACGACTTATCAATTTTCACCGTGTCCACTGAACAACGCTTTAAATAGCTGAGCGACGAGTACCCGGTGCCAAAATGGTCGATGGCCAAATGCGCGCCCAGTCTGTTGATCGTGCGTAAGGCGCCGAACAGCTCGTCACGGTTCTCCATGAAAACGTTCTCGGTGATTTCCAAGGTGAGGCAATCCGGCTCGAGCCCGGTTTCCTGCAGGGCAGTTTGAACATCTTTGACCAATCTTTGATTGGTAAATTGTTGTGATGAACAGTTCACTGCAACCGTTATATCGCCCATACCGGCTTTACGCCAGGCTTTTACTTGATGGCAGGCATTGCGTAGTACCCACGCGCCCACTGGAACTATGAGTCCGGTATCCTCCAGCACGGGGACAAAGGCAGACGGTGCAATCAAGCCTTGCTCGGGCCGGTGCCATCGTACCAACGCTTCCACGCCTGCTATCTGTCCGCTGCGAGTGCTCCATTGCGGCTGATAGTGCACTACGAACTCCTCCTGCTCGAGGGCATGGCGCAGTCGACTTTCCATTTTGAGCCGCTCGAAAGAAGCGGCGTTCATGGAATGGCTGTAGAATCGATAACCGTTCTTCCCGTGCTGCTTGGCTGTGTACATGGCGGTATCGGCATTTCTCATGAGCGTCCCAGGGTCTGTGCCGTCTCGCGGATAGAGAGCAATTCCTATGCTTGTCGAGATGCGTAATTCATTGCCGTCACAATAAAAGGGTTTTTCCAGAAGCCGTACTATTTTCTGGGCGACCTTCTCCGCGTCTTGTGGTAACTCCAGAGTGCTAAGGAGCACAGTAAATTCATCACCTCCAAGGCGTGCAACGGTGTCCCCTTTGCGAACGACTTTTCGCAGGCGCTCAGCAGCCAGGCACAGCAAGCGATCCCCTGTCGCGTGGCCCAGCGTATCATTGATGACTTTAAAACGATCCAGATCCAGAAACAGCAAAGCCAGCGGCTGCCCGCGGCGTTGTGCGTTCAGCAAGTCTTGGGTCAATCGATCGTTGAATAGGGTACGGTTGGGCAGCCGCGTTAGGGAATCGTGATAAACCTGATGACTCAGTTGCTCGTTGAGCCTATTCAACTCAGCGGTCCGAACCGCCACTAGCTCCTCGAGTCGTTGAGCTTGATGTTGCAGGCAGCGGTTTGCGGTTCTCAGCTCGCAAGTGCGCTTTTTTACTAATTCTTCCAGATGGGTTCGATGTCTCTCCAATTTTTCGTCTCGATCTTGAATCTGGGCGAGCATATCGTTGAAGGCTGACACCAGTATTCCTAGCTCGTCATCGCTTTCTGCCTTGACACGTACCGCATAATTTTTGCTCTTCGATAGGGTACGTGCAGCCCGTGCCAGATTGAGAATGGGTGCGGACACCTTACGTTGCAGTCTTGACGACACCAGTAAAGCCAAAAGATAGGACAGCAACAATACGGACAGGAACATGACTCCTTGAAGGCGAAGCCGTGAGTAAAGATCCTGGAGGTTATCTCTCAAGTAAATGGTGCCAATCCGCTCGCCATCGGCGACCACCGGCGAAAAAAAATGCAGGTGCCCGTTTTCGAATTGATAGCCATAACTGTGCGAGTAAGGGGGGATAATGATATTTCTCGCGTCTTGCCTCAAGTAGGTTGCAAACAACGAATCGGTCTTAGTGTAGACTGCGGCAGCAACGATAGACGAGTCTGTGCTAAGTCCCCATAGCGCTTGTTCCGCGGATTTCCGATCGGTGGATAGCAGTTCCACCTTACAATTATCGCCAAGGATATTAGCCTGGGCCATCAGCTTATCAATAATGGCCCGTTTACTGATGATGAAATCGCTTACAGCAATACCCGATCCTGCGACCATAAGCGCGATTCCGCAGGTCCCCATAATGACCTTGGTGAGGGTGGTTTTGATAGAGCGAGTTGGGCGAGAAGTCATGCGGCTCATGCTGGCTATTTCACGCCAAGCACTAGCGCCAAGCCACACCAAGCAGTTGCCACATCCCATATCACAAAGAAACACTCACACTGGATTAGGGTCGCCACCTACTCAGAAGCTGTTTTAAAAATGTCGCGAGCGCCGGCAGAGCAAGGCGCACGGTGGCGACAAAATCGTCGGGAACGATTTTGAACAGCCACAGGCTGGCCCC
>JAGTVB010000237.1 GCA_018224385.1 Gammaproteobacteria bacterium
CAGAGGTTAAGACCGCATCCAGAAACTGGAAGCAGGCGGTCGTCTTGCCGCTAGGGTGTGTCCGGCATGGATGCCGGACTCAAGTGTACAAGGATGTATTCACGACGTCCCTTGAGGCAAGGCGACTGCCTGCCACCCGGACGAAACGATAACCATGGCCCGATGTTTCGGTGTCACGGCGTGGTTCTTGAACAGCTTTTAAGCCTGATTATGTCAGAGCAGAGGCTCGCAGGGACATCGCTCAGAATTGGCAAGTCGGCGGTAACGGTGTATTAAGGAACAGCGCTCGACTGCGCGCTGTCGTAAAAAGTATTGGGGAATTTCGGTACCGCTCGTGATCATCTGGTTGACTAACGCCTTGGTTAGGAGAATCGCCTTGAGCGGCGTGCTCCACGATGGGCTTATCGGGACACGCCGTGAAGACGTTACCGTAGCAGCCACCGTATGCCACCTCCTAGCGGCACACGGTGCCCGCACGCCCATGCTACCCACCACATGGCATCACTTACGCGCTATCTTATCATGCGTCGGCACCTGAAACGTTTCTCGGGCGAGGCGCATCCGGGCCGTGCAGCGCCTCATCGCGCGGGTGGTGCAGGCTGCGAAGCGCAGCCGCACAAGCCGCTCGTCCTGTGCGGCGAGCAAGTGCGGCGCACAACCCATTTGCCATGGCTGCTGCAGATCGATATCCGCACGCTGAGCGTCGCACCGTGGCGGGTACCCTTGGTCAAGGAAGCCCTTCGGTCCATTGACCACTGCACCGATCGTCCCTCCCAAGGATGAATCGGGCAAGTGGACACCCACGCGTTCAACCACTGCTGAGGACAGCCGACCTCTCAATAGCGGCATCAATTGGCCGGCCGCGCCCGTTAATTTTCAAGGCGCTTCACGGTTAGCTTCGCCGGCCGGAGGCGCTGCCGAGCTTACGCTGGTATGCCGCGGAAGCCAGCCCCGTAGGGCCCAGGCGCCCAGCGCCATGAGCAGGACGACAATGGCCAGCATGGCGAAGCTCGATAAATCCGGTTCCTGGACGGCGGCGACGATTCGATCCGAAAACACGGTAAGGGCCAGCGCTCCGGGCATGATTCCCAGCAGTGAACCGATGGCGAAATCGCGGAAACCGATGTGCGATGCACCCGCTACCAGGTTGACGACGGTGAACGGCGCCACCGGGACCAAGCGTATCAGTACCACGGTGAGCAATCCTCGTCGGCCAAGGTGCTGGCTCACCCGGTGGACCCGCGAGCCCGCCCAACGGCGCAATGTCTGTCGGCCCAGGTGTTCGCCGATGAAATAGGTCACGATGGCGCTCAGCTCGGTGCCTGCCATGGCGTAGATGAATCCGTAGAAGGGGCCAAAAAGCGCCCCTGCGGCAACGATGAGCAGGGTAATGGGAACGGCGGCCAGGCCGGCCAGGACGAACGTGGTCAGCACGATGGCGGGCACGGCCCAGCTGCCGCGCAGGTCGGCGAGCTGCTCGGCCCACATCTCGATGTCCAGCCATTCGCCCAGAGGCGTCCAGCGCCATGCCGCGGCTAAGGCAAGTAACGTGAACAGCACGGCGGTGCCCGCCACCAGCCGATGGCTGGCCAGTTTGCGGTGCTCCTTGGGAACGATATGATTACCGACGTTTTCGACGTCCAGAGGACGTTCCGGATCGATCAGCGCACCATCAGGTACTTGCTCGTCTATACTGGCCGGGACTTCTCCCTCGAGTGGCTCCAGGGTCCGTTCGCCGCCACGCAAAGCCTCCACGGCGCGGATCAATGAACCTTCGCGACCCCGACTTTGTTGGACCTGTTGCGCCGCGACGCCCAAATGTTCATCGAGTAGCCGAGTGCGAAGCCGCGCAATGGCGGCGGCAATGCGCGGCTGCCCGGTGGCCGCGATGGCAAGGTCACATTCCGTATCTAATCCCATCGACCGGTTGCTCAGATTCGAGGAGCCGATACGCACCAGGGCGTCGTCAACGATCAGCACCTTGCTGTGCACCATAATGTGGTGCCTGCCCAGGTCCGACCTGTGAGGATAATAAAGGCGCAGTCTGTGATAGTGATCGGCGGATCGGAGACGTCTGAGTAGACGGGCCCGTAGCACGTCCATGGTGGTTTGCTCGAGCCATCCGTCGCTCTTTAGGGGCAATAGCAAAACCACCTCCGGCCCTTCGGGCTCTGCCAGTCGTGCGGCAAGAGCCTCGCCGATGCTCCGAGAAGTGAGGTATTGGTTTTCGATGAAGATCCAGCGCCGAGCTGCGGCAATGGCGTGTCTGTAGAGCCGCTCAATCTCGCGCACCACTGGGCGTCCCTCGTATGCCGGTTGCGTGCGCGCAATGGCGATGGCGACATCCGCTAAGTCTGGAGTCACGAAAGTCGGCCATGGGTTCCCCCCAAGATTGCCCGGCGGGGCCGGCAGCTCTTCGCCGGTAGCCCACCGCCAGCGCTCGCGTGCGAGCTCGCCGAGCGCTGTGGCGACGTGCCCTTCGACCATCATCTGTACATCGTGATGGGGTGGATAAGAGACGCCATCCGGATCCACCCGCCGGGAGTCTTCAGGCAGGTGCTCGGAGGTGTCCCAGCGCCGCTTGCTGAGATCCATGCCGCCGGTGAATGCGATGCGGTCGTCGATTACGACGACCTTCTGGTGATGGGAGGCTTCTAGCGGTAAGTGATCGTCGAGGCGAAAACGCAAGCGGGGATGGGTGGACCAGCCAAGCTTCACCTGCGGCAGCCACTCGCGCTCGAAGGCATAAATCCATGCGTAATCCCAATTTAAAATATACACCTGCAGCGCGGGCTTCTGCCGCACCAGCGCATCGAGGAAGTTTGCGAGGTCGTCCGGCAGGTTATCCTGCAGCCCATGGCGCACCAGCCGCACGCGGGTGTCTATATCCCAGCCAAGGATGAACACGGCATGTTGTGCCTGCCGGGCGGCCTCGCGAAAGGCTCTGAAATAACACTCACCGTCGATCAGGAATGCCGCGCGATCAGCGTGTTCGACGCGCCAACAGTTCCTCCCCGGTTCAAAGCGGAAATGATCGAGCATAGCCGTGTATACGTTCATGTGGTTATGATGGATAAGAGCTTGCCAAGGCCGCAGTCGTTCCGAAAACGGCCTGTTTACGTCCTGGTGTCCCAGGCACTGTGACTAAGGCGATGGTAACGCGATGGACTCATCCTGTGGAGGCCCGTATGGCTAAGCACCTATCCCGGGAGCGGCTTCTCAAGGTCGATTTGCCGACGAAGGTTACTTTTCTGCGAAGGCCTGACAGCTACCCCGAACATCCATCACGAGTGGAGGTAATCGAGAGCCACATGTCTTGGGTGTTCATGCTCGATGAGCATGTGTACAAGCTGAAAAAACCGGTTCACCACTCGTTCGTCGATTTCAGCACGCTCGAAGACCGATTTTATTATTGCCACGAATCGATACGGCTCAATCGGCGTCTGGCGGAAGACGTCTATTTGGGCGTGGTGGCGCTGATCATCGACCGCGACGGCAGATTGCAGCTCGGCGGTGACGGCGATCCGGTGGAGTGGCTGGTAAGAATGCGTCGTCTTCCTCGCGATCTGATGCTCGATAGCGCAATCGAAGGGGACCGGGTCAGTGGGGAAGACGTTCACCGCTTTGCGCAGCGACTCGCGGCGTTTTATCGGCGTGCTGAAAGGGTGGCGATGAGCTCCCAGCAATACCGCGAGCGTCTACAGCATGATATTGAGGCCAACCAGCAAGAACTCGCCGATCCCGATTACAAATTGCCTTGGGCGCAGCTCGCGCGGCTCCGAGCACAGCAGCTTGGCCTGTTGGAGAAACAGCCGCTGCTGTTTTCGGCCCGCGTGGAGGCCGACCGAATCATCGAGGCCCATGGGGATCTGCGTCCCGAACATATCTGTTTAACATCCCCGCCGGTAGTCATCGATTGTCTGGAATTCAACCGGGAATTCCGGATCTTGGATCCCGTCCATGAGCTGGCGTACCTGGCCCTCGAATGTGAGTATGCGGGTGCCGAATTTATCGGAGAAATTGCTTTTGATACTTACCGGCAAGAAACAGCCGATGATCCATCGCCACAGCTGATCGATTTTTATAAGAGCTATCGGGCTGCGCTGAGGGCAAGGCTGTCAATCTGGCATGTCAAGGACCACGAAGCACGGGAGCACGCCAAGTGGATCTCGCGCACCGAGCGCTACCTCCGCCTGGCGGAGAAATACGCCGACCGGCTGTAGTCGTAGCGGGGAAACAATCAGCGCTTCGTCTACCGGTTTAAAAGGCGATTGATGCCACGAGCCCTCCATACGGACGACGCGCCCCCCTGTGGCCGCTTTCGAGTGGCCGCTTGGCATAAGGGAAGGGGATCACTTGTAACCGCGCCAGAACGCTTGTCATTTTCCAAGCCATGACCGAAGAACAACAGACTTTTTACGCCCTCGGCGTCGCGCTGGCCATTGGCTTGCTGATCGGGGTGGAGCGGGGCTGGAAGGAGCGCGAGGCGGAGGAAGGCGAGCGTGTCGCCGGCATGCGCACCTATGCACTCATTGGGTTACTCGGTGGCTGTGTGGCGCTGGCGGGGCAGCGCTTCGGTCCGTTTGCCCTCGGGCTGGCTTTTGTGTCCGTTGCGGGCGTGCTGGCGACAGCCTATGTGGTGAGCCTGCCCCGAGGACACGATATCGGTATCACCAGCTTGGTTGCCGGCTTGTTGACCTTCGTGCTTGGTGCCTTGGCCGTTTTGGGCGAGGTGGCGGCGGCCGCCGCGTCCGCTGTCGTGGCCACCCTGGTGCTGGGCTTCAAACCGCAGCTTCACCGTTGGCTGGATAGGCTCAAGGGCAACGAACTGCGCGCCGGTCTGGAGCTGTTACTGATCTCAGTGGTGCTGTTGCCAATCCTTCCTGATCAGCGCTATGGCCCGTGGAGGGCACTCAATCCCTACGAAATCTGGTGGATGGTGGTGCTCATCGCCGCCATTTCCTTTGTCGGTTATTTGGCAATCAAGATCGCCGGTTCTCGCAAGGGTGCGCTCTTTACCGGATTTTTCGCAGGCCTCGCGTCGTCGACCGCCTTGACCTTGCATTTCTCTCGAATGGCGCGGCGACAGCCGGCCATGGCACCCCTGCTGGCCACAGGGATCCTGCTCGCCTCCGGAATGACGTTCCCCCGTATGTTGCTGGTCGCCGGCCTCGTTAATCGAGCGTTGCTGCAACCCCTACTCGTGCCCGCGGCAATCATGACCCTGATGGTTTATGGAACGGCGTTCGCCTATTGGCGGTTCCTGGTTGCTCGGGAGACCGAAGCCGAGATGGCGCTGCAGAATCCGCTGGAGCTCAAAGCCGCGGTCACCTTCGGTGCATTTCTAGCTGGGATTATGGTGTTGACCGAGGCCCTCAAGACGTGGCTCGGCGACGCGGGGGTGATGTTGCTCGCCGCTGTGTCCGGTGTGGCGGACGTGAATGCCATTACGCTTTCGTTAGCGCGCATGAGTCAGGACGAGCTGGCGGTGCGCATGGTGGTGACCGGCGTGGTGGTGGCCGCTTCCATGAACAGTCTGGTAAAGGGCATCACCGCCGGTTTTCTTGGCGGAAAAACGCTTGCGCTGCGCGTCGGAGTGCCGTTATGGATAACTGCCGGCCTTGGGCTTGGTGCCTTATGGTGGACGATGTGGTCGGATTGGGCGCCGCTCAGTCTCGTGGGCCAAACACCAGCCACAGAATAAAGCCGAGCAACGGCAGCACCACGATCAGCACGATCCAAAGCACCTTGGCGCCGGTACCGGCGTTGCTTTGCACGGTGCGAACGATCGCCCAAACGTCCAGTACCACGAGGATGAACCCGAACAGGCCCCCAATCTCAACATCCATGTTGCTCTCCAATGGCGTGTCTGTGTGTTGCCGATGCCATTCTGATGCAATTCACAGGACGGTGTAAAATCTGTTCCGCTTGCTGTAGCCGTCGTGGCGCATGCGCGCAACGTGGGCTGGGTCGAGTCGCCTGGTCCGCGCTCTGTTCTGCTGCGACGATCTGTTGTTGCTCGGCGACCACCTCCCGGTGTTGCTATTCACCGGTTATCGAGCCCTGGCGCGCATCCAGGGGCTCCAAAGCGGCTGCGTCCGAAACTCGGCATCCTGTTCGTGGTCCAGGATGATAGCAGGGGGTAGTTTCCGTGACTGCAGGGTCGACCTCTCATAAGTCCCACGCTGTTACCCGCGTGCGCGGTGTGGGTGGGTGTTCGGGTCTCGTCGACCCTTGTGCTCATTATGCGGCGAAGCAATCCGCAGGCGATGCTCCCAGCTTCATGGAGTTGTCGTTGGCGGCGGTGACGGCACCGTGAATCGGGCGATACCGGCTTTACTGGAGTGCGGGCTGCCGTTAGGCATAATTCCCTTGGGAGCAGAAGGTCTACACCATGTGGCGCGATGAACGCCAGCTCAAGCTCAACGACCTGCTGGTCGCCTGCCAGGCGTCGGTGGACGATTATGAGCAAGCGGCACAGCTGGTCGAGTGCCCGACCCTGTCCATGTGGCTGAGAGCGGTGGCACGCTATCGCGAACACCTGGTGCCGTTGC
>JAGTVB010000238.1 GCA_018224385.1 Gammaproteobacteria bacterium
CCAAGGCTTTTGGCTATTTGACACGCCGTGCACCCAGGCGCTGTGGCAGGCGGTGATGGGTAAGAATAAGAACCCGAGTTATTTCAAGAGCCCGGACCGGCCGGTGGAGCAGGTGAGCTGGGACGATGTGCAGGGGTTCCTAGAGCGTATCAACGCGCTCGTGCCGGGGCTCGATCTGGTGCTGCCGACCGAGGCGCAATGGGAATATGCCTGCCGGGCGGGCACCGAGACGGCGCTCTACACCGGGGACATTGAAATCATGGGTGATGCGAATGCCCCGGCGCTGGATCCGATCGCCTGGTACGGCGGCAACAGCGGAGTGGATTTCGAGTTGCAGAACGGCGTGCAGCGCACATGGCTCCATGAGATGCAATACCCGGAAGGCCTTGCGGGGACCCATCCCGTTAAGCACAAACAGCCAAATGCCTGGGGGCTCTATGACATGCTGGGCAATGTGTGGGAGTGGTGCGCCGATGAGAAGCGCGCCTACCAAGCCGAAGGGATGACCGATCCGGTGGGACCGACCGGAGCCGGCTTCTACCGTGTGTTGCGTGGCGGCGCCTGGCGCAACGGCGCGCAGTTCGTGCGCTGCGCGTCCCGCCTCGCGTACGTTCCGGGCTACCGCTACAACTTCATCGGCTTTCGCTGTGCCCGAGTTCAGGCGGGTCGTGAGCGGGTAAGCGGGCCGGTGGCCCGCTGAGAAGCCGCGGTCGGAGGCGGCGGCTGGAGGCCGCGGCGCGACCGCGGCGGTTCGCAATGTTCCGGTACTCCCTTGTACACTGGGGTGGGTCGGCGGCGTTCGGCTTCGCGGCGCGGCGCCCGTCAACTTTTTGAACAGCGGGCCTAGGCAGGTGGGTCAGGTGATGCGTTTCGGGCTTATCATTATTGGTTCCGAGCTGTTGACGGGTAAGCGCCGGGATGGGCACCTTGCTCACGCCATCGAAATCCTGGGGGAGCGCGGCTTGGATTTGTCGTGGTGCAAGCTGCTGACAGATGATGCCGATCTCATTACGGCGGAGCTGCGGCACAGTTTCATGGACAGGCAGGTTGTATTCAGTTTTGGAGGTATCGGAAGCACCCCGGATGACGTAACCCGGCAGAGTGCTGCCCGGGCGGCGGGCGTGCCGCTGGTGCGGCATCCTGAGGCACGTGCCATCATCGAACAACGCTTCGGCGAGGCAGCCTATCCACACCGCATTCGAATGGCGGATCTGCCGGAGCACAGCCGCTTGGTGCCTAATCCAGTCAATCAGATCCCCGGGTTTAGCCTCGGCGATCACCACTTTTTACCCGGCTTCCCCGAGATGGCCTGGCCAATGATGGAATGGGTGCTTGCGCAGCGCTATGCTGCCTTGTTTAAAGGTGCTTCCGAGGAAGTGCTGTTGAGGGTTTTGGGCGCTGGTGAAGGCCAACTGGTGGCCCTCATGGAAGCCTTCGTGGTCCGTTTTCCGGAGCTGCATCTTTCTTCGCTGCCGTCGATGAAAGCCAGCCAACCGGAGACGGAGCTTGGCGTGCGCGGCGAGGCTTCGGCGGTTACGGCGGCGGTCGCGTGGCTCGGCAATGAATTGCAGCAGGGCGGATTTCAGTGGCAGCGGCGAGTCTTTTGCTCGGCTGGAAGGCGTCTGCCGGAAAGAACGCGTTAAGGAGCACATCGTGAACGAAGGTCACCGCCACGACGCCGGGCACGGCCATGCGATCACCAATGAGCAGCGGGTACTGTGGGCCCTACTGCTTACGGGCGCCTTCATGGTGGTCGAGGTGATCGGCGGCATGCTGTCTGGATCCCTTGCCCTGCTTGCGGATGCCGGGCACATGCTAACCGACGCTGCCTCCCTGGCGCTCGCCTGGCTGGCTTTCCGCCTGGGGCGGCGCGCGCCCGATCAGGACCGATCCTATGGTTATCACCGATTGCAGGTGCTGGCCGCGTTTTTGAACGGCATTACCCTGTTCGGAATTGTGGTATGGATTGTTTTCGAGGCGGTGCTGCGCCTTCTGGAGCCATCCCAAGTGCTCGCCGGACCGATGTTGGCGGTCGCCTTTGTCGGCCTGCTGGCCAACGCGGCGGCCTTTCTGTTACTCCATCCCGGCGCCAAGGAAAATCTCAACATGCGCGGCGCCGCCGTCCATGTATTGGGGGATTTACTCGGCTCGGTGGCTGCGATCATTGCCGGGTTGGTTATTCTGCTGACCGGCTGGATGCCCATTGACCCTTTGTTGTCGCTGGTCGTGGCCGCATTGATTCTGCGCAGCGCCTGGGATGTGGTCCGCAGGACCAGTCATATTCTCTTGGAAGGTACTCCCGAAGGGCTCGATGTCAGCAGTCTGCCCACGGTGCTGAAGTCGACGGTGCCAGGGGTGAAGGATGTTCACCACGTCCATGCCTGGTCCCTCACCACGGATCGGCCGCTGCTGACCATGCATGTCGATGTGCAGCCTGATGCCGACCCCCTCAAGGCACTACGCGACATCAAGCGCTTTCTGAGAGAGCAGTTTGGCATCGCGCATTCTACGGTCCAGATCGAGCAGGGCCATTGTGTCGATGCAAGCGCTGCTGGCAGCCACGGCATGCCACTGTCCGACAACCCGCGCGCCCCGGACGCCGAGGGGCACCTATCGGCTGATGACGCTCAACCCCGGCATACCGGGTGCCGATGAGGACGCCTGATGGCAGCTACCCTGCCTCCTGTTACCGGCCGCAGGCGCAATCGGATCGGCCCGCGAAAGACAAACCAACGTGTGCGGATGCGATGCCTATCCTCTCTCTGTGGCTAGGCGAGCGCACCCCATTTCTTCCACGACTCCATCGGACCGGTCTCAGGCGTGGTCAGTTGCTGGTAATGGTGACTGGCGGGATTGCTACACCAGCCAAGGCTCTGCACCAACACTTGCTTGCGGTCTTCCGTTAACCTGCGCACGCCGCCCCAGAACTCGCAGGTGGCGCATTTTCCCTCGGTGGACGCATCCATTTCATAGA
>JAGTVB010000239.1 GCA_018224385.1 Gammaproteobacteria bacterium
CAAGCCCGGACTGGGCGTATGTTTTGGTCGGCCGTGTTCTGGTCAGTGGCGGTGGCTTTTTCTGTGGCGGCGAGGAAACGCAATGATGGCCGGCAGGTCGGCTGCTGCCACACTGAGGCGGTGCGTCTGGACAGCGGTGACTTGAACGAGCAGGCACGTCGTGTGCGCGCCATTCTCGACTCGGGTGGGCTGGCGCAGGTCGATATCTTCTGCAGCGGAAACCTCACTCGCCTGACGATGGGCGGATGCTGGGCGACCGCTTATCCGCTGACGATCAGCCCCCGGTTACAGGCGCTGGTCGCACAAGTGGACCGCGCCAGCCGCTAATCCTCATCGCCCTCGATGGGCTCGCTTGCCTCGGTCTCGGGTGAACGGTCGCTGTCGTTCTCCGGCTCGCTGTCCGGTGGCGCCAACGGCGCTGGTTCGGCAGCGCGGTAAGGCGTGATCTGCACCAGCAGCCCGAACACCGGGTGGTCAAGGTAATGCAGCTCTCCTGAGCGCATGCGCCGATGCTCGCTCAGGCGAAACCGGCGTGACTGCGGCGACGACGATGCCGGGATGGCTTCGCGCCCGTCATGGAATGCCGGTGGTTGCGCCTTGGATGGAAACGCACTCGGATCCGCATGATAAAGCACGAGATCCGCGAGTACATGGAGATAGCGGCCACGGTAGAGGCGAACGCTTCCGTCGACCGCGTGCAACGCCGAGCGCGATGGGCGTGCCGAGGCGGCTCGCGGCCACCCTCCCGCAATGCGAACGGCAACGGCACGCTGGCGCGTGAGCGCTGGCTGCCGCCACGCGAGATGAACCAGAGGGCGGTACTGTCCAGAGGCCGCTAAGCGCTTCACAACACCCTCCAAGCGGTGTTCCGTTGCCGGAAGCAACTGGAAATCCTGTTTCCCTGCAGGGGATGCAGCGGCGTCCTGCAGCTCTAAAACCCCGGCCAGCGACGGTGTACCGGGGTCGCTTGGCCAGCGCTCGCTTTGCAGCGCCCGCTTGTCGAGGGATTCGAAGACCACGATCTCCACCCGATAGTGGTTGGTGGTGCTGCTCCAGGCCGGTAAGGACGCACCGAGCACCAGCAGCACAAGGCTAAGCTTTTTCCACACTACCGAATGCCCCTGATGGGTCGTGGTCATCGTTGCGTCACGGCAACGCGCGGCAGTCATTGCAGGCGAGGGGGCAAGAACGTGCCGAACCGGTGGCCATCGTCCTGGTGGCGCGATAACCCATTATCGTGCAGCGCAGGTCATGGGGTTTATGCTGCGTCTTGGATCCGCAGCGTGTCCAGAAGCTGCTCCAGCACCCGCAGGCGCGCTTCCGCGTCGGGAAGCTCCATCACAAGTTTGAGGCGATCGCCACCCTCTAATCGGAACTGCTGCGGTCGCTCTTGGATGAGCCCAATAATGCGCGCTGGGTCAATGTTGGGTTTTGCCTGAAACACCACGCGTCCACCGCGCTCCCCAAGGTCGATCTTGCGAATGCCTAATGGCGCCGCTTTGAGCTTAAGCGCGGTTATGCGGAATAACGACCGGGTCGCGGATGGCAGCGGACCGAAGCGATCGATCATCTCGCTTTGGAGATCCTCCAGTACCTCTAAGTGCTCGGCACTGGCGATGCGCTTGTACATGATGAGCCGGGTGTGAACATCAGGCAGGTAGTCGTCGGGTATCAGTGCCGGTGCCCGCAGATCGATCTCAGGGCCGTGATCGAACGCTTGGTCGAGCTCCGGCGCCAACCCCGCCTTCAATGCCTTCACGGTACGCTCCAGCAGCTCGGTGTACAGTGCATAGCCCACTTCCTGGAGCTGACCGCTTTGTTCTTCGCCAAGTAATTCACCGGCACCGCGGATTTCCAGATCATGGGTGGCCAGGCTGAAACCGACCCCGAGATCGTCTAGGGATTCGATGGCCTCTAAGCGTTTCACGGCATCCCCGGTCATGGCCTTGCGCGGCGGAACGAGCAGGTAAGCAAAGGCCCGATGATGGGAGCGGCCGACGCGGCCGCGCAACTGGTGCAGCTGGGCAAGCCCGAACCGGTCCGCCCGGTGAATGATCATGGTGTTGGCGTTCGGCACGTCGATGCCGGTCTCGATAATCGTCGTGCATACCAAGATATTGCAACGTCGGTGATAGAAGTCGAGCATCACGCGCTCCAGCTCGCGCTCCGGCATCTGACCATGGGCCACGCTCAGGGTCGCTTCCGGAATGAGGCAGCGCACGCGTTCGGCTATTTGCTCGATATCCTCCACCCGGTTATGCACGAAGTATACCTGCCCACCCCGACGAATTTCGCGCAGGCAAGCCTCCCGCAGCAGCGCGTTGTCCCATTGCCGCACAAAGGTCTTGATCGAGAGTCGCCGCTCTGGCGGCGTGGCAATGAGCGACAAGTCGCGCATCCCCGAGAAAGCCATGCTCAGGGTGCGGGGGATCGGCGTGGCGGTCAGCGTCAGCACATCCACCTGGGCGCGCAGGCGCTTGAGTTTCTCTTTTTGCCGTACGCCGAACCGGTGTTCCTCATCGATGATGACCAGTCCCAAGCGTTTGCAGGGCATATCGCCCTGGAGCAGCCGGTGGGTTCCAATGACGATGTCAATGCGGCCTTCCAGCAGGCCTTCCGGGGTGGCGTGCTGCTCTTTTGTAGACTGAAAACGGGACAGTTGCGCGATGCGCACGGGCCAATCCGCAAAGCGGTCGGAAAAATTCTGGTGGTGCTGCTGGGCGAGCAGCGTGGTCGGTACCAGCACGGCCACCTGATGGCCGTTCATCACCGCAACGAAGGCCGCGCGCATGGCCACTTCGGTTTTGCCAAACCCAACATCGCCACACACCAATCGGTCCATGGGCGCGCTGCGCGCCATGTCGCGGAGCACATCATCGATGGTGGATTGCTGATCCGGGGTCTCTTCGAAGGGGAAGGATTGAGTGAAGGCCCGGTATTGGTCGTCATCGATCCGCAGCGCATGGCCGGTGCGCGCCGAGCGCTGGGCCTGCAGCTCCAGGAGCTCCACCGCGACGTCGTGCACACGCTCGGCGGCGCGCTTGCGGACCCGCTGCCAGTGAGGGCTCCCCAGTTTGTGCAGGGGTGCGAGCGCCGCATCGGCACCCGCGTAGCGCGTAATGAGGTGCAGTGAGGAAACCGGAACATACAAACGATCGCCGTCGGCGTAGCCCAATACCAGGAACTCGTTTTCCAGATCGCCGATCCGCAGTGTCTCGAGGCCGAGGTATCGCCCCACGCCGTGTTGCTCGTGTACCACGGGAGCGTTGATCTGCAGCTCGGTCAGATCCTTGAGTATGCTCTCCGCGTCCCGTGCGCTGCGGCGCCGACGCCGGCGCTGCATGGCCCGTTCACCGAACAGCTGTGCTTCGGTGATGATCGCTAACGTCGGTTCTTCGATCAGGGTTCCCTGTTCGAGGGGAGCGATGGCGATGCCAACGCGGGCATCGCCCGCGAGAAAATCCCGCCAGCCGGCAAAGCTTGCGGCGTGTAGATCGTGGTTTCGAAAGGTTTCGAGCAGCGTTTCTCGGCGTCCTCGCGTCTCGGCGAGAAATAGCGTACGGCCGCTAAAGCTCTGCAGAAAACGCTTTACCGTACCCAACGGCTCGGGGGCGCGCCCGTCGATTGGTAATGCGGTTGGGATGCGGGTCGCAAATTGGTGCGTCTGCTTCGCCGTGTCTTCCTCGATTCCGGCCAGGGTAACGCGCGGGAAGTCTCGCATCCGGCGGAATACCTCGTCGGTGCTCAAGAACACCTCGGTTGGGGGTAGCAGCGGCCGTTCTCGATCGTGGCGCCGAGCTTCGTAGCGTGCGTTCAAGTCGCCCCAGAACGACTGCATCGCCTCATGCACACCGACATCGGTAATCAGCAAAGAGGACTGAGGCAGGTAATCGAAGAGGGCGGCAGTGCCATCGAAAAACATCGGAAGGTAGTATTCGATACCCGCCGGCGCCAGTCCCTGGCTCACATCTCGATAGAGGGGGCTCTGGGTCGGATCCCCTTCGAAGTGCGATCGCCAGCTGCGACGGAAATGGCCAATGGCATCCTCGGTCAGCGGGAATTCCCGTGCCGGAAGGAGATGCACCCGCTCGAGCGCTCCCGTGGAACGCTGCGTTTCGGGGTCAAACGTTCGCATGCTTTCCACCTCATCATCCAGCAGATCGATGCGGTACGGCGATCGGCTGCCCATGGGGTAGAGATCCAGTAGCGAGCCGCGTATGGCGAACTCGCCGTGCTCCATCACTTGGCTGACACAGCGGTAGCCACCTTCGATCATGCGTGCGCGCAGAGCCTCCACATCGAGGCGCTCCCCGGTCGCGAGCAGCAAGCTTCCGCGTTCCAGGTACAGGCGCGGCGCCAGCCGCGCCAACAGCGTCGTAATGGGTACGATCAGCACGCCTCGCTGCAGGCCGGGTAGCTGATAGAGGGTCGCGAGACGCTCCGAGACGATATCCTGGTGCGGGGAGAACGTATCGTAAGGAAGCGTTTCCCAATCCGGAAAGTGCAGTAAGGGCAAGGCGTCCGCATCGAGAAAAAAGCGCACCTCCTCCTCGGTGCGCTGAGCCGCGGGCATAGACGGCGTCACCACCACGACGAGACCCTGGTGCAGGGATGCGGTGCGACTGATGGCTAAACCGAAGCTGCTGCCGCACAGACGCTGCCAGCGCACGCGGGCATTGCGGGTGGTGGGAAGCGGCGGTGCAAGTGGACTGAGGTACTGAGTCGCAGACATGGGAATCAAAGGAGTAGGCCCGAGGAGGGCGGCCGGTTATTGTAGCGGCGTGCTGAAATGGGCAAAAGGCGTTTTTAGAACACCGTGATGAACGCTAGCGAATACCTTCGATGGTGACCTGTTTAACGGGCACCTGCGGGATAATCAGGGCATAGCCTTGCATCTGCCAGTGCGCCAGCTCGGTCATGGCGGAAGGCACCACCTCGACGAAGTCATAGAGATCAGCAGGGCGGTAGCCGTAGGCATCGGCAGCCAGTGCGCACACTCGGAACTTGATGCCGAGGTCAGCATAGTAGCGCATCCGCTCGACGACGTCCTGATAGCTTGGGTAGTTTTTTCTCGCAAGAGTGACGATCTCGGTACCGTGGATCACGGCCACGATGTTCAACGCCTCTGGTGGCAACTCATAAGGCGACTCGGTGAGGGGGTTGACGAGGCTGCGCAGCCAATACAGTGCCGCTCCCATTTTCCCGGGATGATCGAGAAAAAAGTCGAACACGGCATTCTGGGCGGTGTAGGGGGGGTGCACCACGCTTGCCCCTGCCCCCTCATCATGCTCACTGGATTTGGGTTCGTCCTTGGCGGCGCTGGCAAAGCGTAGCGGCACGACCACCAAGAGGAGCGCGATCCCCAGGATCGCGAAGTGAAACCGCCAACGAGGCTTTGCTGTTCCCCTCATGGCGGCGGCGATCGCACCTGCCGATCTTACCCGGCTGACCGCCGCAGGTTTATTCACAACCGCTTATTCGTCTGCCCCGATGACGCCTGCGGCAACCTCTTGCTTTTGGAACCGCAGCTCAAGCGCATCTTGTGGGCTCACGGTGATGCGAACGTGCCCTCCGCCTTCGAGTTGGCCGAAGAGCAGCTCCTCCGCGAGGGGTCGCTTGATCTGGTCCTGGATGACGCGAGCCATTGGCCGGGCCCCCATCATCGGATCAAACCCATGCTTCGCGAGCCACGCCCGGGTGCGCTCATCGATCTCGATGGTGACGTGCTTCGTTTCGAGCTGGCTTTCCAGCTCAATGATGAATTTATCCACGACATGACCGATGGTGGTCGCATCCAGGGACTTGAACTGTACGATGGCGTCCAGCCGATTCCGGAACTCCGGAGTGAAGGCGCGCTTGACTACCCCCAGGCTGTCTCCCGAGTGATCTTGGTGCATGAAACCGACCGATGGGCGGCTCATCTGATCCGCACCGGCGTTGGTGGTCATGACCAGGATGATGTTGCGGAAATCCGCCTTACGGCCATTGTTGTCCGTGAGCGTTCCGTGGTCCATGACCTGCAGCAGCAGGTTGAAGACATCCGGATGCGCCTTCTCGATCTCATCCAACAGCAGCACGGCATGAGGTTGCTTGGTGATGGCTTCGGTGAGCAGACCGCCTTGATCGAAGCCCACATAGCCGGGCGGGGCGCCGATAAGCCGGGAGACCGTGTGGCGCTCCATGTACTCGGACATATCGAAGCGGATGAGCTCGATGCCCATGATCCGCGCCAACTGTCGCGTGACCTCGGTCTTGCCGACACCGGTTGGCCCCGCGAACAGAAATGAGCCGATGGGTTTCTCCGGGTTGCCGAGGCCGGAGCGCGACATCTTGATCGCCGCCGCCAAGGTCTCGATGGCATGGTCTTGTCCGTACACCACCATTTTCAGATCGCGCTCCAGGTTGCGCAGGATGTCTTTATCGGAGGTGGAGACCGTTTTCGGTGGTATACGGGCCATCTTCGCTATCACGGCTTCGATCTCGGCGAGCCCCACAATTTTCTTGCGCCGCGACGGCGGCAATAGCTTTTGGGTAGCGCCGGCTTCATCAATCACATCGATTGCCTTGTCGGGCAGATGGCGATCGTTGATGTAGCGATGTGACAACTCAGCCGCTGCCCGCAGCGCATGCTTTGAGTACTTGACCTCGTGATGCGCCTCGAACCGTGACTTGAGGCCATTCAGAATCTTCACCGTCTCCTCGCTGGAGGGCTCGCCGATGTCGATTTTTTGAAAGCGGCGCGCCAATGCCCGATCCTTCTCGAAGATGCCCCGGTACTCCTGATAGGTGGTGGAGCCGATGCAACGCAACTCGCCTGAGGCCAACATGGGCTTGATGAGGTTGGACGCATCCATGACGCCACCCGATGCCGCTCCCGCACCGATGATGGTATGGATTTCATCGATAAAGAGGATGGCCCCCGGTTCCTTGTGGAGCTGGGCGAGCACGCCTTTCAGGCGTTTCTCGAAATCGCCTCGATACTTGGTGCCCGCAAGCAGGGTGCCGAGGTCCAGGGCGTGGATGGTGCTCTGCGCCAACACCTCCGGTACTTCCCCGTCCACGATCATCTTCGCCAGCCCCTCTGCAATGGCGGTCTTGCCCACACCCGCCTCGCCAACAAACAGCGGGTTGTTCTTCCGGCGCCGGCAGAGAATCTGGATAGTGCGCTGGACTTCCAAGCGGCGCCCGATGAGCGGGTCGATCTTGCCGAGCAACGCTTGCTCGTTGAGATTGATGGCGTAGGCCTCTAGGGGCGTTTTCCCGGCGCTTTCGCTGGCTTTCTCTTCCTCGGCATTGGCCGAGTAGCTGTCCGTGTCATCGTTTTCACCCACCTTGGAGATCCCGTGGGAGATGTAATTGACGGTATCGAGGCGGGTGATGTTTTGTTTGTTCAAGAAGTAGACCGCCTGGGATTCCCGCTCGCCGAAGATGGCGACGAGAACGTTGGCGCCGGTAACCTCTTTTTTGCCCGAAGACTGCACATGGAACACCGCGCGCTGCAGGACCCGCTGAAAGCCCAACGTCGGTTGGGTCTCTCGCTCGTCCTTGGGGGTGAGTGTGGGGATGCTCTCCTCGAGGTAATGCTTGAGATCCTGCTTGAGCTTCGCCAAGTCAGCACCACAGGCTCTCAGCACTTTGGCGGCCACTGGGTTGTCCAGCAAAGCCAGCAAGAGGTGCTCGACGGTCATGAATTCATGTCGTTTCTCGCGTGCTTCCTTGAACGCCATATTGAGGGTGAACTCGAGTTCCTTGCTCAACATCTTAGTGGCCTCACCATTGGCTGCATTGCTTCATTCTGGTTCTGCCGTCGGTCGCGACGTCACGCGCTTTCCATCGTGCACAGCAGTGGATGTTGGTTCTGACGTGCGTACGCATTAACTAACGCGACCTTGGTCTCGGCAATCTCGCGCACAAAAACTCCACAGATCCCCTTTCCTTGGGTGTGTACCTGGAGCATCACGCGGGTCGCCTTATCGCGTGGCATGGCAAAGAAATACTCCAGCACATGCACCACGAATTCCATTGGGGTGTAATCGTCGTTCAGCAGGACGACTTTGTACAGTGGTGGCCGCTTAAGCTTTGGTTTCGCCTCCTCGACAGCCAGGCTACCGTCGGCATCATCGCTTTCTAGCCGCTCGGGTGCGTCGCTCATAGCCGCATTCTAGCCCATCTGGATCGTGCTTTACATCCACCCCTGACGGCGTTCAATTGGGGCGCCCCGGCACTGTATCCCGCCGTGTTTATAACCGATTTTGGCGCCGTGTTCGACTGCGTGCCCGTAGTAGAGCGTCTGTCTATAAGATACCGCAGCTTTGCCCCCTTTACAGGAGCGCCTGCCGATGGCGATTCAGGGATGTGCGGCGCTGTCCATGGCCGCCACGCCCTCTAGGCGCCCAGCAGGCGTTGCATAATTCGTTCGTAAATCTGCGACAGCGTATCCAGATCGTCAACGCGCACCCGTTCGTTCACCTGGTGTATGGTGGCATTGACGGGGCCGAGCTCGATGACCTCCGCTCCGGTACCGGCGATGAAACGCCCGTCCGAGGTCCCGCCCGTGGTGGAAATTTCGCAGTGAATGCCCAGCAGTTCCGACACGCTGTCAACACTGGCTTCCAGTAGCGCACCGCCCGGCGTGAGAAACGGATCTCCCGAAGGTCGCCACTCGAGAGTGTAATCCAGGCCGTGTCGGGCCAGTATAGCCTCTACCCGCGCTTGCAGTTCGGCGGGGGTGAACACGGTCGAATAGCGGAAGTTGAACTGCGCCTCCAGCACACCCGGAACGACGTTGTCGGCGCCGAGGCCGGCGCGCAGGTTCGATACCTGAAAGCTGGTGGGCGGGAAAAACGCATTACCTTCATCCCATACCGTGGTGGTCAGCTCGGCCAGCGCCGGTGCGAAGCGGTGAATGGGATTGACGACACGCTCGGGATAGGCGACGTGCCCTTGAAGGCCGTGTACCCACAGATGCGCATTAAGGGAACCACGACGGCCATTTTTTATGGTGTCCGCCACCCGCTCCCTGCCGGAGGGCTCTCCGATGAGACACCAGTCGATGCGTTCCTGGCGCGCTTGCAGGTGCTCGATGACCTTTTTCGTTCCATGGTGCGCCGGCCCCTCCTCGTCACTGGTGACCAGAAAAGCGATGGAGCCGCGCGGACGAGGGTGCTTGGCGACGAAGCGCTCGCAAGCGGTGATCATGGCCGCCAGGCTGCCCTTCATGTCGGCGGCGCCGCGCCCGTGAAGATCGCCGTCGTCCACGATGCCGGCAAAGGGCGGAAAGCGCCACTTGTCCTCAACACCTGGCGGCACCACGTCGGTATGTCCCGCCAAGACGAACAGCGGAGGCTGCGATCCGTAGCGCGCCCACAGGTTGGTGACCTCGCCAAAGCACAGGCTCTCCACGGTAAACCCCAAGGGGCGCAAGCGCGCCGCCAGCAGCTCTTGGCAGCCCTCATCAAGGGGGGTGATGGACGGGCGGCGGACCAGCTCGATGGCCAAGGCGAGCGTCGGTGAGATCATGGCAGGGTGCTGCTCTCTGGCGTGGTGGCGCGGGCGCAGGCAACCTTAGCAGCCGTTCCAGCAGCCCCCGCGCTGGCGCTATTCTTAAAACAGCCGGTCAATGCCCCTCCTCCGGTTGATGTTCCGCGGGGGTGAGCGCTTTGATACTGAGGGCATGAATCTCGCGCTGCATGGCGTCCCCGAGCGCCTCGTAGATCAGGCGGTGGCGCTCCAGCAGCGTTTTACCGGCAAACTCTGGCGCGACCACCAGCACGCTGAAGTGGCCGCCACCGCCCCGCGCACCGGCATGACCCAGGTGCTTATGACTCTCGTCAGAGATTTCCAGCTTGAGCGGCGCCAGCGCATGGGATAAACGCTCCCGAATCAGCGCTATACGGCTTGGTGGATTCATCAGGGCAGCACCTTTTTGAAGGGTTTGACAGCCACCTTTGCGTAGACTCCGGCGCTGACATAGGGATCGTCTGCAGCCCACGCCTCGGCCTCGGCCCGTGATGCAAACTCGGCGATTACCAGGCTGCCGGTGAATCCGGCCGCTCCCGGATCATCGGTGTCGACGGCGGGATGCGGGCCGGCAAGCAACAGACGGCCTTCATCGCGTAATCGCTGCAGCCGCTCAAGGTGCGCCGGCCGGGTCGCCCGGCGCTTTTCCAGGCTGTTTTCAACATCCTCGGCGAGGATGGCATAGTACATCGCAGGTCTCCTTGCGGAAAGTTGTGCTGGACACTGCCCTATCAGCAGCGCCTCCTCAGAGGCCGTCGCAGAAATGACGGCGCGGCCCTAGCGGCGCGCGACCTGCGCTCCGCGGCTTCTCAAGCGCTGTCGTCCTGCTTTACATGCCGCACCAGATAGAAGGATTGGGCTAGAACGAAGAGGAGCGTCAGCCCCAGCAAGCCGAACAGCTTGAAGTTCACCCACGTCTCGGTGTCGAAGTTGTAGACGACGAATAGGTTCAAGAATCCCATCAACAGGAAGAACACGACCCAGCTCGAGTTCAGGCGCTTCCAGACGGCGGTCTGCAGGGCAAAGTTACCCTCAAGCATTCGCTGTACCAGGCTCTTGGAGCCAATGAACTGACTGGCGAGGAAGACCACGGCAAATAGCCAATTGACTGCCGTTGGTTTCCACTTGATATAGATTTCGTCGCGTAGCAGCAGCGTTGCGCCGCCAAGCACCACGATGAGGGCGAGGGTGACCAGGTGCATGTTCTCGACTTGGTGCCGCCGCACCCAGACGATGGCGACCTGGACGAAGCTGGCCACAATCGCCACCAGCGTTGCCGCCAGCACACCTTCGGTGGGGTTCTCGTAAAGTTTGAAGGTGATGAAAAAAAGCAAGATTGGAAAGAAGTCGAATAGAATCTTCATCCATTTCCCGTGAGCGTTTGCAGAGGACCAGTGACAGGGTTCGACAGCGCGTACCCGGCGCCGGGGACCACCGACGCGCAGCGAGCGCTGTCCGTGAAATTATAACAGGGGCTGGTCAAATCGCTGCCACTTGCCTTGCAGGCCAAAGGACAGCCGCTGGATAATCGGCTAGACTTACCCTTTTTCGGGTATGGGACTGGTCTCGCCGCTGTTTTCGGCAAGGCCCTCGGGTGACCTGCCAAGCAATGGGCCAATTCTTCCATGTACACCCCAAGGATCCGCAGCCCCGCCTCATTGCCCAGGCCGTGGCGGTGGTGCGGGCCGGGGGGCTGATCGCCTATCCTACCGATTCCTGCTACGCCTTGGGGTGCCACATGGGGAACAAGACGGCGATGGAGCGCATTCGGCGCATCCGGCAGATCGATCCGCTCAAGCACTTTACTTTGCTGTGCCGCGATCTGTCTGAGATTGCCAGCTATGCGAGAGTGGACAATAGCGCCTATCGTCTCCTGCGGTCGTTGACTCCGGGCCCCTACACCTTTGTGCTCAAAGCAACCCGCGAGGTTCCGCGACGTTTACAGGATCCGCGCCGCAAGACGGTCGGCATTCGCATCCCTGACCAGATTATCGCCCAGGCGCTGCTGCGCAGCCTGGGGGAGCCGTTGATGAGCTCGACCCTGATACCGCCGGGGGCCGATTTGCCCATGACCGATCCCGAAGCCATCCAGGAATCCCTCGGCGCCCAGATCGAACTGGTGATCGATGGGGGCCCCGGTGGCATTGAGCCCACCACCGTCATCGATCTCACCAGCGACCTTCCCCGTCTGCTGCGTCGGGGCCTCGGCGATGCGCCCGGAATCGACTTCGATAGTCAGACCGGCGGCAGCCCTTGATGGACGAACTCAATCTCGCGCAACGGATCGCGATCTGGTTCTTGCCTGTGTTGTTTGGCATCACGGTGCATGAAGTGGCCCACGGGTGGGTCGCAAGGCAGCTCGGGGATCCGACGGCGATGATGCTCGGTCGCCTGACGCTGAATCCGCTCAAACACGTTGATCCGTTCGGTACCGTGTTGGTGCCGGGAATCTTGCTGCTGTTCGGCGGGGTCATCTTCGGCTGGGCGAAGCCCGTGCCGGTTACCTGGCAAAACCTAAAGCAGCCCAAGCGAGATATGGCGTTGGTGGCGTTGGCAGGGCCGAGCGCCAATCTGCTCATGGCGTTGTTCTGGGCGTTACTGGTGAAGACCGGTGTGGCGCTGCACGGCACTTTTTCCTGGATTGCCGAACCGTTGATCTTCATGGGTATTGCCGGCATTTTCATCAATGCCATACTCTTCGTGTTAAATCTCTTTCCTCTGCCGCCACTCGATGGCGGTCGGGTGCTGGCGGGGCTGCTGCCGAATCGGCTGGCCTGGCAGCTCGGCCGCCTCGAGCCTTATGGCCTTATCATCTTATTGGTACTATTGTTCACCGGGCTATTGGGAAAGGTGATCTGGCCTGCCATCGCGACGGTTCAGGTCGCCTTATCGTTCCTGGCTGGCATCCCGTCCGAAGTCTTTCAGGCGGTGTTGCTCATGTTGTTTGGAGCATGACTTGGCCCCCCTACCGGCACATTATCAGCGTGTAATTTCGGGTATGCGACCTACGGGGCCCTTGCATCTCGGGCACTATCACGGTGTGCTCAAGAGCTGGGTGCAGTTGCAACATGAGTACGAGTGCTTCTTCTTCGTCGCGGATTGGCACGCGCTGACTACGCACTACGAGGACCCCCAAGTTATTGGGGCGAATCTTTGGGACATGGTCATCGATTGGTTGGCGGCGGGTATCGACCCCGGGGCCGCGACCTTGTTCATCCAATCGCGAGTGCCCGAGCACGCCGAGCTGCACCTGTTGCTTTCCATGATCGTGCCGCTCGGGTGGCTGGAGCGGGTGCCTACTTATCGCGAGCAGCAGACCCAGCTCAAGGAGAAGGACTTGGCAACCTACGGATTCCTTGGGTATCCCTTGCTGCAGAGTGCCGACATTTTGGCTTATCGAGCGGGTCTGGTGCCGGTGGGCGAGGACCAGGTGGCCCACATCGAGCTGACCCGGGAACTGGCCCGGCGCTTTAATTATCTCTATGGACGTGATCCCGGCTTCGAGGACAAGGCCGAGGCCGCGATTCGCAAGCTGGGCAAGCGCAATGCCCGCTTTTACCGCAGCCTGCGCAAGAGCTATCAAGAGCAAGGTGATGAGGAGGCCGTGGATAAGGCCCGGGCATTGCTCGAAACCGCGCAAAACATCAGTGTGGGTGATCGGGAGCGCTTGTACGGCTATCTGGAGGGAGGCGGCAAGATCATTCTGCCAGAGCCGGAGGCCTGGCTGACTCCGACTTCCAAGATGCCCGGCCTGGATGGCCAGAAGATGTCGAAATCCTACGGAAACACCATCGGGCTGCGCGAAGATCCGGAATCGGTACGCAAGAAGCTTCGTACCATGCCGACGGATCCGGCGCGCGTTCGCCGCATTGATCCCGGAGAGCCCGAGAAATGCCCGGTTTGGCAACTGCATAAGATCTATTCCACGGAGGACACCCGACGCTGGGTCGAGGAGGGTTGTCGCAGCGCAGGGATTGGTTGCCTGGATTGTAAACAACCGGTGATCGATGCCGTGCTCGCCGAGCAGCGCCCGCTTAGAGAGAAGGCGGCGGAGTATCTGGACCAGCCGGAGACGGTGCGGGGCATCATTGCAGAGGGCTGCGATGCCGCCCGCGACGTCGCGCGCGAAACCCTCGACGAGGTGCGCCACGCCATGCAGTTAGTTTATCGATGAGTGCGCCCACGGACCGGGAGAGTCCGGACGAAGCGTTGCTGGCCTTGGCGCCGCAGGGCGCTCCGCTGGCCACCGTGCGCGGGGTTCCCTTCACCGAGGTGCCGCGCGGGCTTTACATTCCTCCGGATGCCCTGGAAGTGTTTCTCGAGGCTTTCGAGGGTCCCCTCGACCTCCTGCTGTACCTCATCAAACGCCAGAATCTGAACATCCTGGATATTCCGATTGCTCAGGTCACGAAGCAGTACATGGGGTACGTGGACCTGATGATGAGCGCGGTTACGGCCGAGGACGCCGAGCAGCACCCCATGGCCACCGATGTCGTTCCCAGGCCGAGCGGAGAAGTGCGCTTCGAGCTGGTTGCCGAATATCTGCTGATGGCCGCGATTCTGGTCGAGATCAAATCGCGGATGCTCCTGCCGCGCCCGCAGTCGGACAACGAGGAGGCGGATCCCCGTGCTGAGCTGGTGCGGCGCTTGCAGGAATATGAGCGCTTCAAGACGGCGGCGGCGGCGCTCGACGATTTGCCGCGGGTCGGGCGGGAGGTCTTCGAGCTCAAGGTGGTTGCGCCGGGCAATCGATTTGCCAAGCCCGAGCCTCATGTGGAGCTCCCGGAGCTGCTGTTTGCGCTCAAGGACGTCCTGGCCCGCGCGGCGATGTTTTCCCATCACCACGTGAGGCTCGAACCCCTGTCGGTGCGCGAGCGCATGACGCGTATTCTGTCGGCGGTGCGCCAGGAGGGATTCACCGAGTTCACGACTTTCTTTACCGCCGAAGAAGGCCGCCGCGGTGTGATTGTCACCCTGCTGGCCGTGCTGGAGTTGGTGAAGGAATCGCTGATCGAACTGGTCCAGACCAAGCCCTTTGCCCCAATCTATGTGAAGGCGGCCGGTTGAGCGCCTTGCTTCGTGGCGGCGGCCTGGGCCCAGACGGCGCAGCCCGGTGGCGGGCGTGAAGCCGGCGCCACGCAACCGCCGCTATGGCCCAGCGCAGAAGGATTTTGCAGCCGCTTCTATGACCGCACTCAAGCCGAAGCCAAA